>DASVAP010000247.1:0-4178 GCA_036376275.1 Planctomycetota bacterium | reverse complement strand
TCCATCACGAAGTACGGGCGCCCGTCCGCCGTCGTGCCCGCGTCGAAGACCTGGGCAATGTTCGGATGCGACATCCGCGCGAGCGCCTGGCGCTCGGCGTGGAAGCGCGCCACGACCTGGGCGCTGTCCATCCCGGCCTTGATGATCTTCAGGGCCACACGGCGCACGACCGGCTCGAGCTGCTCGGCGGCGTAGACCTCGCCCATGCCGCCCTGTCCGACGCGCTCCAGTAGCTTGTAGCGGCCGATCTGTGTCCCGGCGCGCAGGGCCTTCTCCGGCTGGATCCGGCTCAGCAGATCCTCGCCCGCGAGCCCTTCGAGCAGGCGCGCGAGCTCGGCTCGCAGCGCAGGGTTCGCCGCACACTCGCGCGCGACGAAGGCCGCGTGCTCCGCCGGCGGCAGCTCGGCCGCGCGCTCGAAGAGCGTGTCGAGACGCTGGCGGTCTTGGGGGCTGAGCGCGTCGCTCAACTCGATGCCTCGCGCTCGGCGAGCCAGCTGTTCAGCCAGGCCTTGGCGAAGCGCCATTCGCGCTCGACCGTGCGCTCCGACAGCTTCAGCACCTCGGCGATCTCCGCCGTGTCGAGCCCGCCGAAGAAGCTGAGCGTCACCACCTCCGCCTTGCGCGGGTATTCGCGCTCGAACTCCTGCAGGGCCTCCTCGACCGCGAGCACGTCGTCGCTCGGACCCTCGCACGAGAGCTCGGCGGCCGTGTCCTCGCCGACGCGCCGCAGGTGGCCGCCGCGCTTGAGGCTGCCCTTCTTCTGCAGGTGGTCGGCCAGGATGTCGCGCATGGCGCGCGCCGCCGCGCCGAAGAAGTGCACCCGGCCCTGCCAGCCCGGGTCGGTCGAGCCCACCAGGCGCAGATACGCCTCGTGCACCAGCTCGGTCGCCTGCAGCGTCTGCCCCGGCCCGAGGCGCGCCATGCGCGCGGCGGCGAGCTTGCGCAGGTCGCCGTAGACCAGCGGCAGGAGCTCGCGCGAGGCCTGCTCCTCCCCGGCCATCACCGCGTTCAGGATCCGCGTCACCTGCTGGGCGGAGCCACCGGAGGGAGGATCGAGCACCAGGCCAGATTATCCGGAATCCCTGTCGGCTTGGCGGTCTGCCTTCGGGATCAGGGCTGGATCCCCGCTTGCAAGCTTCGCGAGCCGTCCTCCCGCGCGCCCCCCGCTCAAGCCCCGCTCGCCAACCGAAGCGGCACTCTCCTTGCCGGGTCAGGTGGTGCTCCGCAGCCTTGCGCAGGAGATGTCGCGCCGCGGTGCCTCGCCCCTTCCGTACTCACACCTCCTCGGCGACGTGAGGGCGCGGCATTCTGGGGATCGGGCCAGGATCCGACAAGGCGGCAGCGGCCGCGATCTCAGCGACGGAGTTCGTCCGCCTCCCGCTCCAGCGCGGCCGCGCCCTCGGCGTCGCCCAGCCTGCGCAGCACGCGGGCGTAGGCGCGCAGCGTGTCCGCGTGCAGCGTCGCCTCGCCGGGCAGCGTGGCGACGAGCTCGATGGCGCGCTCGAGCAGCTCGCGCGCCTCCTCCTGGTCGCCGCGCCCGGAGCGGAGAGCGCCCAGATTGGACAGGGCCCAGGCCAGGTCGCGCCCGGCCGCGACCTCCAGGACCCTGCGCAGCAGGGTCTCGGCCTGCTCGTGCTGCTTCGTGGCCACGAGGGCATTCAGCCACTCCTCCGCGGCGATCTGGAAGTTGACCCGGTGTCCGAGCGCGTCGAACGCCCGCACGGCGGCTGCGTAGTGCGGCTCCGCGGCGGCGGCGTCGCCGCGCTCCATCCACAGGTTGCCCAGGATCAGCTGCCCGAGCGCCGCCTCGATGCTCCCCTCCGGCAGGTCCTCCAGGGCCTCGAGCACCTGGTCCTCGCCTTCGTCGAGCGCGCCGGTCAGCACGAGCACCTCCGCCAGGTCGAGGCGGGTGTCGGCCGTGAAGGGATGGTCCGGCCCGAGCGCCCGCTCCTGGATCTCCAGGCAGCGCCGGTACGTCGCCACCGCGCCCTGGCGATCTCCGCTCGCGGCGTCGAGGGCGGCGAGGTTCCCGATCAGGGGCACGACGGACGCGTCCTCCTCGCCGTGCTGCTCGATGTAGCTCGCCAGGGCCTCCTCGTAGTACGGGCGTGCCTCGGCGAGGCGGCCCATCTGGAACAGGGTCACGCCCACGTTGCCGAGCGCGCGGATGCGAGAGTCGCCCGAGACGAGCTCGACCACGCGCAGCCCGACGTCCAGGGCTTCCTCGTCGCGCGACGACAGGCGCAGGACCGGGGCCAGCGCGGCCAGCGCCTCGCCCAGGCCCCTGCGGTCGGGTGGGTCGCAGGATTCGTGCAGCTCGATCGCGCGGCGGAGGACGACCTCCGCCTCGGCGTACTTCCCGCCGCCGTGCAGGATCAGCCCGAGCAGCGTGTGGTCCAGGGCCCTGTCGAACGCCGAGCGGTCCGGAGCCAGGGCCAGGGCCTTGCGCAGCTCGGTCTCGGCCTCGGCGAAGCTGCCGAGTTGCCACAGGGCCCTGCCCAGCACGCGGTGGAAGCGTGCGGCGATCCGCGGAGCGTCCGGAAAGCGCTCGTCCACCTTGGCCGCGGACGCGCGCAGGACCTCGCTGAGGCTCGGCGTGTGCCCGTGGCGCTGGGGATCGGCCTCCTGCACCAGGTCTGCGGCGATGAAGTCGAGCATCTGCTGCGCGGTCTCGCGTTCCTGCTCCGCCTGCACGCGCTGCTCCTGCGCCACGCCGAGAGCCTCCTCGGCGCGCACGCGCTGCGCGTCGGCCAGGGCGTGCGCCTCCGCCTCGGCCTTGCCGGCCAGGAGCGCACGGTCGCGCTCGTGGGCGAGCTCGTCGGCATGCCGTGCGGTCAGGAAGGCGTGCACGAGGATCGCGAGCACGAGCGCGGCCGCCAGCGCCGACACGAGGCGGTTGCGCGCGACCAGCTTGCGCAGCAGGTACCAGGCCCCCGGAGGATGGGCGGAGACCGGCTCGCCCGCGAGGAAGCGGCGCACGTCGCTCGCGAGCGCATCGACGGACTGGTAGCGCTGCGGGCGCTCCGTCGCCAGGGCCTGGAGCACGATCGCGTCCAGCTCGCGCGGGATCGAGCGCAGGAGCGCGGACGGTCGCGTGGGCGTCACGCTGGCGCTGGCCTGGAGCAGGGCCTTCAGCCCCTCGCCCTCGACCAAGCGCCGGCCGGTGAGCATCTCGAACAGCAGCGTGCCGAGCGCATAGACGTCCGCGCGCACGTCCAGCTCCTCGCCGCGCCACTGCTCGGGGGCGGCATAGGCGGGCGTCCCCAGGAAGTCGCCGCTGGCCGTGATCGTCGCCTGCGAGTCGGAGGCCAGCTTGGCCAGACCGAAGTCGAGCACGCGCGGCCGGCCCGCGGCGTCCACGAGCACGTTGGAGGGCTTGAGGTCGCGGTGCAGCACGCCGCGCTGGTGCGCGTGCTGCACGGCGTCGCACACGAGCAGGAAGAGCCGGAGGACCTCGGCGCGCGAGCGCTGCGCCGCCCAGCGCGTCACCGGCACGCCGTCCACCCACTCCATCGCCAGGAGCGGTGCGCCCTCGACCCGCTCGACCCCGTACACCGTGACGATGCCCGGGTGGTTCAGCGCGATCGCGGCCTCCACCTCGCGTTCGAAGCGGCGCAGGGTCTGGGGCGAGGCGAAGGACCCGGCCAGCAGCCGCTTGACGGCGATCTCGCGTCCGGTGCCGGGCTGGCGTGCACGGAACACGACGCCCTGGCCGCCGCGCCCGGCCTCCTCGAGCAGCTCGTAGGGCCCGAGCCGCCCGAGCGCCGGGGGCGCCTCGGCCGTGCGCAGGACCTCGAGCCAGCGCTCGCTCGCGAAGCCGAAGCGGGCCGAGTCGTCGGCCGTCAGGGACATGGGCGGCCCCGTCCCGTCCGGGCGCCCGGGTCCAGCGCCGTCGGCTGCCGGCGGGGTCCGTGGCCGTGGCTCATGTCGCTGCGCCGTCGGACCCGCTCCTGGGCTCGAGCAGCTCCTCGTCGCGCACCTGGCGCTCGATCTCCTGGCGCAGGCGCTCGCCGACGCGTTGCTTGACCTTGTGCACGGCCTCCTCGCTCATCCCGCTGGCGCGCGCCACGCCGGCGACGGTCTCGCCCGCCAGGAGCCGCTCGAAGACCTCCAGGCTCGCCGGGCGCGAGCGCGTGCGCACCGAGCGCATGGCCAGCCGGAAGTGGTGCTGCGTCCAC
>DASVAP010000235.1:0-22002 GCA_036376275.1 Planctomycetota bacterium | reverse complement strand
ACCAGATCGGCCCGCGCAAGACGGCCGACGTCGCCGAGGTGCGCAAGATCCTGGCCCAGCTCTACCGCGAGAACCCCGAGCGCAAGTCGACCATCGACTGCCGGCCGGGCACGATCTACGCGGACATGATCCCCGTCCTGGACGCGGCGGTCGACGCGGGCTTCACGGACATCACGTTCGTGGGCGAGTACAAGCAGGCGAAGAAGTGAGCCCCGGCCGGGCCGCCGGCCCGGTCCCCGCGCGTGCTCGTCCCGGCCCCCGCGGCCGGCTGGAGAGCGTTCCCGCACACCACGCTTCGCGCGCCGCGCGGGTGCGCGGCTTCCGCCCGCTGCCCTGCTCCGCCGGCGCGCCTTGCGCAAGCGCCGGAGGGCCGGAAACCCGCGCGAATCCGGGGCTCCGGCGCGTTGCCGCGCGGCGGCCGACCTGCTATCGTTCCGCCTCCCGACGGTCGCGGTCGCGCATCGCGCTCGTCTCCCCAACCCCTGCCGATCGGTGCTCCGAATCCCGTAGCCGCGATGCGCGTCATCGCTAGGAAAGGGACACGCGAGCCCGCCCTCGAAGTCCACGTCACTCGAAGAAGTGTCCCGATGAGGATCGCCGCCCCCCTGCTCGGCATTTCCGTCGCCTTGACCGCCGCCTGCTCCTCGGGCGGCAAGCGCTCCGAGCCGGTCGCGCCCACGCAAGAGCCCAGCGCAGCGCCGGGTGTCCAGCAGGAGGAGCCGGTCAGCCCCGGCGACTACGCGCGCCAGCAGGCCGAGCTGCTCTCGCTGGCCGATCAGAAGAAGCAGTTCCTGGTCGACCAGCACCTGCAGAGCGCGGCCGAGATGAAGGAGCGGCTCGAGCTCGAGCAGGCCGAGCAGGAGCTGGCCAAGGCGCTGCAGCTCGACCCGGACAACCTCGAGGCCAAGGCCATGCTGGCCGAGGTCGGGGCCCTGCTCGGGCGCGCCCCGGCCGAGACCCAGACCACGATCCAGGAGCTCGAGAACAAGGCGCGCCTGCGCAAGGACCAGCTCGAGATCGACGCGCGTCAGAAGGTCGACAAGGCCAAGCTGGCGATCTCGCGCGGCGACTACGACGCGGCCCTGATCGAGCTGACCCTGGCCCAGGACCAGGTCCGCTGGTCGCCCTACTCCGGCGACTGGGCCGCCCTGGAGCAGGAGATCGAGGCCCTCATCGCCAGCACGCGCCAGGAGAAGGTCCGCATCGAGCAGGCCAACCGCGCCGCGGCCCAGCGCGAGGCCCAGCAGGCCCTGCGCACGCGCGAGCAGGACGACCAGGCGCGCCGCGCCCAGGTCGTCGCCACGCTGATGGACCAGGCCATCACCGCCTTCCAGAAGCAGGAGTACGACCAGGCCATGGAGCTGGCCGACCGCGTCCTGCGGCTCGAGCCGCGCAACGAGCGCGCGATGGACCTGCGCGACACGGCCTTCCGCAAGGGCCGCGACCTGGTCCAGGAGACCTTCCTGCGCGAGAAGCTGCAGCAGTACCAGCGCTGGAAGGAGGACATGGACGAGCTGCGCATCCCCTACCAGGGCGTGATCACGCTGCCGGACGAGGACTACTGGCGCGCGATCACCGCGCTGCGCGCCGACCGCACGCGCCTGGACGTCGGCGCGACCGACAGCCCCGTGGCGATCGAGCTGCGCGCCCAGCTCGCCTCGGCGCGCATCCCCGGCCTGACGGTGCGCGACGAGGAGAGCCTGGCGGCCGTGATCCAGTCGCTCAACGCGATCACCGGCATCCCGATGATCACCGATCCCGCCGCCGACCAGGCCGCGGTGGATGGCGGCGTGGTCTTCAACCTCGACCTGACCAACGCCATCGCCGTCGACAAGGTGCTGAACCTGATCGCGCAGATGGCCGGCGAGACCGTCACGTGGACGATCCGCCACGACACGGTGCTGGTCACGACCAAGGAGAAGGCCCGCGGCGAGCTCCTGATCCACAACCACGACGTCCAGGACCTGATCTTCGGCCTGACGGACTTCCTCGGCCCGCGCATCGACCGCCTGCGCCTGCTCGACGAGCTCGAGGACGACGACGAGAACTCGGGCGGCGCCTTCGGGCGCATCGGCGAGAAGCCGCCGGTCAACGTGCCCGAGGACCTGGCCACCCTGGTCCAGGAGAACGTCGCCGTCGGCACCTGGGAGGAAGAGGGCGTCTCGATCGCGGTCGAGGCCGGCAACATGATCGTCGTGCACTCGGGCGACGTGCAGCGCCAGGTGCGCCAGTTCCTGGAAGAGCTGCGACGCTTCAGCTCGTCGCTGGTCACGATCGAGTCGAAGTTCCTGGTGATCGGCGACCACTTCATCCAGGAGATCGGGGTCGACTTCCGCGGCCTCGACAACCCCGGGCAGCCCTTCACGGACCTGGAGGACATCGACCTGGACCGCAACCCGTCCCTGGGGCTCGACAACTCCGGCGACGGCGAGACGCTCACGCCGCCCTCGGCCGGCGCCTTCTACGACGAGGGCGGCGACGGCGACTTCCGGGGCCGTACCGAGCACTTCTTCAACGGCGTGCTGGGCGACGCGCTCTCCACCATCGGGGGCATGACCGTCCAGTACACGTTCCTGAACGACATCCAGCTCTCGGCCATCCTGCGGCTGGTGGAGAAGAGCGAGGACATCGAGCTGATCAACGACCAGGTGCTGTCGGTGCACAACACCCAGCGCGCCTACGTCACGGTCGTGAACCAGCGCGCCTACGTGCAGGACTTCGACGTCGAGGTGGCCCAGTTCCAGGCCGTGGCCGACCCGCAGATCAACGTCCTGACCGAGGGCATCGTGCTCGACGTCCGCCCGACCATCCACCACAACCGCCGCTACCTGACGCTGGAGATCCAGCCGACCGTGGCCCAGGTCGTGGCCCTGACGGACTTCTCGACCACGCTGGCCGGCCAGACGGCGGCGGTGACCTTCCAGCTGCCCGAGCTCGAGGTGCAGAGCGTGTTCACGACGGCCGTCGTCCCGGACGGCGGCTCGATCCTGATCGGCGGGCTCTCGCGCATCCGCAACGTCGAGCGCCGCGCCGAGGTGCCCTGGATCGCGAACGTCCCGCTGCTCGGCTTCTTCTTCAAGGAAGAGGGCTACAGCGACGAGCGCCAGAGCCTGATGATCCTGATCCGCGCCTGGATCAGCGACGTCAAGGAGGAGCTGGCCCGCATCGAGGCGCGCTGACCGATCGAAGATCGGTCACGAACCCCGCCACGGCCCCGGCGGGCGCGCGGAGCGCGCGCCCGACGGGGCCGTGGCCCTTCCGGGACCACACCGTCGGGACAGCCCTCGCAGGGCCCTGCGCCGGACGCCTCGCGCCCCACGTTTTTGCTAGCTTGCCGCCCATGACCCTGAGGGCGGTCCTCTTCGACATCGACGACACGCTCTTCTCGACCACCCAGTTCGCCAAGGTGGCCCGCCGCAACGCCGTGCGGGCGATGATCCAGACCGGGCTCGACCTGCCCGAGGAGGTGGTGCTGCGCGAGCTGGAGGAGGTGCTGGCCGAGTTCTCCTCGAACTACGACCACCACTTCGACCAGCTCCTCAAGCGCCTGCGCCCGAAGGCCCTGCAGCAGGTCAACCCGGCCCTGATCGTGGCCGCCGGGATCGCCGCCTACCACGACACGAAGTTCCGCGAGCTGCGCCCCTTCGAGGACGTCGTCCCGCTGCTGCGCGCGCTGCGCCAGGCCGGACTCGTCACCGGCATCATCACCCACGGCTGGACCATCAAGCAAGCCGAGAAGCTGGTGCGCCTCGGGCTCGTGCCCTACCTCGACCCGCGCGCGGTCTTCATCTCGGACCAGCTCGGGATCTCCAAGCCCAACCCGAAGATCTACGCCCTGGCCCTGCGCGACCTCGGGCTCGAGGCGGGCCAGGCGATGTACGTCGGCGACTCCCCCAGCCACGACATCACGCCGCCCAAGTCGATCGGCATGAAGGCCGCCTGGGCCAAGCGCGCCTCGCGCCACGTGCGCGGCCTCGGGGATGCGATCCCCGACCACGAGGTCGAGGACTTCGTGGTGCTGCGCACGATCCTGCGCGAGGAGTACGGCCTGGCGGTTTGAGAGGAAGCGAGGAAGAGCGCGGAGACGCGGAGGGAAGACGCGGAGGACGCGGAGAGGGAGGGTGGGGAGAGGAAGCTCGGCGCGCTCCGGATCACGGGCCGGTGACCGGGGCTTCCGCCGTGGCGCGCCATCCCGCCGAGCCCGCCTCCTCCTTCCCTCTCTCCTCCTCCTTCCCTCTCCGCGCCCTCCGCGTCTTCCCTCCGCGTCTCCGCGCTCTTCCTCCCTACGACCCCGAGCTCCGCCGGCGACTCGGGTCACCCGATAGCACCGCCGCCACGAGCCGCGCGGTCGCCGGATGCCGCGGGCGCGCCAGGACCTCCTCCGTCGCCCCGCTCTCGACCACGCGGCCTCCCGCCAGCACCACGGTGCGCGCGGCCAGGACGCGCGCCAGCGCCAGGTCGTGGGTGATGAAGACGTAGCCGAGCCCGAGCTCGCGCTGCAGATCGCCCAGCAGGTTCAGGATCTGGGCCCGCACCGAGACGTCGAGCGCACTGGTGGCCTCGTCCAGCACCAGGCAGCGCGGCGCGAGGGCCAGGGCGCGCGCGATGGCCACGCGCTGGCGCTGGCCGCCGGAGAACTCGTGCGGGAAGCGCCCGGCGGCGCCGGCCTCGAGCCCGACGCGCTCCAGCAGCTCCCGCGCGCGCGCGCGCGCCGCCGCGCGCCGGACGCGGCCATGGACGAGCAGCGGCTCCGCCAGGGCCTCACCCACCGTGTGGCGCGGGTTCAGGCTCTGGTAGGGATCCTGGAACACCAGGCCGATCTCCGGCTGCAGGCGGCGCCGCGCGCGCGGCGCGAGGGTCAGGAGCTCGAGCGCCTCGCCCGAGGCACGCCAGTAGCGCAGGCGCCCGGCGCTCGGGACGAGCAGCCCCGCCAGGATGCGCGCGATCGTGCTCTTGCCCGAGTCCGACTCCCCCACCAGGGCCAGGGTCTCGCCGCGCGCGAGCGTGAATCCCACCTCCACCAGCGCCGGCGCGCCGGCGCGCCGCGCGCCGCTCCCGCGCGGCGGGTAGGCGTAGCTCAGGCCCTCGGCCGCGAGCAGCGGCGCGCTCACGCTGGCTCCTCCGTCAGCGGCAGGTGGCAGGCCACGCGCCGGCTGGAGAGCGCCAGGCTCTCGTCCGGTGCGCGCAGCCCGGGCTGAGCGGGCCGCGCCGGCTCGTCCCCCGGCGCCGGCAGGAGCTGCGGCACCTCGTGCCGGCAGCGCTCCTCGGCGCGCGCGCAGCGCGGGTGGAACGCACAGCCCGGCGGCCAGGCCCCGGGCGCCGGCACCTGACCCGGCAGGGCCGCGAAGGCCTTCCGCGCCGCCCCGGTCGCGAGGCGCGCGTCGAGCAGGGCGCGCGTGTAGGGGTGGCTCGGGCGCGCGAAGAGGTCCAGCACGCCGGCCTCCTCGACGATGCGACCGGCGTACATCACGGCCACGCGCTCGGCCAGCTCGGCCACCACCGCGAGGTCGTGGGTGATCAGCAGGAGCGCCAGCTCGCGCCGGCGCGCCTCGCCGGCGAGCCAGGCCAGGAGCTCGGCCGCGAGCGGCGCGTCGAGCGCGCTGGTCGGCTCGTCCGCCACCAGCAGGGCCGGCTCGCAACCCAGGGCGAGGGCCAGCATCGCGCGCTGGCGCTGGCCGCCGGAGAGCTCGCCCGGCAGGCGCCGCGCGTGCTCCTCGGGCCGCTCGAGCCCGGCCTGGGCCAGGCACTCGAGCGCGCGCCGCCAGGCCGCGCGCCGCTCCAGGCCGAGGTGATGGCGCAGGGTCTCGGCCACCTGGGCCCCGACCGGCACGACCGGGTCGAAGGCCGCGCCGGGCTCCTGGAACGAGAGCGCGAGCTCACGCCCGAGCAGCCGTCGCCGCTCGAGGTCCGGCAGCGCCAGGAGGTCCTGCCCGCGGAACCAGGCCTGCCCCGCGGCCACGCGCGCGGCCGGCGGCAGGGCCCCGAAGAGCGCCAGCGCGCTCAGGCTCTTGCCGCAGCCCGATTCGCCCACCAGGGCCAGCGTCTCGCCGGCGCGCAGCACCAGGTCGAGCCCGTGGACGGCACGCACGCGCCCGGCCGGCGTGTCGAGCTCGAGCGTGAGCCCGCGCACTTCGAGCAGGGCCGTCACGAGAGGCGCTCCACGGCCGTGCGCGGGTCGAGGGCCGTGCGCAGCGCGTCGCCGGCGAGCTGCAGGCACAGCACGGTCGCGAACAGGAAGGCGCCCGGGAAGACCAGCAGCCACCAGTTGGCGAGCTCGCGCGTCTCGCTCGACAGCGCGCCCCAGCTCGGGACGGGCACGCGCACGCCGTAGCCGAGGAAGCTCAGGGCCGCCTCCACCAGGATCACGCCCGCCACCGTGAAGGTCGCGGCCACCAGCAGCGGCGCCAGGGCGTTGGGCAGCACGTGCACCAGCGCGATGCGCAGGCGCGAGAAGCCCAGGGCGCGCGCGGCGGCGACGTAGTCGAGCTCGCGCTGGCGCAGGAACTCGGCCCGCGTCAGGCGCGCCACGCCGGTCCAGCCCACGCCCCCGAGCACCAGGCACACCGTCCCGAGCGAGGGTCCGACGAAGGCCACCGCCACCAGCACGAGGAACAGCAGCGGGAACGAGGACACGACCTCGATCGCGCGCGAGACGAAGACGTCCACGCGCCCGCCCAGGCTCCCCGCCAGCCCCCCCACCGCGATCCCGAGCAGCATCAGGAGCGCCGTGGCCAGGGCCCCGACCGCCAGGCTCGCGCGCGCGCCGTGGATCACGCGCGCCAGGACGTCGCGGCCGGTCGCATCGGTGCCGAGCCAGTGGCGCGCGGCCGCGTTGAGGGCCGGCTCGCCGGCGCGCACCTCGACCGGGCGCGTCCTCGGGACGAAGCCCGTCACCGGATCGGGCCGGGGGACGCGCGGGCCGCGCAGGTAGGCGCCGGTCGGATCGAGCTCGGCCGCCGCCAGCCAGGTCGGCGGGCGCAGGGCCTCCTCCGGGTGCTGCTCGGCGAAGCCGTAGGGCACGGGCGCGAACCAGGCGCGCGTGGCGACGATCTCGCCCTCCGTCAGGGCCTCCTTGAAGTGGCCGGTCGGGAAGCTGCGGCCCGCGCCGACCGCGGCCGACCACAGGACCCCCGCCGCCAGGCCGGCGAGCCCCGCGAGGCCCAGCGCGCGCGGGAGCCCGAGACGCCGGCGCAGCGGCGCGAGCAGCGCGAGACCCCAGGCGAGCACGAGGCCGACCTCGAGCGGCGTCAGCCCGGCCGCCAGCGGGGAGCTGCGCCGCGCCGGCAACGAGCTCTGCAGCGGCGCGAGCTCGCTCGCCAGCGCGCGCGCGCGCTGCACCAGCTCGGCATCCGTGCCGGGCGGCACGGCGCCTGCCTCCGCCAGCGCGAGGGCGCGCGCGAGGGTGGCCTCGAAGCCCGCGATCGAGCCCGGGGCCTCGTCCCCGAGGGCCTCGGCCAGGCGGGCGAGGCGCAGCGCGACGGCCGCGGCCTCGCGCACGCGCGCCGTGGGCTCTCCGGCCGGCCCGAGCTGGGCCGCGCAGGCCACCGTCAGCGGCACGAGCTCGCCCCGCGCGCGCTCGAACTCGCCCGGATGGGCCGCGACGAGGTACAGCGGCCGATCGCTGGCCAGGAACGGCGCCAGGACCGCCAGGCCGGAGACGAGCACGAGCCCGAGGCGCGCGACGCGGAAGGCGCGGCTTCGCGCCAGGCTCGCGCGCGCGCGGCTCCAGGCGTCCGCCGCCGGCCCCGGATCCAGGCGCGACTCAGCCATGGCGGATGCGCGGATCGACGGCCGCCGCCAGGAGGTCCGAGAGCAGCATCCCCAGGCACGTCATCAGCCCGCCCAGGGTCGTGGTGGCCAGCACGATGAAGTAGTCGCGCTGCTGCAAGCCCTCGTAGGCGTAGCGCCCGACGCCAGGCAGGTCGAAGACGGTCTCGACGATCACCGAGCCGCCGATCAGGGCCGGCAGGACGCCCGCCAGCAGCGTCGCGATCGGGAGCAGCGCGTTGCGCAGCGCGTGGCGGCCGACGACGAGCCGCTCCGGCAGCCCGCGCGCGCGCGCGGCGCGCACGTAGTCGGCCGAGAGCTGCTCCAGGAGGCCCGCGCGCATCTGGCGCGAGAGGTACGCCAGGCTCCCGTAGGCGAGGCACACCACCGGCAGGATCGAGCGCAGCAGGCGCTCGCCGAGCGGCGCGCCCTCCGCCCCGAGCCCCACGACCGGCAGCCAGTCGAGGCCCGTCGCCCCGAAGACGAGCTGCAACAGCAGGCCGCCCCAGAAGACCGGCACGCAGTAGAGCGCCAGGACCAGCGCGCTGGCCGCGCGATCGAAGACCCGCCCCTGGCGCAGGGCCGCCAGGATCCCGAGCGGCAGGGCCACGAGATAGGCGAGCAGCAGCGCCGCCGCCGCCAGCGGCACGGTCACCGCCAGCCGCCGGCCGAGCTCGTCCGCCACGCGCACGTGCGGGCGGTGGATCTCGCGCTTCAGGTCGCCGGTGAGGAGCCCGCCCCAGGGCCGCTCGCCGGAGCCGCCGAACCAGCGGTGCCCCTCCGGGGACAGGTCGAAGGGCCCCAGGTAGTGCAGCACCTGGCGCCACAGCGGACGGTCGAGCAGGTAGTCCGCCCGGAAGCGCGCCAGGGCCGCGGGATCGACCTGACCCTGGCGATCGCCCGCGAAGGCCAGCTCGGCCGGATCGCCGGGCACGAGGTGCAGGAGCCCGAAGGTCAGCAGGAGGATGCCGAGCAGGGTCGGCGGCACGAGGGCCAGGCGCCGCAGGACGTAGGCCAAGCGGAGTCGCTCACTTCGCGCGCGTCGGGCGCGTGCCCGGCGTCCCGGCCGGGTAGTACCAGCGGCGCAGCGCGTAGCCGGGCGAGACCTTGAAGAACTGCACGCCGCGCAGGGCCAGGTTGAGCGCGAACTTGCGCGGCGGGGCCTCGCGGTAGAGGTAGGGCTGGACCTGCTCGTAGAGATAGCGGTGCAGCTCGCGCCACTTCTCGTGGCGCTCGTCGTCGTCGAGCATGCGCTGGCCCTGCTCGATCAGCGCGTCCACCTTCGGATCCATCACCCCGGCGTGGTTCGAGCCGCCCGGGCCGGCCGAGCGCGAGTGCCACAGCTGCATCGGGTCGTTCTCGGTCACGTCCACGTTCCAGCCGGCCTGGCCGCAGTCGAAGTCGCGCTCGCTGATGCGCCGGAAGTAGGTGGCCGAGTCGACCGGGGTCAGGACGAGGCGCGCGCCGACCTTGGCCAGGCTCTCCTGGAGCATGCGCGCGAAGAGCTCGGCCGAGCTGTTGCCCGAGAGCACCAGCATCTCGATCTGGAAGGGCTGGCCGTCCTTGTCGAGCACGCCGTCGCCGTCGCGGTCGAGCCAGCCGGCCTCGGCGAAGAGCTCGCGCGCGCGCGCGGGGTCGTAGGCCAGGCGCTCGACGCCGTGGTCGTAGGACGGTCCGAAGTAGCTCTGGGGCCCGGTGGGCAGCACCGCCAGACCGTGCGCGACGGTCTCGACGTAGGCCTCCATGTCCATCGCGTGGGCCAGGGCCTTGCGCACGCGCAGGTCGGCCAGGATCGGCCGGCGCAGGTTCCAGGGCACGTAGTTGAAGAACCCCAGGTAGAAGTAGCCCTTGCAGTTGCGGCGCGTGAAGGCCTCCTGCTGCATGGCCGGGCCGAAGTACTGGTCCGAGCTGATGCGCAGGGTGAAGTCGAGCTCGTCGTTGAGCAGGGCCTGGAAGGCGGCCTCGTCGCTGGCCACGTGGCGCCAGACGATGCGGTCGACGTAGCCGGCGTCGGCCGGGTCGAAGTAGCCGTCGAAGCGTTCGGCCTCGACGCCGGCGGCGGAGTACTTCGTGAGCCGGTAGGGCCCGAGGCCGACCCACTCGGTGTTGTGCGAGTTCTCGTTGATCGCCTTCGCGCAGGCCTCGTCGCTCGCGCCCGGGTCGTGGCGCGCGTGGTCCGGGTCGCGCAGGTCGTAGAGATGCCGCGGCAGGATGCAGAAGGTGTCGGCGAAGAACGGGAACGAGTAGAAGTACTGCTCCGCCAGGAAGAAGCGCACCGTCAGCGGGTCCGGCGCCTCCGCCGACACGATCTTCTGGAGGTACGGGCGGGTCCAGTCGCAGCGCACCGCCGGGTTCGCGCCGAGGCGCCAGGTGAAGAGCACGTCCTCGGCGTCGAAGGGATGGCCGTCGTGCCAGCGCACGCCCGGGCGCAGGTGGAAGGTGATCACCGTGCCGCGCTCGACGCGCTCGACGTCGTCGCGCGCGAGGACCGTCGGAGCCGCCAGGCCGGGCTCGGCCAGCAGGACCTTGCCCTCCTCCTCGGAGACGCGCCCGTGCCGGCGGCTGCCGTCCTTCAGGACGAGCGTGTCGGCCGCCTCGAAGCGCTCGGCCAGCTCCGGCACGATCTCCCAGCTCTCCCAGTCGCGCCCGACCAGCGTGGCGTGCAGCTCGAACAGCATGTTGCGCGCGTTCTGGCTGTTCAGGAGCATCCCGTTCAGCGAGGGCGGCAGGGACTCGATGTGGACGCGCAGGGTGCCGCCGTAGGCCGGCTCGACGGGTTCCTTCCCGCGCGGGTGCCAGCGGTCGACCGGCTCGGGACCGGGCCCCAGGCGCTCCTCGGCGGGTTCCTGGGGCTCCGCGCCGCTCGCAACGGCCGCCGCGCAACCGCGGGCGACGGCAGCGCTCGCGAACAGGAAGCCCGCCAGGCCGGCGAGCGCGAGGAGACGCAGGGGAAATCGCTTCATCCGGAGGCAGTCGAAGGTGTACCGGGGCCAGGAGCGCAGCCGCAACCCTTTTCAGGGGAAGGAGAAGCGGGCCCGCCTGGGCCTACCGTGCGGCGCTCTTCCAGTTACCCGGCACGCCCCGGACGTACGCAGGAATCGCGAGAACCGGCGCGGAGCGCCGCTCGAGCGCGGCCCTGGCTCCGCCGGGCTCCAGCCCGCCCCCTGGTCCGCCCGCGCAAGGCCGCCGAACCCCGGACCTGGTGGAGCGCGGCGCTCCGGAGGGCAGGCTGGAGCCGGAGCGCGCGGTTGCCTAGCCTCTGCGACGCCCTCCCTGCACGCAGCCCAACCGCCCATGCGATGACCGCCGCCTGGCGCGCGCGACTCCGCAACGTCCTCGCGCTCGCGCTCCTCGTGCCGCTCGCGGCCCTGGCCCTCGCGCTCGCGCGCCGCGCGCGGCTGCCGCGGGCCGAGCTCGTGTACTCGAACGGGTCGGAGGTGACGACCCTCGATCCGGCCACGGTCAGCGGCCAGTCCGAGGGCCGCGTGGCGATGGCGCTGTTCGAGGGCCTGACGGTCAAGCACCCCGAGACGCTGGCGCCGCTGCCGGGCGTGGCCGAGCGCTGGGAGGTCGCGCCCGACGGGCTGACCTACACCTTCCACCTGCGCGCCGAGGCGCGCTGGAGCAACGGCGAGCACCTGACGGCCGAGGACTTCCTCTACTCCTGGCGGCGCCTGCTGGAGCCCGAGACGGCGGCACCCTTCGCCTACCAGCTCTGGTGCGTGCGCGGGGCCGAGGCCTTCAGCCGCAGCGCGCCGGAGGAGCGCGAGGCGCGCTGGCGCGACGTGGGGCTCGCCGCACCCGACGCGCACACGCTGGTGGTCGAGCTGGCCCGGCCGACGGCCTACTTCCTGGCGCTGACGAGCTTCCACCCGCTCTTCCCGGTGCACCGGCGCTCGCTCGAGGAGGCGCAGCGGAGCTTCCCGCGCCGCTGGCAGAGCGAGTGGGTGCGCGCGGGGCGCCTGATCTCGAACGGGCCCTTCAAGCTGGTCGAGCGGCGCGTGAACGACCGCCTGCGCCTGGTGCGCAACCCCGAGTACTGGGACGTGGGCGCGGTCGCGCTGCGCTCGCTCGACATCCTGGCGCTCGAGCACATCGGCACCGGGCTGAACCTCTACCTGGCGGGCGAGGTCGACTGGATCGACCGCGTGCCGGCCACGCTCGTGCCGGAGCTGCGCCGCCGGCCCGACTTCCAGGCGGCGCCCTACCTCGCGAGCTACTTCTACCGTGTCAACGTGACGCGCCCGCCGCTCGACGACGTGCGCGTGCGGCGCGCCCTGGCGCTCTCCGTCGACCGGCGCACGCTGTGCGCGGCGATCCTGCAGAAGGGCGAGCCGCCGAGCTGGTCGCTGACGCCGCCGGGCCTGGCCGGCTACCCGCGCCCGGAGATGCGCCACGCACCGGTGGGAGCGGACGAAGCCGCGCACGCGGCCGCCCTGGCCGCCGACCGGGCCGAGGCGCGCGCGCTGCTCGCCGCCGCCGGCTACGGGCCCGCGCGGCCCTTCCCGCCGCTCGAGATCCTGTTCAACACCTCCGAGACGCACCGCGACGTGGCCGAGGTGCTGGCGGCGGACTGGTCGGCGACGCTCGGGATCGAGGTCAAGCTGCTCAACCAGGAGTGGAAGAGCTTCCTCGACTCGCAGACGAACCTGCGCTACGACCTCTCGCGCTCCTCCTGGATCGGCGACTATCCCGACCCGAACACGTTCCTGGAGGCCTTCACCGCGGACAGCGAGAACAACCGCACGGGCTGGCGTTCCGAGCGCTACGACGGGCTGCTGGCGGCGGCCGGGCGCGAGGTGGACGCGGCGCGACGCCTGGCGCTGCTGGCCGAGGCCGAGGCGCTCCTGCTGGAAGAGCTGCCGATCCTGCCGCTCTTCGGCTACGTCAGCCAGAACCTGGTACACCCGCGCCTCGGCGGCTTCCACGCCAACGTGCTCGACGAGCACCCGCCGAAGTTCTGGCACTGGAAGGAGCGCGCGCGGTGACGCTCTTCCTGCTGCGCCGCGCGGGCTGGTTCCTGGTCACGCTGTGGCTGGTGGTCAGCGTCAGCTTCGTGCTGATGCGCGCCGTGCGCGGCGGGCCGTTCTCGTCCGAGCGCGCCCTGCACCCGGCCGTCGAGCAGAGCCTGCGCGAGCGCTACCACCTCGACTGGCCGCTGTGGAAGCAGTACCTGCAGTACGTCGGGCCGCTGGACTGGAGCGCGCAGGGGCACCGCCTGGTGGGCGGCGACGGCACGCGGCCCTGGGGCGGCCTGCTGGCGCTCGACCTCGGGCCCTCCTTCAAGTACCGCGACTTCACGGTGGGCGAGATCCTGGCCCAGTCACTGCCCGTCTCGGCCGCGCTGGGGGCGCTGGCGCTGCTGTGGGCCCTCGCGCTCGGGCTGCCGAGCGGGATCCTGGCGGCCGTGCGGCGCGGCACGCGCCTCGACCTCGCGCTGCGCCTGGCGGCCACGCTCGGGATCGCGCTGCCGAACTTCGTCGTCGCCGGCCTCCTGGTGCTGGTCTTCGTCTTCGGCCTGGGCTGGCTGCCGCCCGCCGGCTGGGGCGACCTGGCGCACTTCCTGCTGCCCTCCTTCGTGCTCGGGCTGCCCTTCGCGGCCTACATCGCGCGCCTGACGCGCGCCGGGCTGCTCGAGGTGCTGAACCAGGACTTCGTCCGCACCGCGCGCGCCAAGGGCCTGCCGCCGCACCTGGTGCTCGTGCGCCACGCGCTGCGCGCGTCGCTCCTGCCGGTCGTGACGTACCTGGGGCCGGCCACGGCCGGGATCCTGACCGGGTCGCTGGTGGTCGAGAAGATCTTCGCCATCCCGGGCGTGGGCACGCACTTCGTGAACAGCGCGCTCAACCGCGACTACCCGCTGGCCATGGGCGTCACGCTCGTCTACACGGTGCTGGTCTACGCCCTGAACACGCTGGTCGACGCGGCGGCGACGCTGCTCGACCCGCGCATCCCCCTGGAGGAGGCCGGGTGAGCGCGCGTGGCCCCGTCCACCCGGCGCGCCAGGCCTGGCGGCGCTTCAGATCCAGCCGCGGGGCGCTGGCGAGCCTGCTGTTCCTCGCGGCGAGCGGCCTGGGCGCGCTGCTCGCGCCGCTCCTGCCGCTGGCCTCGCCGCGCGTGCTGGCGCTCGAGGGCGAGGCGCGCGCGCCGCGGCTCGAGCTGGGCGGGCCGCGCTGGGCCCACCGCGTCTCGATCCGCCTGCGCCTCTCCGAGCCGCCGCGCTCGGGCGAGCTGCTGGCGCGCGCCGAGCGCCTCCTGGTGGCGAACGTGCGCGAGCTGACGGGCGCGAGGCCGCGCGTCCTGCGCCACGGTCCGGGCGCGGCGCCGGAGGAGCTCGAGCTGGCGCTGCTCTACCGCTCCGAGCTCGACCCGGCGCGCGGCGCGGACCTCGAGGCGCGCTTCGCGAGCGTGCTGGCGAGCCAGAGCGGCCCGGACGGCCTGCACGTCCCCGGCGGCGGCACGCTGGCGCTCGCCCGCGTCGAGGTCACGGCCCAGGACGGCTACGGCCCGCTCGGGGCCCTCGACCGCGCGCTGGTGGCCCTGCGCCACCGCCTCTTCGGCTTCTTCCAGCTCGGGCCCTGGCTCGGCACCGATGCCAAGGGCCGCGACCTCCTGGCGCGCTGCGTCTTCGGCAGCCGAGTGTCGCTGAGCGTGGCCCTGGCGGCGGCGCTGGTCTCGGTCCTGGTCGGGGTCGGCTACGGCGCCCTGGCGGGCTACTTCGGCGGGCGCCTCGACTCCGCGATGATGCGCCTGGTCGACGTGCTCTACTCGATCCCCTTCCTGTTCGTGGTCATCTTCGTGATCACGCTGCTGGGCGAGTACCGCGCCGAGCTGGCGCAGCTCGGGATCGGACGCATGACGGCCTTCTTCGTGGTGCTGGGGCTCTCGACCTGGCTGACGATGGCGCGCGTCGTGCGCGCCCAGGTCCTGGCCCTGCGCCAGGCCGAGTTCGTGCGCGCGGCGCGCGTGCTCGGAGCCTCGCACCTCTTCGTCCTGCGCGTGCACGTCGTGCCGCACCTGCTCGGGATCGTGGCCGTCTACCTGACGCTGACCCTGCCGGCGGTGATGCTGTACGAGAGCTTCCTCTCGTTCCTGGGCCTGGGGGTCGAGCCGCCCCAGGTCTCCTGGGGCATCCTGGCGAGCGACGCGCTCGACGCGCTGAACCCGCTGTCGGTCGCCTGGTGGCTCGTGCTCGGGCCGGCGCTGTTCCTGGGCGCGACGCTGCTCGCGCTCAACGTGCTCGGCGACGGGCTGCGCGACGCGCTCGACCCGCGCCTGGGGAGGAACGCGTGACGGCCCTGCTGACGGCCCTCGACCTCGCGGTCGAGCTCGCGACGCCGGAGGGGCGTGTGCCGCTCCTCGACGGGGTCTCCTTCGAGGTCGCCGCGGGCGAGACCCTGGCCCTGGTGGGCGAGTCGGGCTCGGGCAAGACGCTCACGGCCCTGACGGTGCTCGGGCTCGTGCCGCCGCCGCTGCGCGTGAGCGCCGGACGGGCCTTCTTCCGCGAGCGCAACCTCCTGCGCCTCCCCGGGCGCGAGCTGCGCGCGCTGCGCGGACGCGAGCTGGCGATCGTGTTCCAGGACCCGCTGGGCGCGCTGCACCCGCTGCTGACGGTGGCGCGCCAGCTGACCGAGGTGCTGGAGGTCCACGAGCGCCTGGCGCGTCGCGCCGCGCGCCTGCGCGCCGCCGCGGCCCTGGAGGAGGTCGGGCTGGAGCCCGAGCGCGTGCTGGCCGCCTACCCGCACGAGCTCTCGGGCGGCATGCGCCAGCGCGTGGCGATCGCCATGGCGCTGCTCCTGCGCCCGGCGCTGCTCTTCGCCGACGAGCCCACCACCGCGCTCGACGCGCACCTCGAGGTCCAGGTGCTGGAGCTCCTGCGCACGCTCCAGCGCCGCCACGGCACGGCCGTGGTGCTGATCTCGCACGACCTCGCGCGCGTGGCCGAGTTCGCCGACCGCGTGCAGGTGCTCTACGCCGGGCGCACGCAGGAGAGCGCCGCCGCGCGCGTCCTGTTCGAGCGCCCGCTGCACCCCTACACGCGCGGGCTCCTGGCCAGCACGCCGACGCTGCGGGGCGAGCCGCGCTTCCCGCTGCCGGCCATCCCCGGCCAGCCGCCCGATCCGCTGGCGCGCCCGCCGGGCTGCGCCTTCCACCCGCGCTGCCCGTTGGCGAGCGCGCGCTGCCGCGCCGAGGTGCCGCCGCTCGAGAGCCTGCGCGCGCCCTCGGACCACCGCACGGCCTGCTTCGAGACGCCGCGCCTCCTGCTGGAGCGCGCGCGGTGAGCCCGCCGCTGCTCACGGTGAGCGCGCTCACCAAGCTCTACCCGCGGCGGCGCACCTCCCTGCTGGGCCCGCGGCCCGCCCCGGTGCGCGCGCTGGACGGGGTCTCCTTCGCGCTCGCGCGCGGCGAGGCGCTGGGCCTGGTGGGCGAGTCGGGCTCGGGCAAGTCGACCCTGGCGCGCTGCCTGGTGGGGCTGGAGGCGGCCAGCTCGGGCTCGATCCGGCTCGGGGACGAGGAGCTGGTCGGACGCCCGGCGCACGCCTGGCGCGCGCTGCGCCGGCGCATCCAGCTCGTGTTCCAGGATCCGAGCGCCTCGCTCGATCCACGCCAGACCGCGCTCGCCAGCGTGGCCGAGCCGCTGGTCATCCACCGCCTCGGACGGCCGCGCGAGCGGCGCCTGCGCGCCCTGGAGCTGCTCGAGTCGGTCGGCCTGGCCGCCAGCCAGGCGGGCCACTACCCGCACGAGCTCTCGGGCGGCCAGCGCCAGCGCGTCGGCATCGCGCGCGCCCTGGCGCTCGCGCCGGAGCTCCTGGTGTGCGACGAGCCGGTCAGCGCGCTGGACGTCTCGGTGCGGGCCCAGATCCTGAACCTCCTGCACGAGCTGCAGGAGCGCCTGGGCCTGGCGCTGCTCTTCATCGCCCACGATCTGGCGGTCGTGCGCGCCCTGTGCCCGCACGTGGCGGTGCTGCACCAGGGACGCATCGTGGAGCTGGCCTCGCGCGAGGAGCTCTTCGCCCGGCCGCAGCACGAGTACACGCGCAGCCTGCTGGCGAGCGCACCGCGCTGGGGGTGAGAAGCGGACTGCGGAGGGTTGGAGGAAGGGCATTTTGCCTGGAGGGCGACGCTGCGGCGGCGCTCTCGAGGGCGGGGCCCGGGGGGGCGTGCCCACTCCGTGTAGCGCAAGGCCACCCGGAGGTGAGCGTCCGGAGCCCTGCGCGCCTCGCCGCTCAGCGCCCGACGTAGGCGCTGCCGCGGGCGAGGCGGGCCGCCAGCTTCTTCTGCACGCGCTCGCGCGCGGCCAGGAAGAGCTCCTCGAAGCGCCCCGCCACCGCCGGCCACGAGTAGCGCTCGATCGCGAGCTGGCGGCTCGCGCGCGCCCAGCGCAGGCGCGTGCTCGGGGCGCCGGCCGTGCGCTGGATGGCCTCGGCCCAGGCCTCGACCGAGTCGGGCTCGACCAGCAGGCCGTTCTCGTCCGGCGTCACGAAGGCGCGCAGGTTCGCGAGGTCCGAGGCCAGGATCGGCAGGCCGCAGGCCATGGCGCGCGCGGCGTAGCGCCCGACGACCTCGTCCGAGAGGGCCGGGATGGCGAGCACGGTGCTGGCCCCCAGGAGGCCCGGCAGCTCCTCCTCGCGCGGCGCGACCCAGTGCACGCGGTCGCCCAGGCCCAGGCGGTCGGCCATGGCGCGCAGCTCGGCCTTCACGGGCCCGTCGCCGGCGAAGACCAGGTTCCAGTCGGAGCGCTGGCCCACCGTGCGCCCGAAGGCCGAGAGCAGCCGGCGCACGCCGCGCTCCTCGGCCAGCTTGCCGAGGTACAGGAGGATCCGCCCGCGGATGCGCGCGCGCGCCACCAGGGTGCTGGAGAGGCCCGGGCGAAAGGCCTGCACGTCGACGCCATGCGGGATGACGGCCACCAGCTCGCGTGCGAAGCCGCCGCGCAGGGCCAGCTCCTCGGCGCGCGGGTCGAGGGCCACCACCGCGGCCGCTGTGCGGCGCACGTAGGGCCCCCACAGGGTCTCGCCGATGCGCCGCAGGGTGCGGCCCTTCCAGCCCAGGGAGCCGCGCCAGCCGCCCTCGACCAGCACCAGCGAGGACCCCAGGGCGCGCGCCATGCGCGCCCCGCGCAGGGCGGCCGGCGAGAGCGCGTCGTAGGCCACGATGACGTCCGGCGCGAACTGGCGCAGGCGCCCGATCAGCGCGCTGCCGCCCTCCTCCTCGCCCTCCTCGCTGGAGGAGCGCGGGATCAGGCCGCTGGGCGCGCCGAAGCCGCGCACGTGGTAGCCACGGCCCAGGAACTCGCGCGCCAGCTCGGGCGCGTGCCCGGCCCACTTGGCGCGCAGCCCCTGCGTCCCGAGGGACAGCGCGAGCGGATCGAGCAGCAGGGCGAGGCGCAACGAGGTGGACACGCGAGGTGAGGTGCGCGCGAGGCTCTGATGGGCCTGGCGCGGCGAAGTTTCTTCGACGGTTCTTCGGAATCGTGCGGAACGGCGCTGAAGCACTCAAGGATCGGCGCCGCCTGCCGACAACGGACGCACTTCCCGCCGTCCCCAGCATGCACGCCTCCCGTCGTTCACCGTACCCGCCCCTCGAGGGCACCGTCCCCCTCCCCCGCGCCCTGTTCGTCGATCGCTGGGGCACGCTGCTCGAGACGCCGCCTGCCGGCTTCGCCGCGAGCCCCTCCGAGGTGCGCTTCCACCCCGGCGCCCTGGACGCGCTCTTCCGCGCCTGCCAGGCCGGCTGGCGCGTCTACCTGCTCGGCAACGAGGACGCCGTCGCCCGCGGGCGCCTGGCGCTCGAGGCCTGGCTGGAGATCGAGAAGAAGATGCTGGGCGACCTGCAGCGCGCCGGCGTGGCCGTGACGCGCAGCTACGTCTGCCTCGAGCATCCCGAGGGCGTGCCCGGGCGCCGCAACGACTCGGTCTACCTGCTGCCGAACACGGGCGCCTTCTACCACGCCTTCCACGTCGACGGGGTCGAGCTCGCCAAGAGCTGGGTCATCGGCGACAGCACGCTCGAGCTGGTGGCCGGCTGGCGCTCCGGCTGCCGCATGGCGGGCGTGCGCACCGGGCAGGGGCTGGCGGACGGGACCTTCGCGGTCGATCCGGAGCTCATCGGCGAGGACCTGCGGCGGGTGGTGCTGGAGCTGCTGCAGCGCACGGAGGCGTTGCAGCGCTAGGCGATCCAAGATCGCCTACTGATCTCGCCGTCAGCGTGACCGCACCGGTTCTCCGGGCGGGCGCACGCCCGCCCGGTGATCCGGTGCGCGGATTCCGGGACAGGCTCCTAGTCGATTCGTCGATCGTCAGATCGACTCCTGACTTCGCCCTCAACCTGACCGCCACGGTTCGCCGGGCAGGCCTCAGCCCGCACGGCGATCTGCGGCGCACCTCCGGCCAGCGCTGCAACGGCGAGCCACGCGCTCTTCCGGAGCGCGCCGGGCCTCGCGCCGCGCCCCCGCGGCCGTTCCGGCCGCGGAGCGCGGCGCTCAGCCCGCCGCGAACTTCTTGCGCAGGAACGCCGCGCGCTGCTTGTCGCGCTCGGTCGCCTCGGCCAGCTTCCCGCTGCCGTCCCCCACCAGGAGGTGCACGTGCCCCTTCTGGATCTGGACCGCCGTGCGCGCCAGCTCGCCCAGCTCGACGCCCACCACCAGGCCCAGGAGCACCCCCAGGCGCACGTTGGAGAGGTGCATCAGCGCCACCTCGGTCGCGATCGAGCGCGCCGTCCGCAGCATGCCGTAGGAGCGCTGCACGCGGTCCTCCAGGGCCGCGCGCTGGTCCTGGAAGAGCGCCTCACGCACGCGCCGCTCGAAGGCCACGATGCAGGGCACGAGCTCCTCGAGCTCGGCGATCAGCTCCTCCTCCGACGAGCCCAGCGTGACCTGGTTCGAGACCTGGTAGAAGTCGCCGGCCGCGCCGCTGCCCTCGCCGTACATGCCCCGCACCGCCAGGCCCGTGCGCTGGGAGGCGACCATGACCTTCTCGAGCTCGCTGCGCACCATGCCGAGCGCCGGCAGGTGCAGCATGACCGAGGCGCGCAGGCCCGTGCCGACGTTGGTCGGGCAGCCGGTCAGGTAGCCGAACTGCGGATCGACCGCGTAGGCGAGCTCGCGCTCGAGGGCCTGATCGAGCGCGCGCACGCGCTCGAAGGCGTCGCGCAGGGCATAGCCGGGCGACAGGCTCTGCAAACGAAGGTGGTCCTCCTCGTTGACCATCACGGCGAGCTGCTCGTTCTCGCCGAAGGCCACTCCGCGCCCGGGCCGCGCCGCCAGGCGCGGGTCGTTCGGGGCCAGGTCGCGCGAGACCAGGTAGCGCTCGCGCAGCAGCAGCTTCACGATCGCGGGCGCCTCCTCCATCCCCACCCAGATCGTCTCGCCGTCGATGCGCTGCTCCAGCAGGATGTCGCGCACGCGCCCCCCGAGCTCGCGCGCCCGGGCGTCGTCGAGGCGCAGGACGAAGGGATAGCCGTCCACGTTGCGCGCCAGGCGCACCCGGCAGGAGACGACCACGTCGGACTCGGGTCCCCCGCCGTCGAGCCAGGAGCCGACGTGCTGGACGAAGCGCTTCGGGTCGAGCGAGTAGGCCACGGGAGGCAGCGATCATAATCCGCCCAGGGGCGTGATCCACTGGCCGGGAGGTGGCTACCGGCCGCCGGCGTGGTACGAAGGGGAGGGATGTGGTTCGCCGCGCTGCTGTGGGCCTTCCAGGAGGTGGACGCCGCCGCCCCGCCGCGCGCGCGCCGCTGGGAGGAGTTCCCGGTCCTCGTGTGGCGCGAGCGGCACGCCGGCCAGCCGCTGCCGCCGGAGCTGGCCGAGCCCTTCGGCGGGGTGATCCTGATGCGCGGGGAGGACTCCGGCTGGGCGCGCGAGCGCGGCCTCGGCTACCTGGTGTGGAACGTGGCCGGGCGGGACGCGCTGCACCTCGACGCGGACCAGGCGTGGAACGAGCGCGTCGAGAGGTGGATCGAGACGCGCGACGAGGGGCTGCTGGTCCGGCAGCCCTGTCTGAACGATCCGGAGGTGGTCCAGGGGCTGTTCGCGACGCTGGAGGAGACGATCGCGAGGCACGGGAAGGAGCCGGGGCTCGGGTTCGTGCTGGGGGACGAGGTGGGCTGGACGCCGAACGGGGATCCGTTCGATCTGTGCGCGTGTCCGCACTGCGACGCGGCCTGGCAGGTCTTTGCCCGCCAGCAGGGCTTGTCCGGGCGTGCTCCGTCGACGGACGAAGTTCGCCTTGGGCTGCTCGAGGGCGATCACTCCAAGCTGGGGGCCTGGCTCGCCCGCAGGCGCTTCCACTCCCACTGCCTGATGCGCCGGCTCGAGGACCTGACCACCCACGGTCGGCAGAAGACCGGCCTCGGACCCCGCGGGGGAATGGACCCGCGGAGCAAGAGGGTCCTCTTCGGGCTGCTCGGACTGTCCGGAGCCAGCGCCTTCGGAGGAGTGGACACGGCCGCGCCGATGCGCCTCTTCGACTTCGTCGAGGCCTACCCCACGGTCGATGCCAGGGAGCAGCTGGCCGGCGCCCTCCACCTGCGCGATCACTCCCGCTCGCGCGACTTCGCCTGGATCGCCTCGAGGACGCTCACGACGATCTTCGTGGATCAGGAGACTGCCGACGGGGCCGCATGGCTGGCCTGGGAGCACTGGCTGCGCGGCGGCTCGGGCCTGGTCCTGTGGAGCGACACGGCGCTCCTGGAGCGCCCGGAGCACCTCGCCCGCCTGGCCGAGGCGGTCCGGGACATCCGCTCCTCGCGGAACGCGCACACCGATCTCGAGCAACGCGGCGGCGCGATCCTCACCGATCCGGACTCGGTGGCCCTGTCGTTCCTGCGCGATGCCCTGCTGGATGGCCCGACCTGGCCCAGACGTCGCGCCGGCTACCAGGCCGAGCACGGCCAGCGCGAGCGCAAGGTGCGAGCCTGGTTGCGCGCCATCGAGGATGCGGGTGAGCTGCCCGCGGTCCTGCCCCTGGCCGAGGTCCGGCCCGACTGCGCGGAGACCTACGGTTTCCTGGTGGCCGTGGAGCTGCTCGTGCTGGGCGAGATGGACATCCGCCGGCTGGAGGCCTTCCTGGACGAGGGCGGAACGCTCGTCGTCGACGGGACTCTGGGCTGGGTGCATCGCTCGGGGGAGCTGCGCACGGACGATGTCCTCACCCGGCTCCAGGAGCGAGGCGGAGCCCGGGTCATCTCGGCTCCGCGCTGGATGGAGTCCTATCTCGGAGGTCGCTCGGATCCGGA
>DASVAP010000326.1:0-5913 GCA_036376275.1 Planctomycetota bacterium | reverse complement strand
CGGGGTTTCTCGGCGCGGGAGACACCTCGGTCCCACCCAGGGGCGGGCGAGGTCGAAGAGAAGCGAAGGGGCGCCGGGGACCGCTCGCGAAGCGAGCGCACGGCGCCCTGGCGGTCCACTGGCGCCCCTTCGCGTCTCTTCGGCCTCGCCCGCCCCGGCGGCGGGGGACCGCAGACAAGGCTCCCGCCCCCGAGCGGGGCCCCGTCGAGCTCGCCGACACCCTCGCAGACCTCCCCTTGGCACTCCCACCCCCCTTCGTCACCATCCCCCCATGCCAGCGCGCCGAGGACGCCTGCTGCTCTCCCTGCTGCTCCTCCCAGCCGCGCTCCTCCTCTGGCTGCAAACCTCGCGCACCGCGGACGATCCTCGCGCCGGCCCGCCCGAGATCGAGCCGCCGCCCCCCGCAGCCCCGTCGCCCGCGCTCGCCTTCGACTCCCAGCGCGAGGTCGCGGCCAGCGTCCCTGACCCACCCACGACGCCGCCCACGATCCACAGCGCCGATCAGGCCCCGCAGACGCCCGCTCCCTCCACCCCCTGGTTCGGCCGCGTCCTCGACTGGAGCACCGGCGCCCCGCTCTCGGGTGCTGAACTCCGCGCGGCGGACACCCAGCTCGCCCTCAGCGCCGCCGACGGCTTCCTCGAGCTCGACCTTTCCACCGCGAGGCCCTCGGCCGCGCGCCTCGAGCTGGCCGGCTTCTCACCGCTCGATCTCGTCCTCACCTCCGGACACTCGACCCCGGCCACCGCGCTTCGTCTGGGCCTCGTGCGAACCGCCAGCCTGCACGTCACGGTGCTCGGCTCCGCGGACGCGGCCAAGCTCACGCTGAGCGGGACGCTGCCCCTGCAAGGCAGCGGGCTCTCCGTCTTCGACACCGGAGACTCCTTCGAGCGCGCCGCCACCACGGAGCTGGACGGCACCTGGACCTTCCAGGACCTGCCGCCGGAGGTCGAGCTGGTCCTGGACGTTCGCGCGGTCGAGGCCGAGCGCCGCCTCCTCCTGAGCCTCGCGCCGGGCGAGCGACGCGAGCTCGTCCTCGACCTCGACGACGCCTGCGCGCTCCGCGGCGAGGCCCTCGATCCGAGCGGAGCGCCCCTGGCCCAGCTCGAGATCTGGTGCCTCCCCGCCGAGCTCTCCAGCGGCCGCTTCGGCCGCATGCAGGCCCGCGATGCCATTGCCCGCGCGACGACCGACGAGCGCGGGCGCTTCGTCCTCGCCGCCATCCCGCCCGGGGACTGGTGGATCGGGCCCGAGCCCGAGCTGCGGACCGCGGGCAGCCTCGTACCCTGCCTCCGCGTCGTGATTGCACCCGGCGAGCGCGAGCGGCTCGTCACGCTGACCTGCTGGCCGGGCCTGCCGATCCGCGGGCGCGTCCTGGACCCCGACGGTGGCTCGGCCCAGGCCCTGGTCGTGGCGAGCTGCGCTGGCGTGAGCGAGAGCACCTTCAGCGACAAGGAAGGATTCGATCTCGGCCCGCTGGCCCCGGGCGAATGGACGCTCACCGCGAGCCTCACGCTCGGCGCGTGGGCACCCGGACCGCCGGTCGTCGCCCAGGCCGGCGACCAGGACGTCGTGCTGCACCTGGTCGCGGGCGCGCGCCTGGCCGGGACGGTCCTCGGTCGCGGGAAGGAGGCCGATCTCGCCGTCAGCCTCCTGCGCCTCGGTCCGGCGGAGGACTTCCTGCAGACGCGCGGCGCGGACGACGGCTTCGAGTTCGGCGGCCTGGCTCCGGGAACCTACGCCCTCCTCGCCGAGTCGGGGCAACGCGTCGCCCTGGGCGGGCCCTACGTGCTGCGCGCCGGCGAGACGCGCTCCGGGCTCGTGCTGGAGCTGCTCGAGGGCGGCGAGCTGTGCGTGAGTGGCGCGCCGGCCAGCCCGCGGACGATGCTGCGCTTCGGGTTCCTGGGCGAGGAGCTGTGGTTCGCCGGGGAGAGCGGACTCCGCTGCCGGCCGTTGCCGGCCGGTCCCGTGCGCGTGCAGCTCGTGCGCTGGGGCGTTCCCGTAACCGTCCTGGCCGAGGCCGAAGCCCACCTGACCCCCGGCACCGAGACCTGGCTCGACCTCTTCCCGCGCTGACCTACTCCGCCAGGAACTGCTCGATCTCCCCCGCGCGCTCGGCTGCGTCCTCCTCGCCGAGCTGCACCAGGCGCCGCAGGTAGTCCGGCTGGAACATCACCAGCGAGATCAGGTCGTTCGAGCGCGTCTGCTGGGTGCCGAGGCCGCGCGTCAGGAAGCGGAAGGTGCGCGGCAGGCGCGGCTCGTGGTCGTTGGCCAGGCGTCCGAGGTCGCGCGAGGGGCGCAGCAGGAGGAGCTTGACCGGGCGCAGGCCCTCGCGCCGGTCGGGCGGGGTGTTCTCGAGCAGCTGGTTGATGCGCTCGAGGCGCAGCGCGTCGCCGTCGAACTGGTCGAGGAAGATCGCGCTCATCACGTCGCCGAAGATCTGCGCCGGCGGTGGGTAGCCCTTGAGGACGTGCGTGCGCGTCTCGGCCAGGTCCGGGACGTGGCGCGTCGAGATGGCCAGGATGCGCTTGGCCCCCAGGTGCACGGCCGGCGCGAGGGGCGCCGTCAGGCGCATGCCGCCGTCGCCGTAGTAGCCGTTCTCGATCTTCACGGCCGGGAAGAAGATCGGCAGGGCGGCCGAGCCCAGCACGTGCTCGACGCGCAGGAGCGTCGTGCGGCTGACGCGGTCGGCGCGCTCCCACAGCTCGACGTCGCGGCCCTGCACGAAGGTCACCGAGCGGCCGGTGGTGTAGCTGGCGGCGGTGATGGCCACGGCGCGCACCTCGTTGCGCTCGAGGTTGCGCGCGATCCCGGTCAGCTCGCCGTTCTCGGCCAGCAGCACGCGCTCCAGGAAGGCGCGCAGCGGGGCCGTGTCCACCATGCCGTGGTGCCGGGGCTTGCGGTGGCCACCGGAGACGAGCGACAGGGCCGAGTCGAACAGGTGCGTGAAGAGCCCGAACGTCCCGACGCGGAAGACGTTCTCGACCTGGAGCTCGCCCCACAGGTCGCACAGCTTCTCCACGCGGCGTCCGAAGTCGCCCTCGTGGACGCCCAGGAAGGCGGCGTTGATCGCGCCGGCCGAGACGCCCGTCAGGATCGGCACGTTGGCCTGGGGGAAGCGCCTGGACAGCCAGCGCAGCGCCCCGACCTGGTAGGCCGCGCGCGCGCCGCCGCCGCTCATCACCAGGGCCAGCTCGTCGTGCTGGAGCATCGGTGCGGCAGTCTGGCGAACGCCGGGGAGCGGAGAAAGGCTCACCCGCGGCACCGCCAGGAGACCAGCTCGAGGCGCCCGTCGGCGTGCTCGACCAGGGCCGTGGCGCTGCCGACCCAGTCGCCGCCGTTGCCGTAGTAGAGCCCGTCGATCGTGCGCGAGGCGGCGCTGTGCACGTGGCCGCAGATGATCCCGTCGACGGCCCGGCGGCGCGCGGCGCGCACCGCCTTGCGCTCGAAGCGCGCGGTGTAGCCCAGGGCGCGCTTGGCGCGCTCGCGCAGCCAGGCCCCCAGGCGCCCGGGGCTGCGCCGCGCCAGGCGCTCGAGCCCGTGGCCGACGGCCTCCAGCGTGCGCGCGAGAGCATCCCCGAGGCGCGACAGCCAGCGCCGGCGGAGCACGACCGCGTCGAAGCGGTCGCCGTGCAGGACCAGGAGGCGCCGCCCGTCGGCCGTGCGATGCTCGAGCTCGCGCGCGACCGCCAGGGCGGGCTCGCCCCACAGCTCGTGGAACGACGGGTCGTGGTTGCCGCGCATGTAGTGCACGCGCGTGCCCTCGCTGGCGAAGCTCCGCAGGCGCTCGAGCACGGCCCGGTGTGCCGCCGGCCAGCCCGCCAGCGGGCGCGCCACGGCGTCGTCGGCGATGTCGCCCACCAGGTACAGGAACTCCGCCTGGTGGTGGGCCAGGAAGTCGAGCAGCAGCTCGGCCTGGGCGCGCGGCGAGCCCAGGTGCACGTCCGAGAGGAAGATCGAGCGGTAGCGCGCGCGCACGCGGGCCCCCGGGGGCGAGGAGACCATCGCGGCCCTGGATCGGCAGGGCTCGGGGCCGCACTTTCCACCCGTCCGGGAAACCCGGCGCCGCGGGAGGGCGTAGCGCGGCTGCCCGTCGCGACGTGGCGCGCCCCTTCGCCGAGAATCTCCGTGCGCCCGGCGCGCTGGGCGGCCCCTTCCCGGCATCCTCTCCCGTCGTCCCCCCCAGCCGTACCCATGAGCTCCCGCCTCCTCCCCGCCGCCCTCGGCAGCCTGCTCCTCGCCTCCTGCACGATCACCAGCCTCGGCCCCGAGAGCGGCCCGCCGCGGGTCGAGTCCGAGGGCCTGATCGAGGGCCACGCCGCCCTGGGGTGGCGCGACGAGGATCGCTTCCTGAAGCTCAAGGTGCTCGACGGCGAGAGCGACGGCGCCCTGGCCGAGGTCGCCCTGTGGCGGCTCCTGCGGGTCGAGGTGGGCGCCCTGGGGCTGGGCCTGGGCATCGGGCCCTTCGACCTGGCCCTGGGCACGCTCTTCTACGAGCCCGACCTGCCGCGCATGGTCGGTGAGCGTGGGCCGGTCCCGGCCGCGGCCCCGGTGGAGGACTGCGAGCTCTGCGCGCGCGAGGCGGGGCAGGAGTAGCCCTCCCCGCGGCCGCCCGCCGCGATCCTCCGCTTTCCGCGCCACGTCCGCGGTCGCGCGGCAATCCTGCTCTCGTTCCGGGTCACGCAGGGTCAGGAGGAATCCGATGGTCGCATGCCGTTCGCGGTGGGGGTCGTGGAGTGTTTCGGGATCGGGGTGGGGACTGCTCGTCCTGGCGGCGCTCACGCTGCTGGGCACGGCGGGACGGGCGAGCGCCCAGTGTCCCACTCCGGACAACCTCGATGGGGGCCCCTGCTGTGCGCCCACGAGCGAGAAGATCCCGCCCCTCAAGGCCTTCACCCAGTCGGCGCTCGACATCTGCTGGCGCGACTGCGGCATCGACTTCGTCGGCCCCTGCAGGGCGCGCTGGACGCCGCTGCACATCCTGCCGGCCACGGGCGTCGACTGCGGCTACCGGCTGCAGCGGCTCGAGCTGCTCGACGTCAACGGGGTCCTCAAGTGGAGCGGGACCATGCGCCTGGTCTACTCGCGCACCTGGATCGAGATCGATCCGAGCGGCGTCGCGCTGCAGGTCTGGCGCTACCTCGTGAACGGCGACCTGCGCCCGACGGCCGCGGTCGGGCCGCCGCCGTGCCCGTTGCCGCCCTGCGCGCTGGCCTTCAACGGCCGGGTGCGCTTCACGGGCTACATCGACTACGCGCTCGACTGCGCGACCCCCGGCGCCATCCCCCGTCAAGCCTGGATGCTGTCGCACGTGTGCGACAGCGTCGATCACGCCCCCGGCTTCCCGCGCGCCGGGGCCTTCCACCCGGACCGCTCCTACACCTTCGTGGGGCCCTCGGCGGGCTTCGTGCCGGCGCCCGTGGTGGCCATCGAGGGCACGCCGGGCTCGCCCTTCTCCAACGTGCGCCGGCTGCGGCATCCGGTGCCGGGCACGACCGGCCCGATCCGCTGCGAGTTCGAGGAGCGCGCCAGCCACGCCCTGCCCACCAGCACCTTCTGCCTGTGCTCCGTCGGCCCGGCCCTGAGCGCGCAGTGGAACACCGGCCCGCTCACGGTCGGAGGCGGGTGCGGGAGCAGCCTCACGCCGCCCGGCTTCCCCGTGCCGGGCTTCGTCTCGATGGGGATCGGCTCCTGGACGCTGCCGGGTGTCTATCCCGGGGTCGAGGACCTGCGCTGGAACGTCGGGGCCTACGCGGACGTCGATCCGTGCACCGGCGTGACGCGCAACGCGATCTTCTACGGCGTGACCACGCTCGGTGGCTTCGGGGCCATCGACCTGACGAGCGGCGGGCTCGGCGCGCCGCTGCCGCTGATCTTCATCGACCAGGCCGACTCGATCTCGACTCCGGGCACCG
>DASVAP010000324.1:0-4744 GCA_036376275.1 Planctomycetota bacterium | reverse complement strand
CGCGGGCGACCGGCGCCGCGGCAGGTGAGATGGCAGGGCGGGGCCAGGCACCGCCTCGGCTACCCTCTGCGCCCGAGCTCCCTCTCCGACCACCGCACTCCGCCATGCTCCACCGCTTCCACCGCTCCCTGCTCGTCGGCTCGCTCCTGACCCTCGCCTGCGCGGCACCGGCGACGCGCGAGAGCGCCTCGACCGCCGACGCGACCGAGGATCCCTTCCTGTGGCTGGAGGACGTGAACGGGGAGCGCGCGCTGGGCTGGGCGCGCGAGCAAAACGCCCGGAGCACGGGCGAGCTCGTCGACGGTGAGTTCCGCGCGCTCGAGGAGCGCCTGCGGGCGATCCTCGACTCGGACGAGAAGATCCCCTCCGTGCGCGAGATCGGCGGGCAGCTCTACAACCTCTGGCAGGACGCACGCAACCCGCGCGGCCTGTGGCGCCGCACGACGCTGGCGGAGTACGAGAAGGCGCAGCCCGCCTGGGAGACCGTGCTCGACCTCGACGCGCTGGGCCAGGCCGAGGGCGTGAGCTGGGTCTGGCACGGCGTCGACGTGCTCGAGCCGGACGAGCGCCTGTGCCTGCTCTCGCTCTCGCCGGGCGGCTCCGACGCCGACGTCGTGCGCGAGTTCGACCTGGCCACGAAGTCCTTCGTCGAGGGTGGCTTCCACGTGCCGGAGGCGAAGAGCAGCGTCAACTGGCGCGACCGCGACAGCCTGTGGATCGGCACCGACTTCGGGCCGGGCACGCTGACCGAGTCGGGCTACCCGCGCCAGGCCAGGCTGTGGAAGCGCGGCACCCCGCTCGCATCGGCCGAGCTCGTCTACGAGGGCGCGCCGTCGGACGTGTGGGTCGTCGTCATGCACGACTCGACGCCGGGCTTCGAGCGCGACATCGCCGCGCGCGGCATCACCTTCTGGACGAACGAGCTGTCGGTCCTGCGCGACGGGGCGTGGGTCCCGATCCAGAAGCAGGAGGACGCCAACGCGAGCCTGTGGCGCGAGTGGCTGTTCCTCGAGCTGCGCAGCGACTGGCAGGTGGGCGGGCAGACCTTCCAGGCCGGCTCGCTGCTGGCGACGAAGCTCGCGGACAACCTCGCCGGCCGGGCCGCCTACGAGGTGCTGTTCGCGCCCTCCGAGCGCGTCTCGCTGGCCAGCCACCAGCCGACGCGGCACCACGTGCTGCTGGCGACGCTCGACAACATCAAGAGCCGCATCCACGTGCTGACGCCCGGACCCGACGGCTGGACGCGCGCGGAGCTCTCCGGCCTGCCCGAGATCGGCGAGGTCAGCGCGAGCGCGCTCGACCCCGACGAGTCCGACGCGTACTTCCTGACCGTGACGGGCTTCTTGACGCCGCCGAGCCTGCACCTGGGCGAGATCGGTACGTCCGCGCCGCGTCCGCTCAAGACGACGCCGGCCTTCTTCGACACGGCAGGCCTGACCGTCACCCAGCACGAGGCGACCTCCCAGGACGGGACCCGCATCCCCTACTTCGAGGTGCGCCGCGGTGACCGGCCGCTCGACGGCACGACCCCGACGCTGCTGTACGCCTACGGCGGCTTCGAGGTGGCGCTGACGCCCGGCTACAACTCGATCGTCGGGGCGGCCTGGCTCGAGGCGGGCGGCACCTACGTGCTGGCGAACATCCGCGGCGGCGGCGAGTTCGGCCCGCGCTGGCACCAGGCGGCGCTCAAGCAGAACCGCAAGCGCTGCTACGAGGACCTGGCCGCCGTCGCGCGCGACCTCTTCGCGCGCAAGGTCACGAGCCCCGCGCACCTCGGCGTCATGGGCGGCTCGAACGGCGGCCTGATGGTCGGCAACATGATCACGCTCTACCCCGAGCTCTTCGGCGCGGCCGTGTGCCAGGTGCCGCTGCTCGACATGCGCCGCTACCACCAGCTCCTGGCCGGGGCCTCGTGGATGGGCGAGTACGGCGATCCCGACGATCCCGCGCAGTGGAGCTGGATCCGCGGCTTCTCGCCCTACCACAACGTGACGGCGGACCTGGACTGCCCGCGCACGCTCTTCACGACCTCGACCAAGGACGACCGCGTCCACCCCGGCCACGCGCGCAAGATGGTCGCGCGCATGGAGGAGCAGGGTCACGACGTCCTCTACTACGAGAACATCGAGGGCGGCCACGGCGGCGCCGCCGACAACCGCCAGCGGGCGTTCATGTCGGCGCTCGCGTACCGCTTCCTCCTGCGCGAGCTCGGCCAGCCGCGGCCCTAGGCGATCCCAAGATCGCCTACTGACTTCGCCGTCAGCGTGACCGCACCGGTTCTCCGGGCGGGCGCGCGCCCGCCCGGTGATCCGGTGCGCGGATTCCCGGACAGGCTCGTAAGCGATCGAAGATCGCCTGCTGATCTCGCCGTCGGCGTCACCGGAACCGCCCGCCACGCGAGTGGCGAGCGCCCACGGTTCAGCGGGCCTTCTCCTCGCCGGACTCGTCCAGGTCGCCGTGCGTGCAGTTGCAGTGCTCGAACTTGCGCACCTCTTCCCGCAGCGCCGGCTCCGCGACCTGGAACCGCGCCGCGCTGGCCGCCAGCAGCTCGTCGCCCGTCTTGAAGCGGCCCCGTGACTCGTCCAGGAACGCGCGGACCTCCCCTTCCGGCTTCTTCAGGCCGAGCATGAGGGCGTTGGAGACGATGTCGGACATCTTCTCCGGCTGGGTGAGGTCGATGCACCCGAGCGCTTCACGAATGAGCCCCTCGATGCGCTCCTCCTTCGGCGGCACCGGGTAGTGGAGTGGCTTGTCCTTCGGCAGCAACCGGGCGACGAACTCGATCCGGGCCGGGATGGCCTTGCGGATCCGGGCGGCATCGGTGCGCGGGATGCGCTTGGGATGGTGAGTCAGCGCGAAGGCGAAGAGCGCCGACTCCGCCAGGTCCTCTCCCTTCGGTTTCTCGGCGGCATAGTCGGTGACGAAGCGGCCGTCGCGCTCCTGCGCCGCCAGCCAGGCGGCCGACGTCTCGTGCAGCGGATCCCACGCGGCGTGGACCGACTCGTGGAACACCGTCTCCTCCAGGTCGTGGGTGCCGATCCGCTTGGTCGCGTTCTCGGAGTACAGCACCATCAGGCCCTCGCCGCTGAAGGCGGTGGTGTCCTCGCCACCCTGGTGGACGACCACGCGCACGACGCCGTCGCGCAGCGCGGTCGGCAGCCGCCCGAGGCGCGGCGTGTAGCGCAGCGCCTCCTTGCGGGCCGCCTCCTCGGACCCGAAGTCGGCGTCGATCGACAGGAGCACGCGCGTGCCGTCCGTGAAGCGCGCCACGAACAGGAAGGCCTTCTGGCGCTGCGTAGCCCCGCCGCGCTTGTCCGGCATCTCCGGCAGGCCCTCGCCCCGGTAGTCGAGACGCTCGAAGACGTCCGGGTCGCTCTCCTGGATGAAGTCGAAGTCGGTGCCGACGACGGAGGAGCGATAGAGCCCCGGCCGCTCCGGCTCCTGCCCCAGGGCGGCGGCCACCAGGGCGACTCCGAGGAGCGGTGTCCAGGTGAAGCAGGCGTACGTCATGTGCTCTCCCAGGCTGCCGCGGGAACGCAGCCACCGAGCATTCTAGCGGCTGATTCCGGCGCAGGAGGGCCGCGCGCGGACGGCCTGTGCGCGCTCGGCGGCGAGGCCATGGCGCTCGACGGACCAGCGTCGGGCTGGAGTGCCCGCGCGGATCCGGGCGACGCAGGCGGGTGACCGCCGCGGCTCGCCGGGCGGGCGTCAGCCCGAACGGCGCTCCGCGGCGCGATTCCTGGACAGGCTCCTGGGCGATCGAAGATCGCCCACCGATCTCGCCGTCAGCTGCGCTCGTGTCGCAGGTGCACGAGGCGCGGACTTCGCTACCCGCGTCGGTAGACGTCCGTGCTCAGGTACTTGAGGCCCGTGTCGCACAGCAGCGTCACCACCGTGCGGCCCGGGCCGAGGCGTGCGGCGAGGCGCAGCGCGGCGACGACGTTGGCTCCGGAGGAGGTGCCGGCGAAGAGCGCCTCCTCGCGCGCGAGGCGGCGCGCCATGGCCCTGGCCTCGTCGGTCGCGACGGGCACGATCTCGTCCACCAGGGCCGGCTCCCACAGCGGCGGCACGTAGCCGATGCCGACGCCCTCGATCTTGTGTGGCCCCGGCGCGCCGCCGGCGAGGACGGGCGACTCGGCCGGCTCGACCACGGCCACGTGCACGGCGGGCTTCTCGCGCTTGAGCACGGTCGCCACGCCGCGCGAGGAGGCGCCCGTGCCGACCGAGTGCACGAAGGCGTCGACGTGGCCTGCGGTCTGGCGCCAGATCTCCGCGCCCAGCGGGAAGTAAGCGGCGATCGAGGCGCGGTTCTCGAGCTGGTCGCTCCACCAGGTGCGCGGCTCGCGCGCCAGCTCGCGCGCCGTCGCGATCATGTCCTGGATCAGCTTCTTCGTCGTCTTGCCGCCCTCGCTCGGCACGAGCACGAGCTCGGCCCCCAGGGCCGCCATGTGGTCGCGCTTCTCCTGGCTGAAGGCGTCCGAGGTCACGATGCGGAGCGCGTAGCCCTTGGCCGCGCACACCAGCGCCAGCGAGGTCCCGGTGCTCCCGCCCGTGTACTCGATCAGCGTGGTCCCGGGCCGCAGGTGCCCGTCGGCCTCGGCCGCCTCGATCATCCCCAGCGCCACGCGGTCCTTCAGGCTCCCGCTCGGGTTCTCCCATTCGAGCTTGACCCACACCGCGGCGCTCCCTTCCGGCACGACGCGCGCGAGGCGCACGAGCGACGTGTTGCCGATGGCGCGCAGGA
>DASVAP010000225.1:0-18355 GCA_036376275.1 Planctomycetota bacterium | reverse complement strand
CGGCCTCCAGCGCGCGCCGCTCGTCGCTGAAGAACGGGCTGGCGCGCTGCTCGGCCAGGCGCCGCTCGAGCTCGGCCGTGAGGGCCGTGCGCTCCTCGAGCTCGCGCCCGATCGAGCGCAGCAGGGGAGCCAGGGCGTCGGCGTCGGACGGGGCGTAGCGATGTGCGGTCATGGCGGTCTCTTCGGCGCCAGTACCAGCCGGATCAATGGGGGTTCCGAGCGCGGAAAGCTCGCACGGGCGGGAATCGGCACCGGATCACCCGGCGGGCGCCAGCCCGCCCGGTGATCCGGTGCGGTCACGCTGACGACGAAATCAGCAGGCGATCTTGGATCGCCTAGGCGCGCCGCTCGGCCTGGATCACCTCGACCGGGCAGGAATCGACGGCCTCCTGGACGCGCTCGTCCAGCTCGGCCTCGCCCAGCAGCTTCTCGTGCCCGCGCCGCGTGCGCGAGGTCGACCCGCCCGGGACCTCGAAGACCTCCGGTACGAGGTCCTGGCACAGGTGGCAGGCGATGCAGCCTTCGATGATCCAGACCTTGCGGATCGGCATGATGTGGCGAGGGGGCCCGGGAGCCCCGTGGGTGGAGGATACCCGGCCGGGACGCGGTTGGCCGGGGGCGAGCCTTTGGGGTAGGGTTCCCGCCCCCGATGAGCCGCTCGATCGTCTCCATCACCCGGCGCGAGGAGTTCAGCGCCGCCCACCGCCTGCACAGCCCGGCCCTGTCGGACGAGGAGAACCGCCGGCTCTACGGGGTGTGCAACAACCCCAACGGCCACGGGCACAACTACGAGCTCGAGGTGACGGTGCGCGGCGAGGTCCCGGGGACCACCGGCATGGTCATGAACCTGACCGACCTGATGCGCATCCTGCGCGAGCGCATCCTGCCGCAGGTCGACCACAAGCACCTGAACCACGACGTGCCCTTCCTGGAGGGGATCATCCCGACCGCCGAGAACGTGGCCGTCGCCCTGTGGCGCGAGATCGAGCCGGAGCTCCGGTCCTTCGCCGGCTGTCGTCTGCACCGCGTGCGCCTGTTCGAGAGCCGGAACAGCTACGTGGACTACCTGGGGCCCGAGCGATGAGCGTTCCCGACCTCGTGCGCAAGCTGCTCACCGAGCTGGGCGAGGACCCCGTGCGCGAGGGCCTGGCGCGCACGCCCGAGCGCGTCGGACGCAGCCTGGCCGAGCTGACCTCCGGCTACGCCCAGACGGTCGAGGAGGTCGTCGGGAAGGGTGTCTTCGCCGAGGACTGCTCGGAGATGGTGATGGTCAAGGACATCGAGTTCTACAGCCTGTGCGAGCACCACCTCCTGCCCTTCTACGGGCGCGTGCACGTGGCCTACATCCCCGACGGACGCATCATCGGGCTCTCCAAGATCCCGCGCATCGTCGACGTCTTCGCGCGGCGCCTGCAGGTGCAGGAGCGCATGACGCAGCAGATCGCGCAGGCGATCGAGGCCGTGCTCGCGCCCAAGGGCGTGGGCGTCGTCGCGCACGCCTCGCACCTGTGCATGATGATGCGTGGCGTGCAGAAGCAGAACTCGGCCGCCATGACCTCCTGCCTCCTGGGCTCCTTCCGCAGCGACGCGAGCACGCGCAACGAGTTCCTGGGCCTGGTGCGCTCCTTCACGCGCCAGTAGGCCGATCGCCAGATCGGCCTAGATCACGCCGTCAGCGTGACCGCACCGGATCTCCGGGCGGGCGTGAGCCCGCCCGGTGACCCGGTGCGCGGATTCCCGGACAGTCTCGCCGGCCTACGCCTGGGCCCGCGGTGCCAGCACCAGATCGGCCACGTCGGCCTCCGCTGGCGCCGCGTAGGCCTGCCACACGACCTCGGCCACCTCCTCGGGCCGGTACATGCGCGCGCGGTCCCACTCGCCCGGGACGTCGTCGAAGATCGTCGTGTCGGTCGCGCTCGGGTAGACGGTCGAGACGCGGATCCCGAGCGGCGCGAGGTCGAGGCGCAGTGCGTCGGAGAAGCCCCGCAGGCCGAACTTGGTCGTGCAGTAGGCCACGTTGCCCGGGAAGGCCTGCAGGCCGGCGATCGAGGCGACGTTGAAGACGTGCGCGCGGCGGCTGCGCTCGAGGCCCTTCAGGGCCAGCAGGGTCACGTGGAAGGGCCCGTTCAGGTTGGTCGCCAGCATGCGGTACCAGGTGGCGGGCGAGAGCTCCGCGAACGGATGGATCGCGAACACGCCGGCGTTGTTCACGACGACGTCGAGGATCCCGCCGCTGGCCGCCAGCACCTCCGCCAGGCCGCGCTCGACCGAGTCCAGGTCGGTGACGTCCATCGCGACCGCCTGGCCGTGCCCGCCGGCGCGCTCGACCTCGGCGGCCACGGCCTCGATCTCGCTCCGCGTGCGGGCCGCCAAGGCCACGCGCGCGCCCTCGCGCGCGAAGCGCAGGGCGATGGCGCGGCCGATGCCTCGACCACCGCCGGTGACCAGGACCACGGGCGCAGGTTGCACGGGCCAGAGGATAGCGAGCAGCTCGCAGGCGGCACCCCGGGCCGGCCGTGCGATACTCTCGCGCCGCATGGGCTGGTCCCTCCTCGCGCAGCAGTTCGCGCTTGAGCTCGGCTTCGGCGTGCTGCTCGCCCTGGCCTTCGTGCCGCCCGCGCCGGTCGGGCGCTTCTTCCATCGACTCATGGGGAGCTGCGCGGCCCTGCCGATCGGGGCGGCCCTGGTCCTGCGCCTGCAGGCCGGCGCCGGGCCGGGAGATCCGGCCGTGGTCGGCGCGGGCGCGGTCCTGCTCGCGTTCCCCTTCCTGCTCGATGCCGCGCCGCGGCGGCGCTGGGCGGCCGGGATGGCGCTGGCGCTCGCCGGGAGCGTGCTGGCCACCGGCTGGACCGTGCGGGCGGCTTTGCCCGAGCTGGGCCTGGCGGGACAGCTGGTCGGCACGCTCTCCTCGCTCGCCACCGGGGCGGTCGCGGGCGGTGTCGGGCTCGCCATGGTGCTGGGGCACTGGTACCTGACCGTGCCAGGCATGGGGATCGAGCACCTCGTGCGCCTGAACCGCGTGACGATGGCCGCGATGGGGATCTCGCTCGCCAGCCTGGCGGTGGCCTGCCTGGCCTTCGCCGGGGCCCTGCGCGAGGCCGAGCCGCCGCTCTTCGGCCCGTGGGGCCTCTTCTACCTCGGGACGCGCCTGGCGGTGGGGCTCCTGCTGCCGCTCCTGTTCGCGGCCATGGCCGCCAGCGCGCTGCGCTTCCGCAACACGCGCTCGGCCACCGGGATCCTGTACGCCTCGACCGTGCTGGTCCTGATCGGCACGGCGGTGTCGCTGTTCCTGCAGGACTCCTACGGGGTGCCGCTCTGATGGGCGTCTCGTTGCGGGGGAGCGAGGCGGACGGACGGCGCTGGGAGCTCCTGGCGCCGACGCCGGCGGAGCTGGCCGGGCGGGAGCTCCAGCGCGAGCGCCTGACTCCCGCCGGCGGGCTCGCGGGGTGCCTGGTCTGCGGGCATCCCGAGCTCTACACCGCGCGCGACTTCCCGCGCCGGCTCGGGATCGCGATCGTGGTCCTGGCCGCGGTCCTGGCGCCCTTCACCTGGTACCTCAGCCTGCTCGTGGCTGCCCTGGTGGATGCGTTGCTCTACCGGGCCGCGGGCCGCGTGGTGACCTGCTACCGCTGCGGCACCGAGCACCGCGGCTTCGCCCAGGAGCCGCGCCACCCACGCTACGACCTCACGATCGCCGAGCGCCTGCGCTACGGCCCGAAGGCCGTCATGGGCACGCCCATGCGCCCGGGAGGCACCGCGGGAGCGCCCGAGCCGGAGCACTGAACGGCGGTCGACGATGCCCCAGGCAGCGTCGACCGCCGTTCAGGGTCGGCCAGGGGCGGCGCTCCTCGCGCGCCCACTGCTTCTCGCGCCCCCGAGCCCAGCCGAGCCTCACAGGGACAGGACGAGCGAGACGGCGAGCTCCGTGTGGTCGATGTCGACTTCGAGGTTGTCGTCCTCCGTGCCGATCGTCTTGCGCACGTCCAGCCCCAGGCCGGCCCGCCGGCCGAGCATGTAGTAGGCGCCCGCGCCGACGTAGGCACCCACGCTCGAGTCCGTGTCGTCCGCCTCCAGGGTCGTGACGCCGTCGGAGAGCTCCGCCTCGACCGAGGAGTAGGCCAGGTCGAGGCCGGCCGAGGCGAAGAGGAAGAGATCCGACGCTCCCACCTGGGCCGTGTAGCGCCCGCCGGCCATCAGCTCGAGCAGGGACTGGTCGATGCTCGCGGTCGTGATGCCGTCCGAGACGGAGGCGTCGTCGGTCGAGAAGAAGAGACCCAGCTCGACGCCGAAGCCCGTCGGAGCACGGCGGGAGTCCCAGATCACCCCGAAGGAGGTCTGCGAGCCGAAGGCATCGTCCAGGAGATCGTCCCCCCAGGTGCGCGAGCCCACGCGCAGGCTCAGGTGGCCGAGCGGGCCGGGGACCGGCTCCGGGGAGGGTGGCGGGGCTCCCCCCTGCGCGGCCGTGGTCGCAGGGAGTGCGGTGGCCAGTGCGAGCAGCAAGATCGGGGCGATGCGCATGCGGGGCCTCCTGCGGCGGAGCCTACTCCGACCCGCCGCACCCCTCCCATGCGAACTCGGTCGGAGCCCGTGGGGGCCCGAAAACGAAGAAGCCCCGCGGCGCGCGCGGGGCTTCTCTTGTTTCTCGCCGCCACGACGCGCGTGGCGGGTGGGCCCGACCGCGACGCGCGCGGCCGGCCCGCAGGATCAGCGCGTGGTGCCGACCGAGTAGCCGATCTCGATGATGTCGCCATCATCGAAGCCGCTGTCGGCGTCGAACATGCTCCACTGGGCCTGCCACTTGGCACCGTTCGAGCCGCGGTACCAGTTGGCGGCGACGCTGACCACCGTGTTGTCCGGCCCAGCACCGCCGAGCACCTCGCCGTTGTCCAGGTCGTCGTAGCGGACCGCGATCTCCCACTCGGGGTTGATCAGGTAGCTGCCGTAGACGCTGAAGGGCGTGGAGTCGTCGGCCAGCACCAGGAAGGTGTTGCCGGCGCCGTCGAAGATGTTGCTGTAGTCCTCGTCCGTGACGGCCAGGAAGTCGTCGTCGAGCTGCGCGACCTCGGCACCGAAGCCGAAGTTGCTGACGTTCCCGCCGAAGTCGAGGATCCACGCGGTGTTGTCGGAGTCACCGTCGGCGGTGATGTCGCCGATCGTGTCGTCCGCGATGAAGGTCAGGCCGAGGGTGCCGTTGAGGGCATCGCTGCTCCCCATCGCGCCCTCGTAGGAGCCCGCGCCCGTGCCGACCTTGAACTCCCCGCGGAGGAAGTAGAAGTGGTCACGGGTGTGGCCGTTCGAGCCGTTCAGGATGCCGGCATACCAGGCGAACTGCTCGTACGAGCCCGACGCGCCCACGCCGTTGTCCCAGAAGTCCCCGGCCGAGCCGAGGGGCGTGCGGTCGATGAAGAGCTGACGCTCCGGATCGACCGAGTTGGAGAGGGACAGACGCGGCTTGAAGTAGCCCATCTGAGCATCGAACTGGCCACCGCATCCCCAGCGGATGTAGGCGTCCTGCATCTCGAGGGAGTCACCGCTGTTCCCGTCGATGTCGAAGCTGACTCGATAGCTGTAGGGGCCTTGGTTGCCCCAGAACGACGCATCGATGTCGTTGAACCCGAAACCGCTCAGGTCGGGGTCCGCTCCGCCGGTCGTGAACAGGTCACCGGACGAGAACGAGTAGACAGCTCGCAGGAGCAGCGCCCACCCCATGCCGTCTTGCGACGGCGTGAGGGGCGAGGCGAGACCACTGATCTCGCTGTCGAGCGCTGCCCATTCGTTGTCCCCGGTCCCGGCATGGGCTGCCGAACCGGCGACCGCGATGGCCAGCGCCGTCTTGACGAATCGGTTCATGAGGTGATGCACTCCGGAAGTGAGAGAGTTCCTAGGAATGGGGATCCTGTGCGGTGGTGGAGAGCCACTGCAGTTCTCGCAGTTTCACGGTTTGCGGGGCACGTTTCCAAGGCGCCACCCGTCACCCATTCCCGTCCGGCGCGCCGATCACGCCGGAATCTTCCAGATCGCAATCAGATAAGCCCTTTGCCTCTGGCACTTTGCGCTGATCGAAGTCGAAGAGCAGGGGGAGCTCCCCGGGGGCCCCGGCTCGGCGCGCACTTCGGGCCCTCAGGGCCCGGGTCGCTCCGGAGCGCCCTTGCGGGCCTCCAGGACGCGGTCGGCCAGCTCCAGCATCTCCCGGTGGCGGTCCTCCAGGGCGAAGCCGAGCGCGGTGGCGGCCCGCAGGCGGTCCTCGAGGCGCGCCCGCGCCGCGCGCGTGTACTCCAGGTCGTAGCCGGGCAGGTCGAGGTAGCGCGGGTCCACGCACTGCGCGAACTCCCCGCAGGCCAGGCCCAGCTCGGTCCGCAGGGCCTCGGCCCAGGGCTCTCCGAGGGCCTCGCCGGCCCTGCGGGTCCGCTCCACGCCCGCCGCGGCCGCCGCCGGCTCCGCCCGCAGCGCCGCTCCGAGCGTCAGGAGCAGCAGGCGGGCCACGTAGTGGCTGGGCGCCGCGCGCTGCCGCACGAGGCTCTCCAGGAGCTGGAGCGCCTTCTCCAGCTCGCTCATTCGTCCGCCGGCCGGCGCCGCGTGCGCTTGACCGCCGAGCGCGTGCGCTTGGTCTTGAGCCGGCGCTCCTTGGCGGCCCGCCTGGGGCGCGTCTCGACCCGCACCGGGCGCGGCAGGAGCGCCTCGCGCAGGATCTCGAGCATGCGCTCGCGGGCCGCCTCGGCGTTGCGGCTCTGCTCGCGGTGCTTGGAGGAGTGCAGGACGAGCTGACCTTCGCGCGTCAGGCGTCCCGCCAGCTTCTCCAGCAGCATCAGGCGCTGCTCCTCCGTCAGGCAGCGGCTGCGGCGCACGTCGTAGCGCAGGATGACCTTGCTCTCGACCTTGTTGACGTTCTGGCCGCCCGGCCCGCCCGAGCGCGCGGTCTGGAAGTCCAGCTCGTCGGGCGGGATGACCAGCTCCGGGCCGATGCGCAGCCCCGACCGGGGACGCCTCACGCCGTCCTCCCGTGCTCGAGGAGGAAGGTGAAGGGGAAGATCCCCGTCCCGTGCCCATCCGAGAAGGTCATCGTGAGGGCGTAGTTGCCCACCAGGCGCACGTCCCGGTGGGTCAGGTCCGGCGGGACGGAGGCCGGATCGTGGCGCCGGACGCCCGTCAGCTCGTCCACGCAGGCCGCGCAGGGGCACAGCGCGCGCAGCTCGGGCGCGCTCAGGACGGTCCGAGTCCCATCGTCCCACTCGAAGTCGAGCCGGCGCGGGTCGCTCCGCGTGATCCTGAGCGGCTGGGGGGCCATCGATGGGGAGAAGGAGGTGGGCAGAGCCGGAGTTGAACCGGCGACCCCTTGATTTTCAGTCAAGTGCTCTACCTGCTGAGCTACCTGCCCGTTGGGAGCCGCCTCTCGACCAGGCGGGGGGGAGGAGTGTGACGGCCGGCGGCGGACCCGTCAACGGCCCGACCCGGCCAGCCGCAGGCGGGCCTCCGCGATGTCCCGGGCGATCTGGGCGGCCAGCTCGTCGACCCCGGAGAAGCGCTTCTCGCCCCGCAGACGGGCCACGAACTCGAGCTCGATGCGCTCGCCGTAGAGGTCCCCCTCGAAGTCGAGCAGGTGCACCTCGACCTGCGGCTCGCGCGGCGGCGTGGGCGCGACCGTCGGCCGGAAGCCGATGTTCGTGACCCCGGGGTAGGTCCGCCGCGGGGCGCCGCGGGCGAGGTGGTGGACCCGGCTGGCGTAGACCCCCGGCGGCGGATGGAGGCCGTGGCGCAGGTTCAGGTTGGCGGTCGGGAAGCCGATCCGGTGCCCCAGGCTGGAGCCGTGGACGACCCGGCCGAAGACGCTGACCGGGCGCCCGAGCATGGCCGTCGCCGCGGGGAGGTCGCCGAGCTCGACCGCCTCACGGATCGCGGTCGAGGAGACGGGGCGCCCCAGCACCAGGACCTTGGGAGCGACCTCGACCGCCAGGCCCATGGCGGTCAGGGCCTCGGGGGTGCCCTCGCGGTCGTGGCCGAACTTGCTGTCGAAGCCCAGCACGAAGGCGCGCGTGCCCAGGGCCTCGAGGGCGATGCGGCCCACGAACTCGGCCGCCGAGAGCTGGCGCAGCTCCTCGTCGAAGGAGAGCACGACGGCGTGCTCGATCCCGGCCCGCTCGAAGAGCTCCAGGCGGTGCTCGAGCGTGGTCAGGGTGCGGGGCGCGCGCCCGAGGAGCAGGTGCTTGGGGTGCCGGCGGAAGGTCAGGACCGTCGCCACGGCCCCCAGGGCGCGGGCGCGGGCGACGTTCGCCTCCAGGATCGCGCGGTGTCCGAGGTGGACCCCGTCGAACATCCCCACCGACAGGACCGCCCCGCGCGGGTCCGGCCGCAGGCGCTCGCGGCGAAAGGAGGCGATCACCTGCGGGCCGGGACAGTGCGCTTGTACTTGGCCACCAGCTCCTCCAGCGCGGCCTTGTTGCGGTGGCGATCGGCGGGCGACATGCGATCCACCAGGAGCACGCCCTCCAGGTGATCGTACTCGTGCTGGATGATGCGGCTCGGGAAGCCCGCGTAGGCGCCCTCGAAGGGGGTGCCGTCGACGCCCTGGGCCGCCACCCGGCAGGCGTCAGGGCGCTCGACCTCGGCGTAGATCCCGGGGAAGGAGAGGCACCCCTCCTCGAACTTGGTGGGGGCTCCGGAGCGCTCCAGGATGCGCGGATTGACCAGGACGAGCTCGTCCTCCGGCTTGCCGGTCGCGTTCAGGACCAGGATGCGCTTCTTGAGCCCGACCTGGGGCGCCGCCAGGCCCACGCCCTTGCTCGCGTACATGCGCTCGAACATCCCGGCCACGATCGCGCGCAGCTCCTCGTCGAAGACCTCGACCGGCAGGGCTGGGCGGCGTAGCAGCGGGTCGGGAAAGAGGGTCAGGTCGAAGTGCAGCTCCATGGGCAACCGGCCTGGTCCGCCAATCTAGCACAGGTGCCGCCGCGCGTTGACGCCCCGCGGTGGCCCCGCTACGCTCTTCCGCCCTCGTTTTGGCCGGGAACGAGGCCCTGCGCTTGGATTTCTCGAAGCAGATCCAGAAGGCCGAGGAAGCCCTCCGTCGGCGCAACTACGACTTCGCGGTCGAGCTCTATCGGCAGCTCATCGAGCTCGACCCGGACCAGGGCGAGGCGCGCTCCGGGCTGCGCAAGGCCCTGCGCAAGCGCACCCAGGAGGGCGGCAAGGGCGGCGGGCTCTTCCGGGCCGTCACCGGGGCCCTGCCGCTCTCCAAGGCCAAGGCCCTGCAGAAGCTCGGCAAGCACGAGGCCTGCGCCCGGGCGCTCGAGGACTACCTGGCGACGAACCCGCTGGACGAGGAAGCCAACCTCCTGCTCGGCGTGTCGCTCGAGCAGGCCGGGCACTTCCGCTCGGCGCGCGCGGTCTACGAGTTCACGGCCGAGATCGCGCCCCGCAACCCCGAGGCGCTCAAGCGCGCCGGCTCGATGATGCAGCGCACGGGCGATCCCGCGCGCGCGCTCGAGTACTACGAGCGTGCCCTGGAGGCCGACCCGCGCGACCAGGAGGCCCTCAAGGCGCGCAAGAACCTGGCGGCCGAGACGGCCCTGTCGCGCTCGAACGTGGCCAGCGTCAGCCACAGCCGCGAGCTGATCAAGGACAAGGACCGCTCGCGCGAGCTGGAACGCTCGCGGCGCCTGGTGCTGTCGGAGGAGGAGCTGCGCGCCGAGCTGACACGCCTGGAGGAGCGCTTCGCCGAGAACGCCTCCGACCCCGACCTGATGGTGCAGCTCGCCGACGTGCACGAGCGCCTGGGGGACCCCGCCGCGGCCCTGGAGCTGGTCGAGCGCGCGCTCAGCTACCGGCGCGACTCGTTCGAGCTGCTGTGCAAGGCCGGCGACCTCGAGACCAAGCGCCTGAAGAAGGCCGTGCGCGCGGCCGACAAGGCGGGCCAGGCCGACGAGGCGAGCCAGCTCGAGCAGGAGCTGATCACGCACGAGGTCAAGGACCTGCGCCGGCGTGTCGAGGCGCGGCCGGGCGACGCGGCCCTGCGCCTGACGCTGGCCAAGAAGCTGCTGCGGGCCGACGACGTGGACGGCGCCCTGGGCGAGCTGCAGCGCTGCTCGAGCGAGCCGCGCGTGCGCGACGAGGCGCTGTTCTTCCTGGGGCAGTGCTTCCAGCGCAAGGGCATCCTCGACCTGGCCCGCAAGGAGTACGAGCACGCGCTCGAGGCCACCGACGGCAAGAACGAGCGCGCCAAGGAGATCCTGTACAACCTCGGCTCCATCGCCGAGGCCCAAGGGAACCGCGACGAAGCGCGGTCCTTCTACATCCGCATCTACGAGGTCGACATCGGCTATCGCGACGTCGCCACCAAGATGGGTGCCCTGAACTAGACGCCCGAGACCCCCGACCGAAGACATGGCCCACAGCAAGCAAGCCTTCAAACGCGCCCGCCAGAGCGAGCGCAAGCGCATCGTCAACAAGACCGCCCGCACGCGCGTGAAGAGCGCGATCAAGCAGGCCCGCGCCTCCAGCGGAGCCGAGAGCCCCGAGGCCCTGCGCGCGGCGATGAAGCGCATCGACAAGGCCGCCAAGATCCACGCGATCCACGCCAACGCCGCGGCGCGCTACAAGAGCCGCCTGGCGAAGGCGCTGAACAAGGCCAAGGCCGCCGCGAAGTAGTCCTGGGGCCGCCAGGCTCCGGCCTGGCCTCTGCCCTGCTCTTCGGCCCGAGTTCCGTCCACCGGGCCCCCGGAAACGAGAGCGCCACGCAGGAGCGTGGCGCTTCTCGGAGCCAGGCTGGAGCCTGGCGGTTCCGGGGCTAGCGCGCCCCGAGGACCTGGGCGTAGCGGAAGTAGACCTCGATGCAGAGCGTCATCGTGGCCGTCGCGTAGACGCGGCCGCCCGAGTAGCCCCAGGCGCACACGCTCGGGTCCCAGGAGCCCTTCTCGTCGCCCTGCTTGCTCTGGGACTCGACCACCGCGGCCTTCATGGCCTTCTCCCACACCGGCCAGTAGGGCTTGCCCATCTGGAAGAGCGCGTAGGTGGCGTAGTACCAGTAGTAGAAGTCGCTGCCGAACCCGTCCGGATCCCACACCGGGGGCTTCGAGCGCAGGAGCTCGGCGTGCTTGTGCATGACCGGGAAGTCCTCGGGCTTCTGGCCGAGGAAGATCCGGCACAGGAGGCCGACGGCCGTCATCGCCTCGCCCTTCTCGCGCGGGAAGTGCTCGTTGGCCGGCGTGCGCGAGGAGAGCTCGCCGAAGGCCGAGTAGCCGATGCGCCCCGAGGAAGGGTCGGTGACCTCGTCGATGAAGGAGAGGGCCCCCTCGAAGGCGCCCTTGAAGTCGCCCTCCAGGCCCGCGTCCTTGGCCGAGGCCAGCGCGAACACCATCCAGCCCGTGACCGAGGTGTCGTTGTCGCCCACCGGCGGCTGGTCGTAGCGCCAGGCGCCGTAGGGGTTGCGGGCCTGGAAGATGAAGTTGATCGCCTTCTGGGCCGTGCCCCTGATCAGCGGGCTCTTCGAGAAGAAGTAGGCCTCGCACAGGGCCAGCGTCCCGATGGCGTGGTCGTAGATCCAGTCGTGGCTGGAGCGCTCGCCCAGCAGGCCCGTGTCCGGGTCCTGCTGCTCCTTGAGCCAGGCGATGCCGCGCGAGACGACGTCCTTGTACTCACCCTGGTTGGTCGTGTTCCCGTCCCCCAGGAAGGCCAGCAACGCCAGGCCCGTGACGCCCACGTCGTGGGTCGCGCCGCCGGGGCCCTCGCAGGTGGTCGAGCCGATCTTGCCGCAGTTGGCCGAGAAGCCGTCGCTGTCCCAGGAGCCGTCCTCGGACTGGTGCATCTTCAGCCACTCGAGCGCGTCCTTGAGGGCCTGCTCGGCCGCCGCGCCGCCCGCCGCGCGCAGGTTCTTCTTGCCGCCGAAGCGCCCGCCGAACTTGCCGCCGGCGCCGCCGCCGATGCCGATCACGTCGTTGAAGGCGTCCGAGTCGAAGGGCGAGTCCGACAGGAAGTTGGGGTCGCCCTCGGTGGACTCGAACTCCTCGTTCGTGTCCTCCTCGTTGTGGTCGTCGATCTCGGCGTCCTTGAGCTGGGGCTCCTCCTGGGGCTCCTCCTCGACCTCCTCGATCTCCTCCTCGGGCTCCTCGAAGACCTCCTCGGGGGTCTGCTGGAGGGTCGCCTGGATGTTCTTGGCCTTCTGGTTCCCGAACTGGTCCCACGGGATCGCCGTGAGGATGAAGTACATCAGGAGGTGCGCCGCGGCCGAGATGGCGAGCCAGGGGGCCCGGCCCATCCAGTCGTAGAGCACGTCGTTGAAGGTCGTCTCCTGCTCCCAGGGCTTGGGCAGGGTCGTCTCGATGTGGACGTTCGAATAGTCGGTCATGGCGGTGGACCGGGGCGCAGGTGCGGCGGGCGGGGGCCCGCGGGAGCGGGTCCGAACAGGGGTCCGAACGCACCTGCGGCCGGGGGGTTCAGGGCCCGGAAGGGCGGGGAGTATACCCCTGGCCCGGAGCCGGGACTACGGCGCCGGGGGCGGGCCCGCGCCGGGCGCGGCGAGGCCCAGGAGCGGGTTCACCCACACGTAGGACTCGCCCCACAGGCGCTCGCGCGCGCGCGCCAGCGCGTAGCCCGCGCGGCGGTCCTCCAGCACGTCCCGCAGGAGGCGCTGGATCTCGGGGTCGGCGTAGTCGGGCACCTGGCGCGCGTCGAGCTCCACCAGCTGGTACCCCACGCCCGGGTCGGGCTTGCCGCTCCGCTGGTTCACCAGCGGGAGGACCTCGGACAGGTCGCCCTCCTCTGCCGCCTGACAGAAGGCCGCGATGGTCGGGTCCGGCAGGGCGCGCAGCGGCACGAACGGGGTCAGCCCCAGGGTCTCGCGCAGCTCGACCCCGTGCTCCTCGATCAGCAGCCCGAAGTCCTCGCCCGCCAGCACGCGCCGCCGCGCGTCCTCGCAGGCCTCGCGCGCGGCCTCGGGGCTCCCCTTCGACTCGCTGCTGACGATCAGCCAGCGCAGGCGCACCCGCTCCAGGTTGGGCCGGTTCTCCTCGAAGAAGTAGCGCAGCTCGCCCGGGCGGAAGCCGCGGTCGCGCGTTGTGCGGGTCGCGCCGAAGTCGAGGCCGCGCGCCTTGCGCTCCCAGAGCTGGCGGTAGAGCTGCTGCTCGCCCTGCGAGACGTCCGCCAGGGCGTCCGTGCCGCGCCGGTCGAGCTCGGCCAGGTAGCCCTCCAGGCCCTTCTCGTCCTTGACCGCGTCCAGGTTCGCCTTGCGGATGCGATCGATCACGGCCTTGTCGAAGCCCAGGTCCTGCCCGCGCTCCTCCTCCAGGCGCAGGATCGCGACGTCGCGCAGGAGCTGCACGCGCTGGCGCTCGCGCTCGGCCGGGGTCTCGGCCGGCTGCGAGCTGCGCGTGCGCTCCAGCAGGCGCTCGTACTCGCTCAGGTAGACGAGCCCGTCGCCGGCCTGCAGGGCCACGCCCTCCAGCACCGGGTTGCGCGGCGCGGCCGGGCGGCCTTCGGCCTGGAGCCAGGCGGCGAGGAGGAGGGCGAGGGCGGTCATCGGTGCGGGTCCGTCGGCGCGGGTCCTCCAGCGCCGGTCCTTCAGCGCTGGGGCGCGGCCATCTTGCGCGTGGGCTCGGGGCCCTTCAAGAGCGCGACGATCCAGGCGTGGGCGCGCTCGGGCGTGCGCGCGCCCGCCGGCAGCGCGAGGTGCGCGCGCCCGGCGCGCAGCGGGCGCAGCTCGACGGCCCCGTGGGCCAGCGCGCCCTCCAGCGCGATGCGGTCCTTGTACTCGATCAGGTAGGTCTCGCCGCGGAAGGCGAGGCGCCGGATGCCGGCCGCGGCCAGCAGGGCGCGCGTGCGGAACTGCGCGACGAGCGCGCGCGCCTCGTCGGGCACGCGCCCGAAGCGGTCGCGCAGCATCGCCAGCGCCTCCTCGACGTCCTGGTCGCTCTCGATCGCGTTCAGACGCCGCAGGAGCTCGAGGCGCGTCTTCTGCTCGGGGATCCAGTCCTCCGGGAGGTAGGCCGAGAGGCCGAGCTCGAGCTCGACCGCCCCGGCCTCGATCTCCTCGGTCACCGCCGCCGGCACCTCGGCCGCCAGGCGCGCGCGCAGGGCCTCCGGGTCCTCCGCCGGGGCGTGCTGCAGGCGTTCGACCGTCTGGCGCAGGAGCCGGCAGTACATGTCGTAGCCGATGGCGCCGATGTGCCCGGACTGCTCGGGCCCGAGCAGGTTGCCGGCCCCGCGCAGCTCCAGGTCCTTCATGCTGATCTGGAAGCCGGCCCCGAGCTGGGTCAGCTCCTCCAGGGCCTTGATGCGCGCGCGCGCCGTCTCGTCCAGCGGCTTCGTGCGGTCGACCAGCAGGTAGCAGTGGGCCTGGTGCGCGCCGCGCCCGACGCGCCCGCGCAGCTGGTGCAGCTCGCTCAGTCCGTAGTTCTCGGCCTCGTCGATCAGGATCGTGCCGGCGCTGGGGATGTCGATGCCGTTCTCGACGATCGTGGTGGCGACCAGAACGTCGACCTCGCCGCGCTCGAAGACGTCCATCACGCGCTCGAGCTCCTTGCCGCTCATCTGGCCGTGCCCGATGGCGAGCGAGCACTCCGGCACGATGCGCCCGAGCTCGCGCGCCCTCTGCTCGATCGAGTGCACGCGGTTGTGCAGGAAGAAGGCCTGCCCGCCGCGCTGCTTCTCGGCCAGCAGCGCCTTGCGGATGCGCTCCTCGTCCTCGCGCCAGGCGATGACGGTCTCGATCGCCTGGCGCCCCTCGGGCGGCTCGGAGAGGGCGCTGATGTCGCGCGCGCCGGAGAGCGAGAGGTGCAGCGTGCGCGGGATCGGCGTGGCCGTCAGGGTGAGCAGGTCCACCTCGGAACGCAGGCGCTTGAAGTGCTCCTTGTGGGTCACGCCGAAGCGCTGCTCCTCGTCCACGATCACCAGGCCCAGGTTCTTGAAGGTCACGTCCTTCGAGAGCAGCCGGTGCGTGCCGATCAGGACGTCGATCTCGCCGCGCGCGACCTTCTCCAGCGTGCGGCGCGTCGCCTGCGTCGTCACGTGGCGCGAGACCATCCCGATCTCGACCGGGAAGTCCGCCAGGCGCTCGCGGAAGGTCTCCAGGTGCTGGCGCGCGAGCACCGTGGTCGGCACGAGCACGGCCACCTGCCCGCCGCCCGAGACGACGCGGAAGGCGGCGCGCACGGCCACCTCGGTCTTGCCGAAGCCGACGTCGCCGCACAGGAGGCGGTCCATCGGGCGCGGCGAGGAGAGGTCCTTATCGATCTCGCGATCGGCCTCGGCCTGGTCCTTGGTGTCGGTGTAGGGGAAGGCCTGCACGAGGTCCGCCAGGAGCTCCGGATCGAAGGCCCACGGCGCGCGCTTCTTCATCTCGCGCCGGGCCTGGATCTCGAGCAGCTCGGCGGCCAGGTCGATCAGCGCGCGCTCGACCTTCTCCTTGCGCTTGCGGAAGGACTGCCCGCCGAGCCGGTCGACCTCGGGCGCGCTCGCGCCGCTGCCGACGTAGCGCTGCACGAGGTCGATGCGCGCCGCCGGCACGTACAGGCTGACCCCGTCGGCGAACTCGAGGTGCAGGTGGTCCTCCTGGCCCCCGGCGCGCTCCAGGCGCTCGAGTCCCAGGTAGCGCGCCAGGCCGTGCACGGCGTGCACGACCAGGTCGTGGGGGCGCAGCTCGAAGAAGGACTCGAGCGCGCGCACCGGGAGCTTGCGCTCCCGGACCACGCGCCGGCGCGCCGTCCCGAGGCCCAGCAGCTCGCGGTGGTTGACGACCACCAGCGCGTGCCCGGGCTCGTCCCAGCGGAAGCCGCGCGCCAGCGAGCCGAGCGCGAGCTCGATGCCCGCGTGGGGCGTCCCGAGCAGCTCCTCGAAGCGGTGCCGCTCGCCCTCCGCCGCGCACAGCAGCACCACGCGCGCCCCGTCCTCGGCCAGCGCGCGCAGCGCCGCGGGCGCCTCCCTGGGGCCGACCGCCAGCGACTGCACCGAGCGCGTCGGGAAGCCGAGCTCCGCCGGCAGGCTCTGCAGCGAGAGCCGCGGGCGGCGCTCGAACCCGTCGGTGAGCTCGCCCAGCGCGCGCGCGTGGGCCGAGGACTGGATGCGCAGCCCGGCCGCCTGGTCCGCCAGGCGCAGGGGCTCGATCTCGACCACCAGCGTGTCGAGCCCGAAGAGGTCGAGCGGCTGCACGCCGCTCCCGTCCTCGACCCCGCCCGCGTCGCTGGCCAGCGAGAGCGTGGCGCGCGGCAGGGCCTCCAGGCTGCGCTGGCTGTCGGGCTCGAAGGTGCGCAGCGACTCGATCTCCTGGTCGAACAGCTCGACCCGCAGCGGGAGCTCCGAGGCGAACGGGAACACGTCGAGGATGTCGCCGCGCTGGCTGAGCTCGCCCGGCCGCTCCGCCAGCGGCGTGCGCGCGTAGCCGGCCGCCACCAGGCGCTCGATCAGGGCCGCCGCGTCGAGGTGCGCGCCGACCTGCAGGTGGAAGAGCTTGCGCTCGAGCTCGCTGGGCGCCGGCAACGGCTGCAGCAGCGAGAGGAGCGGCGCGATCACGACCGCCGGGCGGCGCTCGCGCGGCCCGGCCAGGACCTGGGCCGCCAGCAGGCGCTCGCGCAGCGACTCGGGCTCGGCCGGACCGCGCCCGAAGGCGCTGGCCTCGCGCGCCGGCAGGGCCAGGGCGTCGACGCCGCAGGCCTGCAGGTCCAGCGCGAAGGCCTCGGCCTCGGCCGTGGTCGAGCACACCACGAGCCGCGCGGCGCGCCCGCGCTCCGGCGCGCGCGCCAGGGCCGCCACGACCAGGGCCTGGGACGAGCCCCACAGGTTGCCGGCCGCGACCGTGCGGCCCGGCGCGAGGCCGGCCGAGAGGCGTGCGAGCAGCGGGCTGCCCGCCAGCCAGGCCGGATCGAGGGCCGCCTCCGGGCGCGCCGGCGTCACGCGCGCGCTTCCCCGCCGGAGGCGCCTGCGGGTGCCTCCTCCTCGCCCAGGACGAGCAGGGCCTCGTGCGCCGCCCAGCGCTCGGCCTCCTTGCGCGTGCGGCCCCAGGCGCTCGGGAAGCGCCGCCCGGCGATCTCGGCCGCCACCAGGAAGGCCTTGGCGTGGGCGTGGCCGCGCTCGGCCAGCAGCGCGTACTCGGGCGGGACGCCGGTGGCGGTCTGGCTGTGGCGCTGGAGCACCTGCTTCTCGTTGGGCGCGCTCTTCAGGCGCTGCACGCGCTCCAGCGGCGCGCGCAGGGTCTCGCGCGTGAACGTGCGCGCGGCCTCGATGCCGCCGTCGAGGTACACGGCCCCGAGCGTGGCCTCGTAGAGGTTCGCCAGCATCGAGGAGGTCGGCGTGCGGTCGCGCAGCCCGCCCCCGACGCGCGCCTCCTCGGCCAGCCCGAGCCCGCGCGCCACGCCCGCCAGGACGCGGCGCGAGACGACCCAGGCCTTGAGCTCGGTCATGGCGCCCTCGTCGAGGGCCGGGGTGACCTTGTAGAGCTCCTCGGCCACGAGCAGGTCGAGCACGGCGTCGCCCAGGAACTCCAGGCGCTCGTTGTCCTCGCTCGCCCCGGTCGAGGCGTGGGTCAGCGCCAGGGCCAGCAGGCGCTCGTCGCGGAAGGCGTGGGGGAGGGGGCTCACCGGAAAAAGCGGATTCCGCGCGGGAGGAACACGACGCGGAGCACGGAATGATATCGGCGCGGCCCGCCGCCGCGCCCGACCTCCGTCCCTCCCGAGCCTCCGGCCTCCATGACCACCCGTGAACCGGGCGCCCCCGTGATCGAGGCGCGCGCCCTCGTGCGAAGCTACGGCACGCGCCTGGCCGTCGACCACCTGGACCTCGAGCTGCGCGCCGGCGAGTGCCTCGGGCTGCTGGGCCCGAACGGCGCGGGCAAGTCGACGACCGTGCGCATCCTCTCGACCCTGCTCGCGCCCTCGGGCGGGCACGTGCGCGTGCTCGGGCTCGACCCGCAGCGCGAGGCCGAGCGCCTGCGCGCGCGCCTGGGGGTCGTGCCCCAGGAGCTGGCGCTCTACGACGTGCTCACGGCGCGCGAGAACCTCGAGTTCTTCGGGCGCCTCCAGGGCCTGAGCGGGACGCTGCTGGCGGACGCCGTGCAGCAGGGCCTGGCCCTGGCGGGCCTCGGCGAGCGCGCGCGCGAGCCGGTCAAGGCCTTCAGCGGCGGCATGAAGCGGCGCCTGAACGTGGCCATCGCCCTGGTGCACGGGCCGGAGCTCGTGTTCCTGGACGAGCCGACGGTCGGGATCGACCCGCAGTCGCGCGAGCGCATCTTCGAGATGGTCGAGGCCCTGCGCGCGCGCGGCGTGGCCGTGGTCTACACCAGCCACCAGCTGGGCGAGGTCGAGCGCCTGTGCGACCGCATCGTGATCCTCGACCGCGGGCGCAAGGTGGCCGAGGGCACGCTGGAGGAGCTGCGCCG
>DASVAP010000224.1:0-7110 GCA_036376275.1 Planctomycetota bacterium | reverse complement strand
CCCGGATTGACCTCCGAGTCGTAGCTGTCGGTGCGCGCGTTCGAGTCCATGTGCAGCGCCTCCTCGCCGAAGGCCGCCCAGCGGAAGAAGCTGTCGGGGTCGGGCTGCACGACGGCCTCGACGCCCATCTCGGCCCGCTCGACGCGGCCGTAGGAGACCAGCGAGACGCGGCCGTCGCCGATGGGCGTGGCCACGACCCAGTAGCGCTGCTCGCCCGCCTGGACCGGGTTCTGCTCCGAGCCGACGTTGCCGTCCCCGCCGGTGGTGGCGAGCTCGCGCACGGCGGCGCTCAGGCCTGCCTCGCAGGCGTACAGGGCGCTCAGGCTCTCGCGCGAGCCCTGGTGCTCCTTGTGCGAGGATCGCAGCGAGCTCAGCAGCACGAGCGAGAGCGTGGCCACCGACGCCATGAGCAGCGCGACGATGACCATGATCGATCCGCGCCGCCCGGGTCGTACTCGTTGGCCGTGGACGTGCATGAGCTGCATCCTCAGTTCCTCAAGCGCACGGAGGTCTCCAGCGTGCGCACCGCGGTCTCTCCCTCGATCCCGTCGACGAGCGTCAGCCGCAGCTGCAGCACGTCGCCCGTGCGCAGGACGTTGAAGCCCCCCTCGTCGACGATGCCGTTGCCGTTGTCGTCCAGGCCGTTGGCGGCCTCGCCCTCGCCCAGCTCGCGCACGCCGGTGCACAGCACGACGCGCCGCGGGGTCCCGAGCAGGTCGAGCGTCAGGACCACCTGCCCCTCGTCGATCAGCCCGTCGCCGTCCTCGTCCACGCCGTCGTCGCTCTCGCCCGGCTCCATCTCGAGGGACAGGCTGTTGCGCAGCCCCCACAGCGGCTGCAGCCCGGCGACCCCGTCCCCCGGGCCGGGGTTGGCGTCGAGCTTGTTCCAGTTCCACGGCCGGACCTGGCTGTAGATGACCGTCTGCGAGCCCAGGCCTGGCGCGATCGGCTCGAGGTTCCCGGCGCCGAGCAGCTCCGTCGCCATGCGGTCGAGGGCGCGCCGCGCGCGCGTCTCGAGCTCGGTCGCGCCCTGGTTCGAGCGCAGCGCGCCCTGGCCGCCGCGCGCCGCCAGGATGGCCGACGACATCAGCAGCAGGAACAGGGCGACGGCGATCACCATCTCGATGAGGGTGAGGCCGGCGCGCGTGCCGCGGGGCTGGATCGGGAGGGGGCGCATCAGAAGTTGGCGATCACGGTCTTGAACTCGACCGTGCCGGGCACGCCGGCACCGTCCCACGAGACGCGCACGACGACGGGCAGGAACTTGTAGTCGGCGGACACGTCGGCGTCGTCGTGGTCGCCGTCGCCGTTCAGGTCCAGGTCCACCCACCCGAACTGGGGCAGGTGCACGTTCTCGCTGAGGACGCCGTTGGCCTCGGGGAACAGGATCTGTCCGCAGCGCGCCAGGCCGGCCGGCGGCTTGAGCGCATCGTGGCTCGGGTCGTTGGCCTCGTAGCGCTGCGGCCCGGGCACGCGGAACCCGGCGCCCGCCAGGAACTCCGGTACCGGCGCGGCGGGATCGTCCGCGGGATTGGCGTTGTACAGGGCATAGACCTGCGAGAAGCGCGTGCCCTGGAGCACTTCCAGCATCCCGCGCGCGGCCTCCTTGGCCTGGGTGGCCTCGTGGGTCGTGCTGGAGGCCATGCGCGTGGAGATCAGCATGCGCGAGAAGCCCAGCAGAACGATCAGCAGCGCGCTGAACGAGATCAGCAGCTCGACCAGCGTGAAGGCACGCCTCCCCGGCGCCCCCCTGGAAACCCCTCGTGTGCGCATGACGTTCCCGGGCGGTCCCGCTCGTGCGCGACCCCCCTTCCCGGACCCTCTTTCGAACCAGGGGGTGATGGAGATTGAAGCCAGCTGGGGACTTCGGGAGCGGCAGAGGAACGCGGAGACGCGGAGGGGGGACGCGGAGGGCGCGGAGGAGGAGAAGAGTGGAGAGTCAGGGAAAGGAAGGCGCTTCGCGTGCTCCTCCAGGCTCGGTAGCGCACTGGCCGCCCCGCCCCGCTCCATCTCTTCTTGCCCGTCTTTCCTTCCCCCCCTTCTTCTTCCGCCCTCCGCGTCCTCCGCGTCCCCCCTCCGCGTCTCCGCGTTCCTCTGACTAACCGCCGCAGTACACCCGCACCGCCCCGATCGCCACCGCCGCTCGCGCCGAGGTCACGCGCACGCGCAGGGCCTCGGCCACGACCGGCTCGAAGACCACGATGCGCCGCGCCCCGATCGTCGTGGCGCGCGCGACCGTTCGCCAGACACCTTCCACGCGCGCCTCGACCTCGAAGCTCCGCACGCGCTGGCCGAGGGCGAGTGGCTCCTCCAGGCGCACGCGGTCGCAGCGTACGGGCCGCGGGAAGACGAGCTCGAGCGCCGCCGCCGTCACGCCGTCGTCGGTGGCCCAGTAGGTCGCCGGGTCGCCGTCGAGCACGCGCGCGGCCCCGAAGCGACGCGCGTCGCCGCGCACGTTCGTGGCCGTGGCCCGGGCCCGCGGGGCGAGGTCCTCGGCGTAGAGCGCGTCGAGGGCCGCGCGCAGCTCGAGCAGCCGCGCGGCGTCGGCCTCGTGGACCAGCCCGCGCCGGTCGACCGGCAGGTTGAGCAGCAGGTTCGCGCCGCGCCCGACCGAGCCGTGCCAGATCGCCAGCAGCTCCTCCAGCGACTTGACCTCTTCGTCCTGCTCGGCGTGGTAGTACCAGCCGGGCCGGATCGAGACGTCGCACTCGCCCGGGATCCAGTGCGTGCCGTCCTCGCGGCCCTGGTTGAGCTCCTCGAGCGGCGGCGCGCGCTCGCCCGGCTCGTGGCCCTCCGGCGACAGCATGCCCCAGCAGGTCTCGCCCGCGAAGCCGCGCTCGTTGCCGACCCAGCGCACGTCCGGCCCGACGTCGCTGAAGATCACGGCCTCCGGCTGCAGGCGCCGCACGGTCGCGCGGTAGCGCTCCCAGTCGTAGACCTGGCGCTTGCCGTTCGGGCCCTCGCCGCAGGCGCCGTCCCACCACACCTCGAACACCTCGCCGTAGCGCGTCAGGACCTCCTCGAGCTGCGCCACGTAGCGCGCGTCGTAGCGCGGGGAATCGCCGTAGTCGGGCGCGTTGCGGTCCCAGGGCGAGAGGTACACACCGAAGAGCAGCCCCTCGGCGCGGCAGGCGGCGGAGAGCTCGGCCAGCACGTCGCCGCGCCCGCCGCGCCAGGACGAGGCGGCCACGTCGTGCTCGGTCAGGTCCGAGGGCCACAGGCAGAAGCCGTCGTGGTGCTTGGCGGTCAGGATGATCCCGCGCAGGCCGGCCGCCTTGCACAGGCGCGCCCATTGCCGGCAGTCGAGCGCGTCGGGCTGGAAGAGGTCCGGGTGCTCCGTGCCCTCGCCCCACTCGCGCCCGGTGAAGGTGTTCATGTTGAAGTGCACGAAGGCGTAGGCCTCGAGCGCGTGCCAGCGCAGCTGCTGGGCGCTGGGCAGCGGCGCGAGCGGCGCCGGGGCCGGCACGGCGGGCGCCGCGCAGGCCGGGAGGAGCAGGACGAGGAGCCAGGCGCGCAGCATGCGGGCCCGAGGATAGGCCGCCGCGCGAGCGCTGTCGCGCGCCCGACCGCGCCTCCGATCCTGATGTAGTCTTTCGTTTGGCTGCCGCCCTGCCGGTGGCCGTCGGCGCACGCTTGCCCGTGGGCCGGCAACGACTCTTCGGACCAACTCCTCCCCTTCCCTGGTCCTCGAGGGGACGTGCCGGGTCGCACCCGTCACGTCCCCTTTTCCCTTCCGGCGGCCGCCGCGAGGGCTGCACGGCGGATTGATCGGTTCCCCGCCGCCGCCCCGGACCTATCCTGGTCGGCCCCCGACGCCACCCCCCATGCTCCCGAAGATCCCGCTCGCCTGGCTCGCCGCCCTGTCGTCGCTCGCCGGCCCCGTCCTCGCCCAGGACCCCGCCGGAGCCCCGTCCCAGGCGGCCCGGCCCGAGCCCAAGGTGCTCGGCGTCGACGTCACCTACATGGCCAACGCGGGCTTCTTCTTCGAGTCCGGACGCTACTCGGTCCTGATCGACGCCTTCCTGCGCGAGGAGACCGACATGTTCGCCGCGCTGCCGGAGCAGGTGAACAAGGACCTCGTCAACGCGCGTCCGCCCTTCGACGGCCTGACGCTGGTCTTCGTCTCGCACGTCCACCCCGATCACGTGCAGATGCGCGGGCTCGAGAAGTTCCTGACGAACAACCCCCAGGCCCAGCTCGTGTCCGGGCCCGACGTGATCCAGGCCCTGCGCGACGGCGCGCGCGACCTGGAGGCGATCCAGCGCCGCATGACGCCGGTGCGCACCGCGCGCGGCGCGATGACGCAGGCCGTGCAGGAGGAGATGAGCATCGAGTTCTTCGAGCTCGAGCACAGCGGCAAGGCCTACGCCGACGTGCGCAACGTGGCGCACCTGGTCGAGATCGGCGGCGTGCGCCTGCTGCACGTGGGCGACGCCGAGCCGACCCTGGAGAACTACAAGCCCTACGACCTGAAGTCGCGGCGCATCGACGTCGTCTTCGTGCCCTACTGGTACTTCGGCAAGCCGGAGGGCGTGCAGGTGCTGAAGGAGCACATCCAGGCCCGCACGGTGGTCGCCTGCCACGTGCCGCCGCGCGAGTGGGAGGAGCTGAACGAGTTCCTGAAGTCGAACTTCCCGGACGTGATCCTGTTCAAGGACACGCTGGAGAAGCGCCACTTCCTGCCGGCCGGCGAGGAGCCGGCCGAGCCGCCGCGGCCGGCCGGCGGCTGAGCGACGAGAGCGGACCGGACAACGGGCAGCAGCAGGCCCGGGCATCGCGCCGTCGATCGCCAGGTGGGCTCGCGCCCGCCCGGCGAACCTCGGCGCTCACGCCGAGGGCGCAATCGAGAGCCGATCGCTCGATCGGCTACGTCTTCCCGAAGCCCCAGCCGACCGCCAGCACGACGCGGTGGTCGGTCTCCTCGTTGCCCGGCGGGGCCGAGCCGTCGAAGTCGAGCACGTACTGGATCTGCGCGATCCAGCGCCCGACGATGTTCAGCTTGAGGCGGTTGTCGACGCGCGCGATGACGTCCTCGCTGTCCTCGAGGCTCGGCAGCAACTCGGCCACCTGCTCGAAGGCGGTCGTCTTCGAGATCTGCCAGGCGAGGTTCGAGGCCAGGCGCAGGGCGGCGAAGTCCACGTCGGCCGTGTCGTCCTCGAAGTCCTCGTCCACGTAGGAGAGGCCCGCTTCGGTGCCCCACTTGAGGGTCTCGCTCTCCTTCCACTGGTAGCCGAGCCCGGCGCCCGCCACGTAGCGCAGGTCCAGGTCGGCCACGTGGTCGACCTTGCCGCTGCCGTTCCCGAAGGCGTACAGCTTCTTCGAGATGAAGTAGTCGTACTTCAGCGAGCCGCCGTGGTTGTTCGTGGTGATGTCGGTGTCCTCCGTGACGCGATCGGTGGTCTCGCCGTAGTTCGAGTAGAGGTCGAGCGTCCAGCGGTCGCCCTCGCCCCGCCGGATCGTGTTGAAGCTGCCCGTCAGGGTCTCGGTCTCGGTGTTGCCGTCGGTCCAGGAGGCGCCCAGCGCGAGCGAGCCCGTCCACTGCGGGAAGGTCTCCGCCGGAGCCGGAGCGTCCTGGGGGGCGGGCGTCGCGTCGGCCGGTGCACCGGCCCCCGGGGTCGAGGAGAGGAGAGCGGTCAGGAGCGTCGAGAGCGTGGACATGGCGGGAAAGGAACCGGGATGGGCGCGGCGGATCCGCGCGAAGGGGCGAGAGGATAGCGACCCACGGACTCCCGTCGACCTTCCCCTTCCGCTTCCCGGCGCGACGGACGAAACTACGGTCACGCGTCCGCATCCAACGGGGAATGCCCCCGGCGCGGAGCCGAGCCTTCCCCCCGCTCACCACCGGACGGGTCGTCACATCCGGCCGCGCCGCGCCGTACCCAGGCTGCCCATGAAACACCTCGCCATGCTGACCTCGCTCTTCTCCCTGCTCGGACTCACCTCGGCCCACTGCGCCCAGGGCGGCGGCCCCGAGCGTGCCCCGAGTTCCCCGCGCCTCTCGCGCTCGGGCCACGACCTGACCCCGCTCCCGCCCGAGAAGATCCGGGAGCTCGTCGCCAGGCTCGACCCCCAGACGGTCGACGTGACCCAGGAGGCGGGCACCGAGCGCGCCGGCACGAGCCCGCTCCTGAAGGAGAAGCGCAAGGGCACCTTCGTCTCGGCCGTCGGCGGCCTGCCGCTGTTCCGCTCCGAGGACAAGTTCGAGAGCGGCACCGGGTGGCCCTCCTTCACGCAACCGATCGACCCCGACCACGTGATCCTCAAGGAGGACACGAGCCACGGCATGCGCCGCGTCGAGGTGCTCGACGCGCGCTCCGGCGCCCACCTCGGGCACGTCTTCGACGACGGTCCGGCCCCGACCGGCAAGCGCTACTGCATGAACGGGGCGGCGCTGCGCTTCGTCCCGGACGGCGAGGAGCTGCCGCCCGAGTCGCGCCCGATCCCGGCCGCCTCGGCCTACTTCGCGGGTGGCTGCTTCTGGGGCGTCGAGGACGTCTTCCAGCAGATCCCGGGCGTGCTCGAGGCCGTCTCGGGCTACATGGGCGGCCAGGTCACGAAGCCGAGCTACAAGCAGGTCTGCAACGACGAGACGGGCCACGCCGAGACCGTGCAGGTGATCTACGACCCCGCGCGCGTCTCCTATGGCGAGCTGCTCAAGGTCTTCTTCCTGAACCACGACCCGACCACGCCGAACCGCCAGGGCCCCGACTTCGGCTCGCAGTACCGCAGCGCCGTCTTCGCGGCCGACGCCGAGCAGCTCGCGGCGGCGCAGAAGTTCGTGGCCGACCTGGCGGCGACGCCGCGCTTCACCGGCCGCAAGATCGTCACCCAGATCGTCGCCCCCGGACAGACCTTCTGGCCGGCCGAGGAGTACCACCAGGACTACCACAAGAAGCACGGCGGCTCCTGCCGCGTGAAGACGGAGTAGGCGGGGCCACCGGGCTCCACCTCGGCTCCTTCTTCTTCTTTCTGGGGCCTCGGGCTTTCGTGTGGGCTGGTGCTTTTCTTGGTGCGTGGGCTCGCCCCCTGGGGCCCCGCCCTCGGCCGTGACCCGCTCGTCCGGCCCGCTGGCGCCCGTGCGGTCGAGCTCTCGAAGGGCGCCAGGCGGTC
>DASVAP010000223.1:0-13564 GCA_036376275.1 Planctomycetota bacterium | reverse complement strand
GCCTGCGTCTTCGAGGAGCCCCTCGAGCCGGGTCCAGAACCCGTCGCCGGCGCGCCCGGTGCCCACGTCGTGCTGGCGACCCGCCCGCTGCGCCTCCTGGTGGGCTACGGCCCCACGCTGTGGGAGTACCGCGAGGACGCGAGCAGCGACCGCTGACGCAATCGCGGGCCTTCCTCTGGTAGCGAGGCCGCCCCCTGACTGGTCAGGTCAAGGCCCACCCTCGCGGTGTCGATGTTCGAGCGATGAACGCGCTCCTGGTCCTGTCCCTTGTCTTGCTCCGGCTCGGGGACGGCGAAGCTGTGCCGGCATCGGATCTGGAGTTCGCTTCGCTCGCCGTCACCGATGGAATCGTCGGCGGCCTCATCGCAAGTCAGCCGCGCGTGGTCCTGGCGGTCGGGTTCGACCGGGTCGAGCGCGTGTTTCGCGCCGTGCGTCGCAGGGGCGGCCCCGAGGGGGAGGAAGTCTGGGCCGCGGACCTCGAGCCCGAGAGGTTCCGTGCCCTCCTCGATCTCGCCGTCGCAACCGGACTCCCGGGGCTGCCGCTGGAGAACCCGCCGAGCTGCATGGACGTCTACGACCGGGGGCGGCAGGTTCGCCTGGACTACGGGAACGTGCGCTGGGTCAATGGCGCACCCGGCGGCTGTGTGCAAAGCCCATCGACGGTGGTCCCCGGCGAGAAGGAACGTCGCCACTTCGACGACGTGGTGGAGAAGCTGGAGCAAGCCATCGACGCGCTACCCCTGCGCAGGAGCGTGGAAGCCCAGCTCGAGCGTGTTCCGTTCTTCGCAGACATTCGTGCGCTGGACACCTATCACCGCGTGATCGAGCACGTCCTGGCAGGTCCACTGCACCACAGCCTCGACCTGGAACGCGTCTGGGCAGGGGAGCGCCGGGTCAGCTTCGTCTGGCGGGGTCGTCGTTCCGGCGAGGCCTCCGGGGACGTCGACTTCGTGATCGACCGGGCCGGGAGGGTGGTCCGAGCTCCGTCGCCGAGCGACCGCTTCGATCCCTTCGTTCCCGTCACGACGGGGATGACGCTTGCCGAGGTGGTCGCGCGGCTGGGCGAGCCGGATGAGCGGAAGGAGTGCGGCGCAGGCCTGGTTGTGACCTATTCCCCGAGACCCTCTCGCCTGGGCCATCGCCCCGTCCCGCCTGCCCGTCTTCGCTTCGAGAGTGGGCGGCTCTGCCCTCCGTAGCCGTCGGAGGCGCACGTCCCGCCGGGGCCCGCGAGGCGGGACCGCCCGCCGGGCTCGCTCAGGCCGAGCGGTTCAGGAAGGCCCGAGCAGCGGCCGGGGGCACCTCGATCGGGACGAAGAGCTCGGCGGGGAAGAGGTAGTCCTCGCCGGACTCGTCCACGACCGGCACCAGGCCCCGTCGCTTGGCAGCAGCGTCGGGGAGCAGCGCATAGACCTTGCGAACCTCCAGGGAGGCCGCGAAGCCGCGGTTCTGAACGCACAGGGCGAAGCGCCTGGGGGCCGTCATCGTCCCAACCCCTCTCCCTCCCGCTCCTCCAGCCCGTGCTTCTGCATCAGGGGGGTCTGGAGGATCGTGAAGAGGAAGGTCGCGCCCAGGATCCCGAAGACCTTGAACTGGACCCAGGCGTCGGTGGAGAGGACCCGGCGCAGGACCTCGTTCAGGCCGGCGAGGGCGAAGAAGAAGAGGGCGAAGCGCAGGCTGAGCAGGCGCCAGCCCTCGTCGGTCAGGCGCAGGCCCTCGCCCAGGAGCTCCTTCAGGAGCGGCTTCCCGCGCAGGAGGCCGACGGCCAGGATCGCCCCGAGGAGGGCGTTGATGGCCGTGACCTTGATCTTGATGAAGCGCTCGTCGCCGAGGAGCACCGTCAGGCCCCCGAAGAGGATCACGGCGACCGTCCCGAAGAGCGCGACGCGCGAGACGCGGCCCTCCAGCTTCCAGGAGAGGACCAGGGTCAGGACCGAGAGCGGCACCAGGGCCGCCGTCGCCGGGAGGATGCCCCACTTGGCGTTGACCACCAGGAAGACGAGCAGGGGCCCGAAGTCGAGCAAGGGTTTCCAGCGCGAGGGCCGGGGAGCGGGGGCGGCGGAGTTCATGCCGGCGGCGTCGTCACCAGATCGGGGTGGCACGCTACTCTATCCATCGGTCGAGCTCACCCCGTCGAACGCACCATGGTCCTCTCCTGGAAGGTCGGGCACCGCGCCCCCGACTTCGAGTACACGCGCCCCGGCGGCTCGTCCGCCTGCTTCTCCGATCTGTGGTCCGAGGGGCCCGCGCTCTTCGTCTGGCTGCGCCACAGCGGCTGTCCCTTCTTCGAGGAGACGCTCGCGCAGCTGCGCGAGCAGCAGCCGCGCCTCTCGGAGCGCGGCGTGGCCCTGGCCTGCATCGTCCAGGCCCGGCCCGGCGAGCTGCGCGAGCTGTGCGGGGCGGAGCTCCACTGCATCGCCGACCCGAGCCATGCCAGCTACCACGCCGCCGGGCTCGGCCGGATGAGCCTGTGGACGCTCCTCTTCTCGCTCGACCTGCACCGCCGCCGCTCCCAGGCCTCGGCCCAGGGCTTCCGCCAGAGCTGGCGCCGGACCTTCGGACGCGACAGCGACCCGCGGCTCCTGCCGGGCGCGGCCCTGGTCGCGCGCGGCGGGCGCATCCTGTGGCTCTACCGCGGCGACCACGCCGGCGACCTGCCGGCGGCCGACAACCTGCTGGCGGTCGCCTCCGAGTTCGCCACGCCGGTGCGCAGCTGAGCCTGGAGCGCCGCGCTCCAGCGCGGCCCTGGGTGCGCCGACCTCCGGGGCCGGCTCCGTTCTCCGTCCTTCCTCCGCGAGCCGCTCGCTGGCGGGCTGGCCCGCTCGGCCCAGGTCGGGCGGGAGCCCGGTGGTCACCATCGCGGTGGCGAGCGTGACGGCGGTCCTGGAGTCCGGCGCTCCGGGCGAGGACACTGCCGACCCATGAACGCCTACGCGCTCGTGATCCTGGCGGCGATCCTCGCGCAGAACGCGCTGGCGCTGGCGGCGGACCTCCTGAACCTGCGCGCGCTGCGCCCGGAGCTGCCGGCGGGGTTCGAGTCGGTCTACGACCCCGAGCGCTACCGCCGCTCGCAGGAGTACACGCGCGTGCGCACGCGCTTCTCGTTCGTGCCGCAGGCGGTGGACCTGGTGCTGCTGCTCGGCTTCTGGTTCCTGGGGGGCTTCGCCTGGCTCGACGGCTGGACGCGGGGCCTCGGCGGCGGGCCGATCGGGACGGGGCTCGTGTTCATCGGGGTGCTCTTGCTCGCGAAGTCGCTGCTCGACCTGCCGTTCCGGTACTACTCGACCTTCGTGATCGAGGAGCGCTTCGGCTTCAACAAGACGACGCGCGCGACCTTCTGGGCCGACACGCTCAAGGGCCTGGCGGTCGCGCTGGTGCTCGGGCTGCCGCTCCTGGCCGCGATCCTGTGGTTCTTCACGCGCCTCGGCGAGTCGGCCTGGCTGTGGTGCTGGGGCGCGACGGCGGCCTTCTCGCTGTTCGTGCAGTTCATCGCCCCGACCTGGATCTTCCCGCTCTTCAACAAGTTCCAGCCGCTGGAGGAGGGCGAGCTGCGCGCGGCGGTGCTGGAGTACGCGCGCAAGGTCGGCTTCCCGCTCGAGGGCCTGTTCGTGATCGACGGCTCGCGCCGCTCGACCAAGGCCAACGCCTTCTTCACGGGCTTCGGGAAGCGCAAGCGCGTGGCGCTGTTCGACACCCTGATCGAGAAGCACACGACCGAGGAGCTGGTGGCCGTCGTCGCGCACGAGATCGGGCACTACAAGAAGGGCCACATCCTGCAGGGGATCGCGCTCTCGATCCTGCAGGCTGGCGCGCTCTTCTGGCTGCTCTCGCTGTTCCTGACGCAGCCCGGTCTCTTTGCCGCCTTCGGCGTCGAGACGCCCTCGGTCCACGCGGGCCTGGTGTTCTTCCTGCTGCTCTACACGCCGCTCGAGGTCCTGCTCTCGCTCGGCATGCAGGCCTTCTCGCGCCGGAACGAGTTCGAGGCCGACGCCTACGCGCGCCAGACGACCGGTGCGGGGGAGCCGCTGGTGCGCGCCCTGCAGCGCCTCTCGGCCGACAGCCTGTCCAACCTGACGCCGCACCCCCTGTACGTGGTCCTGCACCACTCGCACCCGCCCCTGGTCGAGCGCGTGCGGGCGCTGCGCGGCTGACTCACTCGCTCACGACGACCGGGATCTGCAGCGCCGGGCGTCCCTCGGCCAGCGGGCCCACGTAGACCACGTGCAGCACGCGCCGGCCGGGGCTGCGCGGGGTCCAGGAGAGCTCCTCGACCTCGCCGGCCACGCCCTGCACGAGGTGGGACAGGACGCGCGTCGCGCCGCCGGCCGGGTCGCCGTCGTAGACCTCGAGGCGAGCGTGATCGAGCACCGGGGCGTCGGCCGTGAGGCGCACGCGCAGCGCCAGCGGCTCGTGCAGGCGCGCCGCGCGCACCCGCGAGCTCGCGCCGGGCTCCGCGAGCGCGAGCCGCACGGGCGCCTCCGCGCGCTGCGGGTAGCTGCGGGCGGCGCTCCCGCCGCGCGCCGTGGCCGCCTCCGACAGCGGGGGCGCCAGGCGCAGGAGCGCCCAGCCGGCGTTGTTCTGGCCCTTCTCGAGACCCGGGTCGAGCACGGCCCCGTCCGGGCCGCGCAGCGGATCGGCGCGCCGGTCGCGCAGCTCGTGCGTCTCGCCGCGCACGCGGTCGTCGGGATCGAGCGTCACGCGCACGCGGTAGGTGGCCAGGGCCTGGCCCGGCGGCGGGCCGAAGCCGCTCGTGTCCCACACGACGTAGGCGCTGCGCACGTGGGCGTCGGGCTCGTCCGGGAACAGCCCGCGGTGGGGCAGGAGGTCGAGCCGGGCCAGGCCGATCGGGAGCTCGGGCCCGCGCGGCACGCCGCCCACGACCTCCTGCACGGCGAAGAGCACGTCGAGGTCGGTCACGCTGCTGGCGACGCTCAGGTTGGTGACGCGCACCTCGAGCTGCAGCGGGTCGCCGGCGCGCGGCACGGCGACCACCAGCGGCCCCTCGACGCGGTGCGGGGCCTGCGGGTCCACGTCGGTCCCGTCGCGCACCAGGAAGCCCTTCATGCGTCCGCGCGAGTCGTCGGTGCCGAGCACGAGGCCCCCGGCCGTGCGCACGATGCGGTGCGGCAGGTGCAGGGCCGGGTCGGGGGCGGAGTAGTGGCGTTCCCAGAAGCCGGCCGCCGCGCCCTCGGTGCTGACCTGGTAGGAGACGCGCAGCCCGCCGCCCGGCGAGAAGCCGAAGGACGGACGGATGCGGTAGGAGCGCTCGACCGGGATGTCGGCCGGCAAGCGCAGGGCGATCTTGGTCTTCGAGCCGACCGAGTTCTCGGAGACGCGCGCGTTCTCGAAGCTGGCCGAGGCGCGCAGCTCGGTCTCGATCTCGCCGAACTGCAGCCCGACGCCGGCCTTCTTGACCTGCAGCGGGATCTTGCCCTTGACCTCGGCCTTGAGCGTGTCGTTGTTGGTCACCGTCAGGCCGTCCTTGATGCTGGTCTCGAACTCCAGCTCGGCCGAGTAGGCGATCCCGCCCACCTGCAGCTCCTCGGCCACGTCGATCGGCGCGCTGACGCGCTCGAACTCGCCGCCCACGAAGTCGTCGCCCGCCAGGACCTCGGCCACCTGCTCGGCCACGCCGTTGACCAGGACCAGGCAGCCGTTGGGGTTCCCGTCCTCCAGCGGCTTGCACTGGCGCGTCCCGCTCTCGTCGCTCGGCACGTAGCTGCCGAGGAAGCCGAACAGCTCGCCCAGGTCGTCCGCGTCGCCCGCGAAGGTCGGGTAGGAGAGGATGTTCCCGACCATGTGGCGTGGCTGGTAGTCGTCGTTCAGCGTGCCGGGGCCGATGCGCGTGCTGGGCTCGGCGGGGATCGCGATCTCCATCCAGGCCTCGTCGGGGAGACCGGTGTCGCCCGAAGGGCGGCGCTCGGGCCGCCCGCCCTGGGCCGGGAAGCGCCAGAAGTCGATCGTCTGGCGCTTGCTCCAGACCACGTCGTCGTCCACCGCGCCGGTCGTCTGCGTCAGGCGCACGGTCACGGCGCTGGAGTCGAAGCGCTCCTGCACCGAGCGGTGCTCGTAGTCGAGCGACATCTCGAAGTTCGACTCGTAGTCCTTGGCCGCGGGCGCCCCGAAGCCGATCCCGAGCTTGGCGCCGACGCTCCAGTCGGTCTTGAGCTTGCGCGTCACGCTCCCACTGGCCTCGTCGGTCTGCACGAACTCCGCGAAGAAGCCGTCGCGCATGCTGACGTCGACGATGCCGCCGAGCTCCGGCAGGAAGTCCACGTGCTTCGGGGGTTGCTGCAAGAGCACGGAGGTCGTCTCGACGTCCTCGATCGCGTAGTGCAGCTCGGCATCGCCCAGGAACAGGCGCCGGCAGTCCTGCGTGGCCGGACCCACGCAGCGCAGCGAGCCGTGGTACGCCGCATCGCCGGTCGCGTCGGCCGCCAGGAGCAGCGGGCGCTCGTCGAGCCCGGCCGGCAGCGGCACGCTGACGACGCTGCCCGTGCCCAGGGTGGAGCCCAGGATCGTCGTCACGGCGTGCAGCAGGCCGGCCTCGGTCTCGCTGACGTAGACGGAGGGCATGCGCCCGAGGTAGGGCTCGGTCGCGACGTCGTCGCAGTCGCGCGCGAACTCGCTCGGGAAAGCCGTGCGGCGCTCGTCGACCAGGCCGTTGCGCCGGCTGACGAAGCCGCCGGCCACCAGGCTGGTGCGCGTGGTCTGGTCGGACTCGGCCCGCGCGAGGATCTCCACCGGGGGCGGCCAGACGGGCGCCTCGTTGACCGGCCCGAAGCGCGACTGACCGATGAACGGGTCCTCCACGAAGGCGGTCATGGTCTGCAGCACGGGACCGCGGTTCGTGTCGGCCAGCACGAAGAGCCCGAGCGCCTCGCAGCGGTTCGTCACGTTGTCGACGATGCGTCCCAGCGAGATCTGCACGCGCGTGTCGGCGAGGAGCCGCAGGCCGATCTCGCCGCCCATCAGGTCGGGAACGCGCGCGAACTCGCCCGACGCCTGGCCGATGCGGTGCGGCGTGGGCATGCCGTCGAGGTCCGTCAGCTTCCAGCCCTCCTGCACGAAGCCGGGTGCGTCGGTGTGGACCAGCAGCACGAAGTCGAAGGTGCCGAGCGCGTCGATGCCGAGACCCGAGCCGCGGCCGACCGTCAGGTCCCAGCCGCCGGCCAGGACCGCCGCCTCGTCCAGCGGCGCGCTCAGGGCGGCCTGCTGGACGTGCTCCAGCAGGCGCTCGTCGCTGCGCGGGTCCGGCACGTGCGGATCGGCGCGCGTGTGGCGGTAGGCGAAGACGTCCACCGCGATCCGGCGCTGCTCGTCCACGTAGGCCACCAGGAGGTGCGGCCCGCCGCCGCCGTAGAAGCTGTCGCCGTGGCGCACGACGATGCGGCTGGCCGGGTGCATCGGGCGCGTGGTCCAGGTCGTCGTGACCGTGGTCGGCTCGGGCACGCTGGCCAGCTCCTCGCGCGGCAGCTCCACGTCCTCGAAGCTCAGGACGTCGAGCCGGGCGACCCGCTCGCCGTTCAGGAGGTCGGCCGTGGCCAGCACGACCTCGTCGTGGTACTCGGCGGTCTCGTCCGGCGGGGGCTCGCGCTGCGGGCGGCCCGTGACCTCCTCGAACGTGTCGAGGTCGGCCACGGCCACGTCGAGCGCTCCGTCGGGGAAGAGCGGCTGGAAGACGAGCTCGGCCGCGCGCCGCTGGCCCGGATCGGCCAGGCCGACCAGCTCGAGCCGGAAGGGGCCGCCGCCGGCGCTCGGGCGCAGCACGACGGCCGCCTGATGGGCTGCCGAATCGAGCACGCGCCCCGCGGCGGCCGCCCGCGCGACCTCGGCCGGGCGCCGCGCCGAGACGCGCGGATCGACGGGGGTCGAGCTCGGATCGTCGTAGGCGTCGATCGGCACGTCCACGATCCCGAGCAGGAGCTCGTCCGTCGCGCTCGCGCGTCCGATCAGGATCAGCTCGTCGTCCAGCTTCACCGGCCGGCGGCGCAGGACCCCCGCGTAGGGATTCACCTCGCCGGGGCGGCGCGTGGCGGCCGGCGGCTCGACCACGCGCACGTGGACCGTGGCCGAGGCGCTGGCCCCGGCCGAGTCCGTGGCCGTCAGGCGGATCCCATGGGCCCCGAGCGACAGCGCCGGTACGGTCACGCTCGTCCCGCTGCCGAGCATCCCGTCGACGTCGGAGCTCCACAGGAGCCGCGTGCCGTCGAGCGGGCCCTCCTCGGGGTCGCTGGCGGAGCCCGTGAGCTCGACCGCGACGCCCTCCTCGAAGGAGTTGCCCGTGAAGGGGGCCTCGATGACGACCGCCGGGGGCCGGTTCGAGCTGGAGGAGGAGCCGCTGCAGGCATTCAGGCCGAGCAGTGCGGCGAGGAGCCAGGTGGGGGCGGCGGAGGCGCTGCGGAGGAAGGGGATCGGGCGCATGGTTGGTCTCCAGGCTCCCCACGAGAGACCTCCCCCGCGCCCTTCGGACTTTCCACGGATTCCTCGCGGCCGCCCGTGCTCGGAGCTCGGCCGCCTCCGGCCCCGGCTCGCCCTTGCGTCTCGCCCGCGGCGCCATCCATGCTGCGAGCCCCCCCATGGCGCTCCCCGACTCGACCGCGTCCATCCTGCTGCTCCACAACCCGCGCTGCTCGAAGAGCCGCGCTGCCCTGGCGCTGCTCGAGCAGCACGGCGTCACGGTCGAGGTGCGCCGCTACCTCGACGAGCCCCTCGACGCGGCCGAGCTGAGCGAGCTCGCCCGGCGCCTCGACCGCCCGGCGCGCGAGTGGGTGCGCATGGGCGAGGAGGCCTACCGCAAGGCCAAGCTCGGCGTCGCCTCGAAGGAGAAGGAGCTGCTCGCCGCCCTGGCCGAGCACCCGATCCTGCTCGAGCGCCCGATCGCCGTCCGCGGCCCGCGCGCCATCGTCGGGCGGCCGCCCGAGAAGGTCCTGGAGCTCCTCGACGAGTCCTGACCCGCTGCGATCCTGCAGGGCCGGCGGTCTCCAGGAGGGTCGCTCAGTTCGCCCGCGGCGCCGGCCCCGCCTGCGGCCGCTGCAATTGACGCACGTACAGCGGCAGCGTCGCCACCGGCTTCCCGTCGATCATCAGGTTGAAGGCCATCTCGCCGAAGCGCGTCAGCTTCAGCCCCTGCAGGTTCAGGATCAGGTTCGAGGTCGCCGTCGTGCCCGCCGCGCTGTTCACGCGCAGGCGCCCCTCCAGCGGCTGGATCACGTGCTTGCCGTCCTCGTCGACGAGGTGCAGCGTGATCGTGTGCTCGCCCTGCTCGGACCCGGCCATGCGCAGGCGCAGGACGACTGCGCAGAAGGGGTGCGTGGCCGGGACCGCGCTGACGAAGAAGCTGTCGAAGGCGCCGAGCACGTTCAGCTTGCCGGCCGTGTCGGTGGCGGCGTCGCACAGGAGGAAAGCTTCGATGTTCATGCCGGGGCGGCTCGGTTCGTTGGCGTTCAGGCGGGCGTGGGCTGGGCGTCCAGGGCCGCGGCGAGCTCCGCCGCGACCGAGAGCGCGATGGCGGCCGGATCCTTCGAGGTCCGCACCGCGCCGATCGGGCAGCGTACCCGCGCCAGGTCCGCGGACGAAAACCCGCGTCGCTCCAGGCGTGAGCGGAAGCGCGCCCACTTGCGCTCCGAGCCGATCAGCCCGAGGTAGGGGAAGGCCCCCTTGCGTGCCAGGGCGCGCGCGACGAGCTCGAGGTCGAGCGCGTGGCTGTGGGTCATGACGACGACGCAGGTGCCGGACGCGAGCTCGTCGAGCTCCGCCTCCGGGGCCTCCACGCACAGCAGCTCGTAGGGCCGCTCGCGCGGAAGCGCCGGCCGGATCTCGCGCTCCTCGCGCCCGTCGATCAGCCGCACCTCCGCGCGCAACCAGGGCGCGAGCCCCGCCAGCGCCTGCCCGACGTGCCCCGCCCCGAAGATCGCCACGCGCCGCCGCCGCCAGCGGTAGGGCTCGAAGAAGAGCGTCACGCTCCCGCCGCAGCACTGCCCCGCCTCCTCTGCCAGCGGGAAGTCGTGGCTCTCCGCCCCGGCCTCCGCGCGCGCCAGCAGCGCCCCCGCGCGCTCGATCGCGAGCTTCTCCAGGTTCCCGCCCCCGATCGTCCCGTGCACCAGGTCCCCGCGCGCCACCAGCATGCGCGCCCCCGGCTCGCGCGGCGCGCTGCCCTTCACGCGCGTGACGACCACCAGCACGCACGGCTCGCCGCGCGCGCGCAGCTCGCCCAGGGCGTCGATCCAGCGCTGCTCGGGCTCCACGGGCGCGAGTGTAGCGGCTCGCGGCACCGCGCCGTCACGGCCACGCCGGCGGCCCGTTGGCCGCCAGGTTCAGCTCCAGCGAGGCCAGCAGCACCAGGGCGTCGCCGAGGTTCGCGCGGCGGCGGCGGTGGCGCGTCCACAGCTCGCGCGGGCGCAGCCAGGGGACGGTGCGGGCGTCCTCCAGGCGGGCCAGGCTCTCCTCGACCAGGGCGGCGAGCGGGCTCGCGCGGCGCAGCTCGGCGTCGAGGTCGGCGTAGTTGAGATTCGGATCGGTGCCGAGCCGGAGCCAGGGCAGGCGCCGGCGCAGCTCGCGCTCGAGGCGGGCGCGGTTGCGGCGCAGCGCGTGGCGCCAGGCGGGCGCACCGGGCGGGAGGCCGAGGTCGTTCTTGAGCGGCAGGGCGAAGAGCTCGGGGTCGCTGCGGCGCGCGAGCTCCTGGTAGAGGCCGGCCCTGGCGCGCAGCGCGGTCGGGAGGCGCAGCACGAAATCGACCCAGGCCGGCTGGCAGAAGGGGGTGCGCACGTCGTACCCGCGCGGGAGCTGGGCCGGGTCGTTGCGGCCCGGGTTGCGCACCATCAGGAAGAGCTGCTCGGCGTGGGTCAGGCGCGTCCCGGCCAGCGGCGGCTCGCGCGGCAGCGCGCTCTCCGGCGCGAAGCCCGGCGGCGTCAGGCGCAGCGAGCGCGCGGCCGGCAGCGCCCGCGCCCAGCTCCGGCACACGCGCGCCCAGTCCGGGTCGAGCTCGTGCGCGTCCTCGCCGGCCAGGGAGTTCGCCTGGCTCCCGCTCCAGTAGACGGCCGCGCGGCCGAAGCGGCGGAAGGGCAGGTGGTTGTAGAAGACCTCGAGCACGAAGGACCAGGGCGCGGCGCGCGCGAGCTCGAGCAGCTCCGCGCGCGTCAGCGGGTGATCCGTGAGGTCGATCGTCTCGTGGCGCACGCCCGCCGCGCGCGCCACGGCCGGCGCGAGGTCGAAGTCGAGCGTGCCCGGGACGCCGAAGGTCACCGTGACGAGGCGCGGGCCGAGCCCCGCCTGGCGCAGGTGCGCGAGGATCAGGCGCGAGTCGATCCCGCCGGAGAGCGGCAGGACCTGCAGTCCCTCGCCGGGCGTCCCGCAGGCGGCGCGGAAGGCCGCCAGGCCGCGCGCGACGAGCTCCTCGCGCGCGAGGGCCCCGTCGGGCAGCACGTCCTCCGGCCGCACGCGCGACCAGGAGCGCGCACGCGGGTCCGCCTCCACCCGCGGCAGGTAGCCGAAGTGCAGGAAGGTCGCGAGCGCGTCGGGGGAGCTCGACGCCATGGGGGGCCGAAAGGGTACGGCTCCGAGCGCCGGCCGGATCAGTTCCCCGGGTCGAGCCCCTCGCCCGGCGGCGGGAGCAGCAGGTCGGTCGCCGCCAGGGTGCCCTGCGGGGCCTCCTGGCCGACGTAGCCCAGGCCGCGCAGGGCGGCGACCAGCTCCTCGGTCTCGGCGACGAGCGGCGGCGCCGCGCGGCGCGCGCCGAGCTCGGCGTGGGCGGCGCGGAACTCCGCCAGGGCCGCGCGCGCGCGTGGGTCGGAGAAATCGGTGCTCCAGGCTTCCTCGGGCTCGCCCGGGTGCGCGGCGAGGTCGATCCAGCGCAGCTCCTCGCGCGCGAAGCGCTCGGCGGCGGCGCGCGCGAAGGCTGCCGATTCGTCCGCGGCGAGGGGCTGGCCGGGCTCCAGGCGCTCGCGCACGCGCAGGAGCTTCAGCGAGCCGCTCCAGAAGCTCTCGAGGATGCGCACGCGGCTGCCCTCGACCGCGCGGGGTGCGCCGTCGAGCTCGAAGGAGAGCGGCTCGAGGTCCACGCGCACGAGGCGCCCGACCGTCGGCAGGGCCGGGCCCAGGTCGGCGGACGGCAGCACCAGGCGCAGGATCTCGCGCCCGAGGTCGGCCAGGGTCACGGGCTCGGCGCGCCGCGCGCCCGCCGGCAGCACGCCCGGCAGGCGCAGGATCGCCGGCACGCGCAGGACCTCCTCGTGCAGCGTCTGGCGGTGCCCGATCGAGCCGTGCTCGAAGAACTCGTCGCCGTGGTCGCCGACGACGACCACCAGCGTCGACTCGGAGAGGCCCAGGCGCGCCAGCTCCTCCAGCAGGCGCCCGACGTGCCGGTCGGTCCAGGCGATCTCGCCGGCGTAGAGCGCCTGCACGTGCTCGAGGTCGCGCTCCGAGACGACGCGCCGCCGGCCGGTGGGGCTGCTGGGGTCGTAGGTGACGATGGCGGGGTTCGTGACGTAGCCGCGCGCGTCGAGCCGGCCGCGGTACTCCGGATCGAAGCTGCGCCCCACGGCCGCCGGCGGGGCGTAGTCGTAGTGCGGGTCGAAGTAGTGCGCGAACAGGAGGAAGGGCCGCCCGTCCGCGGCCGCGCGCGCGAGCTCGGCCAGGGCCTGGGCCGTGACGCGCTCGGAGCTCACGTCGGCGTGCGAGGCGGCCTCGACCGCGCCCACGGCCGCCGCGCGGCGCTCGACGGCCACGCGCGCGCGCGCCGGCTCGCGCGCGACGTCCAGCGACTCGACCAGGCGCGCGGCGACCTCGAGCTCGGCCAGGGCGCCGGCGAGCGCGGGCCCGTAGGCGGCCTCGTAGCGCTCGAAGCCGCGCCCGAAGCCGTAGCTCGGCGCCAGGTACGGCCCCGAGTAGACCCCGTAGGTGCGGTAGCCGGCCGCGCGCAGGCGCTCGGCCAGCGTGGCGAGCTCCTCCGGCAGGCGCTGGCCGTCCTGCTCGACGCCGTGCACGAGCTCGGGCAGGCCGGTGAAGAGCGTGGCGTGCGCCGGCAGGGTCCACGAGGTGGTCGAGCGCGCGTTCTCGTAGAGCACGCCCTCGGCCGCGAGCCGGTCGAGGTGCGCGGAGGGCGTGCGCCCGGGCGCGTGCGGCAGCGCCGCGCCGTAGCAGCCGAGGAAGTCGGCGCGCACGCTGTCGAGCGAGACGAGCAGCACGCTCGTCGTCGGCCGCGGCCCGCGCGAGCAGGCGGCGAGCAGCAGCGCGAGCGCAGCGACCGTCCGCCGGCCCGCCACGCGCGCCCCTACTTCTTCTCCGGCGTCCAGGCGTGCTGCTTCAGGTCCGCCAGCTTGCAGAAGGCGAGCGTCGCCTCGTGCGTCGCCTCGAGCACGACCCTGGGCGCCATGCCGGCCTCGAACGCCTCCTGCCAGCGCGGCGCGCACAGGCACCACTGATCGCCCGGCTTCAGGCCGGGGAAGCCCGGGCGCGGCGTCGAGAGGTCGTTGCCGCGCGCCTTCGAGAAGGCCAGGAACTGGGCCGTCATGCGCGCGCAGACCGTGTGCACGCCGTGGTCGTCCGCGCCCGTGCGGCAGGTCCCGTC
>DASVAP010000220.1:0-3819 GCA_036376275.1 Planctomycetota bacterium | reverse complement strand
CACACGTTGCCTTGCGCGGCGTTCAGGCCGCAGAGCAGCGTCGCGCTGGCGAGGAGGGAAGATCCGAGTCCAAGGATGGTCATGGAAAACCTCCGGAGGCCGTGCCGGTACTACTGGTGATTCAGGCTAGCGCCCGGCCTGCACATGCAAGAGGTCCAAAATCATTTCCCAGGGCCCGAGCTTGCGGAGTCACGCGAGCTGGCGCGCGCGCGCCGCCGACCAGCTCGTCCTCGGCCGCGCGGCCGAGAACGTGCCGCGCTGGGTCGGAGAGCGGGCGGCAGAGTGGGGGCTCTAACCGCTCACCACGGGGAGCTGAGGGACTCAGGCCTTCGATCCTTCCGGATGCGGAGGCCCTTGCCGACCAGGCAGATCCCCGTCGGGACACCGAAGACCTCCAGTTCGAGGGCGAGCGCTGTCAGTGTGGGGTTGCCTTCGTCATCCACCGCCCGCCCGTAGGGGACGAAGCGCGGTGCGCGGAAATGGCCCGCTGGCCTCAGGTCCGGCAGGGATGTTCGCAGGCGCTTCTTCTTGACGCTTGGCCCCTCCACCGTGATCTCGACCTGGTCGCGCAGTAGGAAGCGCGAGTTGTACTTGAGCTGGACGTGATTCGTGCCTGCCGCGAGCTCGATCCGGTCACCGCTGTCCGGGTCGCCGTGCGGGGCCAGCGCGAGGCCCGCGTGGCCAACCGTCAGGAAGAGGTCCACCACATACTCCCCGCCCTTTTCTGTCGGTCCGGTGGCGTAGAACTCCAGCGTGTCATAGTGCGGATCGGCGGTTCTTGCCGCTCCGGCGCGGCCCGCAGCTCCGCCGCCCTCTCCGGGAGCCGGCTTCGGCTTCGGTCGGGGATCGAGGATGCAGTCGCCCGTGTTGAAGGCAGCTTCGCCCTCGGCGGCCGTCAGCCACCTCGGCAGCCGCAGGAGGCCCTCGCCGACGAGCGCGAAGCCGCTCTCGATGCCCAGGCCGTCGAACTCGACGCCGATCGCTTTCTCGCTCTTCTTGCCATTGTCGAGCTCGACGAGCCAGGGAGTGGCCATGGGCTCGGCGGCGCTCGCCGGTCCGAAGCAGTAGTGGCTGCGGAGCGAGTCCTTCTGCTTCTTCTTCGTGAGCACGACGGCCTCTTCGGTGTCGTACACGCGCAGCACGACCTGATCCGGGCTCCCTTCTGCGCCGGACATGAAGCTCACTGTCAAGGCGTATTCCTTCGGACCGGACAGCTCGAAGTAATCTGCTTGGGGAGCAAGGTAGGGCGTCTGGCGACGAGGCCACACCTGGACCGGACTCGTTCCCACCTTGAAGCGGAAGGTGAGAAACGGGATCTGGCCGTCGGGCTTCTCGATCTCGTAGAGGAGATCCATGAACATGGGCTCGGTCGAGTGCATGGGCGCTGGGGCGCCCAAGGCCACGATCGACGGTGGGTTCGGGCTGGGACGCGGCCGGATGTCGAGGATGCAGTCGCCTGTTTGCACAGGTGCCTGCTGCCCGGGCGCCGGCTTCACGGGTGTCGTGCAAGCGCTGGACAGGAGCATCGCGATCGGAACGGTCAGCAGGAAGGCTCGATGGGTCGATTGCATGGACGCTCTCGTTCAAGGGTCGAGCATGCGAGCGGCTCGCACGCCGATGTCGTAGCTGCCCGTGCCCGGCGGCCAGCCGTACCGGCTCGAGGCCCACAGCCCCGAGGGCGGGGACAGCAGGCTGCCGCCGCGCACGGCCTTGTCGCTGCCGGCCTTGGGCGTGTGCTCGCCGGTGCCGTCCTGCAGCGCACCGCGCTCGCAGGAGGAGGCGTACCAGTCCAGGCACCACTCGGCCACGTTGCCGACGAGCTCGTGGAAGCCCCAGGCGTTCGGCGCGAAGGTCGCCGCGGGCGCGTGCGTGATCCAGCCGTCGTCGTGGGCGACGAAGCCCTCGCCCGGGCGCACGGTGCTCCAGCGCCGATCGGCGAAGTTCGCCAGGGGCAGCACGGAGGCGAGCGTCTCGCCAGCGCAGTACTTCGTCTGCGTGCCGGCCCGTGCCGCGCGCTCCCACTGGGCTTCGGTCGGCAGCGTCAAACCGTGGCGTTCCAGCCCGCGCTGGGCCTCGAACCAGGACACCTGCTCGACCGGGTGCAGCCGCGAGATGCGCGCCAGGCCTCTGTAGCTCGCGCCCGCGAACCAGTAGCTCGGCTGCGTGTCCGCCAGGCGGATCCACTGGCCCTGGGTCAGCTCGTGCTTGGCGAGGAAGAACGGGTCGAGACGCGTCGTGACCTGCCAGCGGTCGATCTCGCGCAGGCCCTGGTCGACGCCCTCCTCCGCCGCGAAGTGGTTCGGGGCGGCCGGATCCTGGTCCTGCGAGCCCATCGTCACGCTCCCGCCGGGCACGAGGACCAGCACGATGCCCGTGTCGGGCGTGAGCTGCCAGCGCTCGTCGCGCCCGAGCTCGGGACGCTGGCCCGAGAGCACGTGCCAGAACTCCCACAGTCCCGAGCCCGGGTCCTGGCGCAGGGGCACGAGCCCCATCTGCCGGGTGAGCGCGAGCCCGTCGTAGAGCGGGCATGCGGCCCGGTCGGAGATGTGGGCGATGGCGTGGGTCCACTCCGCGCTCGGCGTGTCCGGGTCGACCGCGAGCAGCCCCTCGATCCGCGCCAGGCGGGCCTCGACCTGGGCGATCGCGCCATCGGGCCGGGCCAGCTCCGCGAGCGCGCGCGCGAAGTCGTGCCGGCGCGCGTAGGCGCTCTCGATTGCGGGATCGGCATAGCGCCAGGTGCGGGCGCGCGCGCGCGCGGCCTCGCGGCGCTCGAGCTGGGCCGCGAGCCAGGGCAGCTCGCGCTCGAGCACGCCCAGGTTCTCCTCGGCATGGGCCAGCTCGTTGTCGAGGGCCTTGTCCTGCAGGTCCGCGCGCTCGCCGTCACGCAGGAAGCGCGCCCACTTGCCGAGCTCCGTGCGCAGGTGCGCCAGCGAGCGCAGCGCGAACTCGTCGGCCTCCAGCGTGCCGCGCTCGCGATCGTCGTTCGCCCGCGCGGCCCCCGCGTGCTCCTGCTCGAAGGCCGCGCGCGCCGTCTCGATTTCCGGGAGCCGCGCGGCAAGGGGCCGCGCGCGCGCGAGCCAGGCGCGCATGGGCTCCATCCGGTCGGGGCGCAGGGGCCAGAGTTCCTCGACCTCGGCCAGGAGCCAGGCCGCCGTGCGCTCGGCCAGCTCGAGCTCCTGCGCGCTGCGGCGGCGGCTCTCGAGGCCCGCCAGCGCGAATCCGGACACCGCCAGCACCAGCACCAGTGCCGCCAGGCTGGCCGCGCTCAGCCGGTTCCGCCGCACCCACTTGCCGAGCTCGACCAGCGGCCCCGTGCGGTAGGCGCGTACGACGCGCAACTCGAGGTAGGCGCGCAGGTCGTCGGCCAGGTCCGAGACGCTCGCGTAGCGCCCCTCCGGCGCGCGCGCCAGGGCGCGCTCGGCGATCGCCAGCAGCTCGGGCGGCGTGGCCGGGGCGAGCAGCGCCAGCGGCGCCGGCGGACCGGCCAGGACGCGCTGGAGCACGGCGTGGGCCTCCAGGCGCCGCCCGGGCTCGGAGTAGGGCACGCGGCCGGAGAGCAGGTGGTAGAGCATCGCCCCGAGCGCGTACACGTCGGTGCGCGCGTCGAGGCGCGCCAGGTCGCCGCGGGCCTGCTCGGGCGACATGTAGGCCGGCGTGCCGATCACGTCGCCGTCGCGCGTCAGGAGCGGGGACTCGGGCGTGTCGCCCTCGCGGCGGCTGGCGGTGCGCACCTCGACCGACTCCGGATCGCTGCGCGGGCGGACGTCCTTCGTGTCGGGCTCGCCCAGCACGCGCGCCAGGCCCCAGTCCATCACGTAG
>DASVAP010000209.1:0-15816 GCA_036376275.1 Planctomycetota bacterium | reverse complement strand
AGGCGCCACGCGGTCCGGACGCCCCGCGAGCGCGCGAAGCGCGCGACTCCGGACCGCGTGGAGCCTCGAGAGCTCGACTGCACGGCGCCACGGGTCCGGCGCAAGGGCCACGGCCCAGCGGCGGGGCCCCGATGGGCGCGCAAGCAAGGGCAGCGGGGCCCCGACGGGCGCGCGAGGAATCCCTACCCCCCGACCCTCTCCAGCGTCGCCCGCCAGTGCGGCTCCAAGCGCGCGCGCGTCGCCTCGTTCGCGTAGCCGGCGTAGCCGACGGGCGTCGTCGCGTCGATCGGGAAGTCGAGCGGGCCGCCGTCGGCGGCGGTGACGATCACGCCGGCGGCGCGGGCGCAGGCGACGGCGCCGGCGAGGTCGTAGGGCTTGCTCGTGACGCCGTGCGCGCCCATTTGCCGCCGCACGAGCTCGCGCGCGTCGATCACGAGCCGGTAGCGTCCCAGCGCGAGCAGCACGAGCTGCCCCGCGCTCGAGATGTACTGGTCGTCGTAGAACGAGCGCGCGTCGCTCCCCTCGTGGGCCACCAGGCGCGCGAAGAACTCGGCCTCGAGGCGCGCCAGGGTTGGGCGCTGGGCGGGCTCGTAGCGGAAGAAGCAGAAGTAGCCGTGGTCGGCGCGCGCGTCGCGATCGGCCGCGAGCGTTCGCTCGCGGACGAGCGCGCCCCCGGCCAGCTCGCGCAGCTCGAAGCGGCAACGCCCTGCATCCGTGAAGAGGCGCCGGTAGCGTCCCGCCAGCGTGCCGGGGATCTCGGACACGATCCCGTCGCTCACCTCGGAGAGGCGCGGCTGTCCCGGCCCCGGCGGGGCGAAGGCGACCTCGGTCCAGGCCGAGCGCAGGTCGGCCATCAGGTTGCGCGTCCCGTCGATCGGGTCGATGGCGATGCGCGGGCCGCCGTGGTCGAAGCCGGCCAGCTCGCGCGCCCCGCCGCGACCGTCGGGGCCCATGTGACGCCAGCCGGCGTCCTCGGTCAGGAGCGAGAGCGGCTCGCCACGCGCCGTCTCCTCCAGCCAGCTCGCCAGGCGCTCCTCGCTCGGCACGTCCAGGCCGAAGGTCACGTCGCCCTGGCCCTGGCCGTGGGGCCGCGCCAGCGCCGCCTCGCCGCCGCCCTCGGCCGCGAACAGCGCCGCGCGCGTTACCTCGCGCAGCTCGTCGCAGAGGGAGAGCAGCCGCGGCCGCCAGCGCGCGAAGAGCGACATCGGCGGGAGTAGAGCCGCCGCGGGGAGGGGCGGCAAGCGCGCGCCGGGCTTCAAGCGGCCCCCGGAGGCGCCTACACTCTCCGCCCCCCGACCCCGAGCAGCCCCATGAGCCAAGCGCGCGACGTCGTCATCATCGGATCCGGCCCGGCCGGCTACACCGCGGCCCTGTACGCGGCGCGGGCCAACCTGAAGCCGCTCGTGATCGAGGGCATGCAGCCGGGCGGCCAGCTCACGATCACCAGCGACGTCGAGAACTACCCCGGCTACCCGGAGGGCGTCCTCGGTCCGAAGATGATGGAGGACTTCCGCAAGCAGGCCGAGCGCTTCGGGGCCGAGATCCAGATCGGCATGGTGACCGAGCTCGACGTCTCGAAGCGCCCCTTCGTGGTCACGAGCGAGTTCGCCACGGTCGAGGCGCACGCCGTGATCATCTGCACGGGCGCCGCGGCCAAGCTCCTTGGCCTGGAGAAGGAGCGCGAGCTGATGGCCTCCGGCGGGGGCGTCTCGGCCTGCGCGACCTGCGACGGGGCCTTCTTCCCCGGCAAGGAGGTGGTGGTCGTGGGCGGCGGCGACACGGCCATGGAGGAGGCCAACTTCCTGACGCGCTACGCCAAGAAGGTGACGGTCTTCCACCGCCGCGAGGTCTTCAAGGCCAGCAAGATCATGCTCGAGCGCGCCCAGAAGAACCCCAAGATCGCCTTCCAGGTCCCGACCGTGGTCGAGGACGTCCTGGTGGGGGACGACGGCAAGATCCGCGGCGTGCGTGCGCAGAACCCGGAGACGCAGGAGAGCTTCGACTTCCCCTGCCAGGGCCTGTTCGTCGCCATCGGGCACGAGCCGAACTCGAAGATCTTCCGCGGCAAGCTCGACATGGACGAGACCGGCTACCTCAAGGTCCACGACGGCACGCGCACCTCGGTCGAGGGCGTCTTCGCGGCCGGGGACGTGTGCGACAAGCGCTATCGCCAGGCGATCACGGCGGCCGGGATGGGCTGCATGGCGGCGATCGACGCCGAGCGCTGGCTGGAGAGCCAGGGACACTGACCGTCGGAGCGACGAGGCCCTCGTCGCCCCGCCGGTCAGGATCGGCCCTGGCGCGCGATCCTCGCGCGCCCTCTGAGCCTCGCTCGGACTCGGATCGGCGCCACGAGCGGGGCCCGCGGGCGCTGCTCCCTCATTCAGTCGCGCCTGCCCGCTCCCTATACTCCGGCGCGGGATGCGCATCTGTCAGGTCGTGCACGGCTTCCCCCCGGTGGAGCGGACCGGGGTGGAGAACTACACGCTCGGCCTCTCGCGGGCCCTGGCGCGGGCCGGGCACCGCGTCGAGGTCTTCGTGCCGCGCAGGGATCCGCAGCTCGCGGACCTGGCGCTGCGGCGCGAGGAGCGCGAGGGCTTCGCGGTCAACTGGATCACGAACAACAACAACCCGCAGAGCCCGCGCGAGGCCCTGCTGGTGCCCGAGCTGAAGCGTTCCTTCGCGGCCTTCCTGGAGCGCGAGCGGCCCGAGGTCGTGCACTTCCAGCACCTGATCAAGCTGGGCCTGGATCTGGTCTCGGTGGCGCGCGAGCGCGGCATCCCGACCGTCTTCACGGCCCACGACTACTACCCGATCTGCCACCGCTTCACGCTGCTGCGCCCTGACCTCGCGCGCTGCGACGTGCGCGGCGACTCGCGCGCCTGCGCGCGCTGCGACCTGGCCCTCGGGCTCCTGAACGCGCAGCCGAACCTCGGCGACTACCAGGTCGGCGTGCTGCGCGACCAGCTCGACCCGGCCGCCTGGGGCAAGCTCGAGGGCATCCTGGCGGACCGGGGCGAGGAGCACGGCCTGACCCAGGCCGAGATCGAGGCGGCCTGCGAGCAGCGTGGCGAGCTCGACCGCCTGCGGCGCGAGGCCTACACGAACTTCGACCTCGTGCTGGCGCCCTCGCGCTTCCTGATCGAGGAGCTGGTGCGCGGCGGCTTCGCGCGCGAGCGCATCGAGCACTCGCCCCTCGGCTTCGAGGTCGCGGACCTGGCGGGCCTCCCGCCGGTGCGGCCCGACCCGGCGCGTCCGGTGCGCTTCGCCTTCCTGGGCGGGGTCGCCAAGCACAAGGGCGTGCACGTCCTGCTGGAGGCCTTCGCGCGCCTCCCGGGCGGGGCCGAGCTGGCCGTGTGGGGAGGTTCCACCGATCGCGTGTACGTCGAGCACGTGCGCCGCCGGGCCGGCGAGGTCGGAGCCCAGTGGCGCGGCTCCTACGAGCGCGCCGACCTGCCGCGCATCCTGGCCGAGGTCGACGCGGTCGTCGTGCCCTCGATCTGGGTCGAGAACTTCCCGCTCGTGATCCACGAGGCCTTCGCCGCCGGCCGCCCGGTCCTGACCAGCCGCCTGGGGGCGCTGGCGGAGATCGTGCACGACGGCAGCGATGGTCTCCTGGCCGAGCCGGGCGACGTGGAGGACCTGGCGCGCGTCCTGCGCCGCTGCGTGGAGGAGGCCGCACTGCTGCCCGCGCTCGCGCGCGGTGCCCCGCCGGTGAAGTCGATGGCCACGGAAGCGCGCGAGCTCGCGGGGCGCTACGCCGAGCTGGTCGGCACGCGCCGGGTCAGCCGCGACGTCGCCGGCCTGCCCCCGTCCCTGGCGACGGCCGTCGGCCGCCACGACGAGCTGACGCGCATGCCCTCGCGCGAGCTGTTCGCGCGCGTCCTGGCGGGGCTCGACGAGCTGCGGCGTGCCTGGACGCCCGAGCTGGGCGGCATCGAGGCCGTCGAGCTCCTGGCGCGCGGCCTGGGCGAGGGCTCGGAGGCCCAGGACCGCCTGCGCGAGGCGCGCAACGAGATCGCCTGGCTGCGCACGAAGAAGGAGGAGCTGGACGAGGGCCGCGAGGAGCTCGTGACGCTGTTCGAGGACCTCGACCAGCTCCTGAACGAGACGCGCGCCGGTAGCCAGCGCCAGGCCGAGCACCTCGACGCCGCCGGCAGCTACGTGCGCAAGAAGGAGGCCGAGGTGCTCGACGCGCACGCCCGCATCCAGGAGCTCGAGCAGGTCATCGCCGAGAAGGATCGCTACATCCGCGAGGTCGAGGGGCACGTACACGAGGCTGGCCGCTACATCCGCCACAAGGAAGGCGAGTACACCGACGTCGAGACAGAGCTGCGGCGCGCGGCCGAGGAACGCCGGGCCCTGCAGGACGAGCTGCAGGCGACGCGCGAGCGGACGCGGGCCCTGGAGGCCGAGGCCCAGGCCGCCGGTGGCTACGCGCGGGCCAAGGAGGGCGAGGCGCGCCAGCTCGAGTCCTTCGCACGCGAGAAGGAGGCCGAGGCCCTGGCCGCCGGTGGCTACGCGCGAGCCAAGGAGGGCGAGGCGCGCCAGCTCGAGTCCTTCGCACGCGAGAAGGAGGCCGAGGCCCTGGCCGCCGGCGAGACCCTGGCGCGCCGCGAGCAGGAGCTCGGAGCCGCACGCGAGCGCGGAACGGTCCTCGACCTGCGCACGCGCACGGTGGCCGACGTCAGCCGGCTCGCGCTGCAGGCCCAGGAACGGCTGCTGAATCGCGCCCTGCGCCCGATCCTGACGCACCTGCACGCGCTGCACGGCGGCACGGCGCCGCTGGAGCTACCGTCCGAGAGCGCCTCCTTCGGCGAGCTGCTGCAGGCAACGCGCGACGTCGAGCGGGCCCTGGAGGTGCTCGGGGACGAGCTCGAGTGGCTGCGACCGATGCGGGCCGAGCTCGAGCTGTGCCGTGCGCGCATGGAGCGCCTGCAGGCGGCCTACTCCGCCAGCGGCCTCCTGCGCCTGGCCCTGGCGCGCACGGCCCTCGGGCGCGAGCTGCGCGCGTGGCGCGAGGAGGCGGCACCGTGACCCGCTCCGTCTCGGTCGTGATCCCCTCGCTCGACGACGTGGACCTGTTCGAGCGCCACCTGCCGCCGCTCCTGGAGGAGCTCGGGCGCCGGGGCGGGGAGGACGAGGTCGTCGTGGTCGACGACACCGGCCGCGACGTGCTGGCCCAGGCGCTGGCGCGCTGGCCCGGCGTGCGCGTCGTGGCCATGCGCGCGAACGGCGGCTTCGCGCGCGCCATGCGCGCCGGGATCGAGGCCGCGCGGCACGAGCTCGTGTTCGCCATGAACCCCGACGTGCTCGTGCGCCGCGGCTTCCTCGATCCGCTGGTCGCCTGCCTGGCCGAGGAGGACGTGTGGGCCGTCGTGCCGCGCATCCTGCTGCAGGGCGTCGAGGGCAAGATCGAGTCGTGGGCCTTCCTGCGCGAGAAGGGCGGCCTGATCGAGCTCGACCAGCCGGCCCTGCGCGGACCGGTCGACGGGCGTGCCCTGCGCCTGGGCCCCGTGACCTTCGCGGTCGGCGGGGCCTGCCTCTACCGTAGAGCGGACTTCCTCGCGACCGGCTTCGACCCGCTGTACGAGCCCTTCTACTGGGAGGACATCGACTGGAGCTGGGCCGGCTGGCGCGCCGGCAAGCGCGTGCTCTACCAGCCCGCCAGCGTGGTCGAGCACCAGCACCGCGGCACGATCGGACGCCGCGTGCCGGGCGAGTTCGTGCGCGCGATGGTCGAGCGCAACCGCCTGCTGTTCTCCTGGAAGCACATCGACTCGCCCGCCCTGCAGCGGCGCCACCTGGCAGCCCTGTACCGCTGGGCGCTCGACACCTACCTCGAGGACCGGCGCGACGACCTGGTGTGGCTGGCCTTCGCCCTGGAGGAGCTGAAGGCCGCCCTGGCGGCGCGCCAGGAGCTCGCGCCGGCGCGGCGCAAGATCGAGGAGATCCTGCGCCTGTCGCGACCGGCGGAGTGAGCGCTCGGGCCGGGGCCGGGCTACCTCGGGAGGTGGTGGTGGACGCTCGCCTTCGTGCGCGCGAACAGCTCCGGCACGCCCGGGAGGTCCTGGGGCGCCAGGTACACGAGCGTGTCCTGTCCGGCGAAGGCGAAGGGCAGGGTGGCCGAGGGGCTGCCCAGCAGCGGCTCGTTGACCTTGCGCGCCTCCTGCGAGCCGTCGATCGGCACGACGAAGAGCTCGTCCAGACCGACCTGGTGCTGGTCCAGCGTGTAGGCGACGCGCCTGCCCGAGACGGCGATCGGCAGCGGCTGCGGGAAGGTCAGCGCGAAGCCCCCGCCGGCGACGATCGAGCCGTTCAGGCGCACGGGTGCCACGCCGCCCGCGACCGGCACGCTGTGGAGCTCGTGCCGGCCCGGAGCGGCGGCATCGGTGAAGTACAGGACGCGCGTGCCGTCCGGTGAGAGCACGAACTCGTACCAGATGGTGGCGCCGCCCGGGATCGGCTGGCTGAGGTGGGTGACCTGCTGGCTCCCGTCGAGCGGGAGGCTGAAGAGCATGGGCACGCCGTCCACCTCCTGGTCGGCGAGCACGACGAGGCGCGTCCCGTCCGGGGTGATGCGGTAGGAGACCCCGATGCCGTAGGGGCCCGGGGCGTTGGGTGGGTTCAGGACGAGGGCCGACGAGGCGTCGAGCGGGGAGAGCCAGAGCGCGTAGCCGCCCACGACCCCGGGCACGCCCCGCAAGTACACGAGGCCCAGGCCATCCGGCGTGACCTCGAAGGAACCGGCGGGGCCGAAGCTCGTGCGCGGACTGCTCCCATCGCTCGGGATGGAATAGAGCTGCGTCACCGACGAGGGCAGCCCACCCCGGAACAGGTACACCACGTGCGCGCCGTCGGGGGTGAAGGCGTAGTCGAAGACGTCGGCCGTGTAGCCCGCGGAGGGCTGCAGCGCGACGATCGGACCGCCCTCGAGCGGGACGCTCAGCAGCTGGTAGTGGTGGTAGGCCTGCTCGTCCGACTCGTACACGACGCGCGTGGAGTCCGGGGACACGGCGAAGGACTGGACCCCGGAATACAGGTCCTCGGGCGAGGCGCTCAGCGCGAAGGGGGGCGCGCTGCCGTCCAGGCGCACGCTGAACAGCCGGGTCTCGGAGCTGGTCGGGCCAGCGGGGACCTGGGCCAGGAAGACCGCGTGCTCACCCTCCGGCGTGAGCTGGAACCCGGCCCTGACGCCGTAGAAGTCGGAGATGGCCGTCAGACGATCGGGCGCGGCGCTGCCATCGACCGGCACGAGGTAGAGGTCCAGCGTGTTCGTCACGTCGTGGTCGGCCACGTACACGATCCGCGTCGAGTCGTGCGTGAACCGGATCGAGCCGGGCTGCGGGTCGTAGCCGCCGGCGTCGCCCCCGCCCGCGCTGACCTTGCGCGGCGGCGCGGAGCCGTCGGTGGGGCTGACGTAGAGCTCGTGCTGGAAGCGGAGCTCGCCCTCCGCGATGTAGGCGGCCCACTGCCCGTCGGGGCTCGTCTCGAAGGTCTTGATCCGCCCCAGCACCGGCCCGAGCGGCAGGTCGGTGTTCAGGCGCACCGGCGGCCCGGGGGGAACGAGCGTGAGGGAGTAGAGGTTGGTGCCCGGGAACTGGAGGGGGGTCAGCGGAGCGATGACGACGTGGTTCCCGGGCAGCGGGGCGTAGCCGGTGTACTGCGGGTAGAGCTCGACCGCCGGTCCGTCGCCGTTCACGGGCACGCGGTAGAGACCATCCGGGATGTGCGAGAGGAACAGCACCGTCTGGCCGTCGGGATGGAGGCTGAAGTGGTTGTGGACGTCAACCGCCAGCCGACGGATGCGCGGGGCGCGGGTGATCCGACCGCGATAGCCGCCGTCCACCGGAACGCTGAACAGGTCGATCCGATCGTCGGCGTGATAGGCCTGGAACGGGACGATCCCGTCGGGCGTGACCTCGTAGTCCGTGACGACCGCGCCGGCCTGGCTCAGGCGCAGGCTGGGACCGCCGGTGATCGGCACGCTGTAGAGCTCGCGCCCGGAGGTCAGGTAGACGACGCGGCCGCCGTCCTGGCTCAGGCGGACCCCCAGGACCCCGTTCGGCCAGATCGACGGAGGGATGCCGCTCAGGCGCAGAGGCGCAGCGCTGGCGTCGATGGGCGTGACGTAGAGGTCGAAGCGCTCGTTGACCACCAGGTCGACTTCGAAGAGCACGCGCGTCGAGTCGGGCGTGATGGCCACCGCGTGGGCGTCCGCATGGGCGGGCAGCGTCCCGTTCAGCCCGGTCGAGGGTCCGCCGGCGATCGGGACGACGTAGCTCTCGAAGACCTCCGGGACGTCCTGGTCGGAGGTGTAGACCACGCGCGTCGAGTCCGGCGAGACGAAGAATCCGCCCACCGTCTGGCGCGCGTCGAAGTAGCCGGGGTTCAGGCGCGTCGGAGCCGCGCTGCCGTCGATCGGCGCGCTGTAGAGCGCCTGCTTGATGTCCGAGATCCCCGCGCGGTAGACGACGCGCTGGCCGTCCGGGGCGAGGCGGAAGTCCCTGGGGATCACGGCGGCCGCGCTGCCGATCGCGACCGGTGGGGCGCTCCCGTCCACGCGCACGGCGCGCAGCTGGGGCGGGTCGTTCTCGCGGTACAGGAGCCACAGTCCGTCGGGGCTGAGCTCCATGCGGAACGGCTCGTCGTAGGAGAGCTGGTCGAGGTCGAGGGCCAGCCCGCCAGCCAGCTGGAGCGGCGCGGAGCTGCCGTCGAGCGGCGCGCGCAGCAGCGCCAGCGTCTCGGTCAGGTACACGACCGCGCTTCCGTCCGGGGTCACCAGCCCGGCCGTGCCGTGCACGTTCCCGTGCAGCGGGTCGCTGATCTTGATGGGCGGCTGGCTGCCGTCGCTCGGCACGACGTAGAGCTCGTAGCGCTCGTCGACCTCCTGGTCGCCGCGGTAGACGACGTGACTGCCGTCGGGGGTGATCGCGAAGAGGCCCGCGTTCCCGCCGATGGGCTGGGCCAGGGCGCCGCTCAGCTTGACGCTCTGCCCCTGACCCGCCGTGGCCGCGAGGCAGGCCACCGCGAGGGCGCCGAGGGACCGAAGGAACGCACCCGGACGCGAGGTCGAGGCGACGGTCATGACGAGCTCCTCTGAGAAAGGACGACCCGCGCGCAGTCTAGCTCCGCGCCCGCCGGGCGGGGGCGGGAAATCAGGGCAATGGGGGCGGCTCCGGGACCGGCCCCCGGGGGGGTCAGGAGCCGATCGTCATCAGGAACTCGCCGTTGACCTTGGTGCGCTTCATCTTCTGCACGAGCATCTCCATGGCCTCGACCGGGTCGAGCTCGTTCAGGACCTTGCGCAGCATCCAGATGCGCTTGATCTCCTCCTCGGTGAAGAGCAGCTCCTCCTTGCGCGTGCCGGAGCGGTTGATGTCGATGGCCGGGAAGATGCGGCGGTCGGAGAGACGCCGGTCGAGCACGAGCTCCATGTTGCCGGTGCCCTTGAACTCCTCGAAGATCACCTCGTCCATGCGCGAGCCGGTCTCGATCAGGGCCGTGCCGAGGATCGTCAGCGAGCCGCCGTTCTCGATGTTGCGGGCCGAGCCGAAGAAGCGCTTGGGGAACTGCATCGCGGTGGCCTCGATGCCGCCCGAGAGGAGCTTGCCGTTCGAGGGCGCCTCGTTGTTGGCCGAGCGCGCCAGGCGCGTGATCGAGTCCAGCAGGATGGCCACGTCGCGGCCCGCCTCCACCAGGCTGCGGGCCTTCTCGAGCACCATGTGGGCGACCTTCATGTGGCGCGCCGAGGACTCGTCGAAGGTCGAGCTGATCACCTCGCGCGTGCCGGGCGGCAGCGAGCGCTCGAAGTCGGTCACCTCCTCGGGGCGCTCGTCCACCAGCAGGATGATCAGGTGCACGTCGGGCGCGTTCTCCACGATCGAGCGCGCGATCTGGTGCAGCAGCACGGTCTTGCCCGTGCGCGGCGGGGCCACGATCAGGCCGCGCTGGCCGCGCCCGAGGGGCGTGATCAGGTCGGCGATGCGCATCTCCAGGGGGTTGTCCTGGGTGCCCTCGAGCATGAGGCGCTCGGTCGGGTAGAGCGGCGTCAGCTCCTTGAAGGGCGTGCGCGAGAGCACGGCCTCGGGATCGGCGCCGTCGACGCTGGCGATCGACTTCAGCGCGAAGTACCTCTCGCCCTCGCGCGCCGCGCGCAGCTCGCCGGCCACGGTCATGCCCGTGCGCAGTCCGTAGCGGCGCACCAGCGAGGGCGGCACGAACACGTCCTCCTCGGTGGCCAGGTAGGAGTTGTGGCCCTCGCGCAGGAAGGCGTGGTGGTCTTGGCCGACCTCGAGCAGGCCCGTGACCTGCACCGGCACGTGGCGCAAGAGGCGCGCGGCCGTGATGTGCCACACGAAGTCGCGCCGGCGGCGCAGGGGCTCGGGGGCCTCGACCTTCTCCTTCTCGGCCACCTCGGCCAGCTCGGAGAGGTGCGCCCGCATCAGCTCGCCGTAGTCGACCGGCTTGGCCTTGGTCTTCTTGGGCGGCGGCGGGAGCGAAGACTCGAGCGCCTCGATCTCGCTCTCGGAGAGGTCGGCCGGCAGCGCGGCCGTGTCGATGCGCACCTCCTCGAGCACCGCCGTGGCGAAGCCACCCCCGCCGCCACCGCCGCCGGAGCTTCCGCCTCCGAAGCCGCCGCCGCCGCCGCCGCCGCCACCGAAGTGGCGGAATTTCTTCCGTTTCTGCCAGTTGCGCTTCTTCGACATGGGATTCGGTGCGGGAATCGTTGCTGGATTCGTTGCTGGATTCGTTGCTGGGGCTAGCGCGCCCTCGTCAGCCGCTCGCGCAGCGCGACCGCCGCCCGTTCGAGCTCGGCCAGGCCGCGGTCGTTGACGATCACGTGGTGTGCGCGCTCTTTCTTGTGCGTGAGGGGGAGTTGCAGGGCCTCGCGGCGAGCGACCTCGCCGCTCGTCCAGCCGCGCTCGGTCCGCGCCCGCCGGTCGCGCTCGGCCGCGTCCGCTTCGACGAAGACGAGCACGTCGCACAGCCGTGCCAGGCCGTGCCGGGCGTCGTTCTCGAGCAGCAGCGGGACGTCCAGGACGATCCGGGGGACGCCGGCCGCCCGCGCGGTGCTCGAGAGCTCCAAGATCCTGGCACGAACGGGGGGATGGGTCCAGCTCTCGAGCTCGGCGCGCAGCTCCGCACCCTCCCCGGGGGCGAAGATGCGCTCGGCCAGGTAGGCCCGGTCCACCTTGCCGTCGGGGCCGATGGCGCGGGCCCCGAAGCGCGCGCGCACCCGGGCGAGCACGGCGGGGGAGTCGAGCGCCTCGCGCGCGAGCGCGTCGGCCGAGAGGCACACCCCGTCCGGCCCCGCGAGGAGGCGCGCCACGGCCGACTTGCCCGAGGCGATGCCCCCCAGGACGCCGATCACGAGGCTGCCGGGGCGGTCGGCCGCTGCCGGGGGCGTGGAGTCGGTGGGCATCGGGGAGCGCGAAACCCGCCCGGCGCGGCGGGGTAGAGGGGGCCTCGGCCGTCCCGTGCGAGCGCGACGGACCGGGCGCGCGGGCGCAGACTACGCGCTCCGCGCCCGGGCCCTCAAGGGCCGCGAAATCCCATGCGAACCTTGCGGAAACGGCTCGAGCTCGGGTATGACCTCGCGCTCTCCATCCCCTGCAGAGAAGGCCCCGCTGCGCAGGAGAAGACGAACCGGGGCCGGCCCCCTTTCGACCGAACCTTCCTCACGAGGAAGTCCCCGTATGCTGCGCAGTAACGCTGGGAAGGCCCGCATCAGCATCGTCTGGATGATCACGGTCGGCGTCCTGTTCCTGGTCGCCCTCGTGTTCGCCTTCATCTCCCAGGGCGACCTCTCGACCGAGCGCAAGAACGTGGTCGACGCCCGCGCCGAGGCGGCCCTGATCCGCACCGAGCTCGAGGGGCTGCTGGCCGAGCGCCGTGACATCTCGACCATCCTGGGCTGGTACGACCGCCAGTCGGCCGACCCGCAGGCGAGCCCCGCGGAGGCCAAGAAGGCGCTCGAGGACCTGAAGAGCACCTTCCCCGACCTGGGCGCGGCCGAGAAGGACTTCGAGTCGGCCCTGCCCAAGATCCTGGCGGCCTACAACGAGCGCGCGCGCAAGATCGCCGAGCTCGAGACGCGCATCAAGGGCCTGGAGAGCGAGCTCGCCTCGGCCCAGACGGCCGCCACGCAGATCGGCTCGGACAAGGACACGACCATCGCCAGCCTGCGCCAGCAGATGGCCGACGAGCAGAAGAACGCCGAGGCGCGCGTGCAGGAGCTGGAGGCGCGCATCGAGCAGTCGCGCACGCAGGTCGCCGAGCGCGACGGCGAGCTGCGCAAGGTGCGCGAGGACGCCGTGGCCGAGCGGCGCCGCTTCGAGGCCCAGAAGGCCATCGACGACGCGCGCATCGGCCAGCTCTCCAGCGTCACCGCCTTCGCCCGCGATCCCTTCTGGAAGCAGCCCGACGGCCGCGTGCTGGAGGTCTCCGACCGCCTCGGCTCGGGCTGGATCGACATCGGTGCCAACCAGCGCGTCGTGCGCGGCCTGGTGTTCGAGGTGCGCTCGCCGGGCCAGGACGGCGTCAAGGCCTACGCCGAGGTCACGGCCGTCAAGGCCAACTCGGCCGAGGTCCAGTTCATGGGCGTGGTCGACCGCTTCAGCCCCCCGGTGGCGGGCGACGTGATCGCCAACCGCCTGTACGACCCCGTCGGCGGGCGCAACGCCGTGCTGGTGGGGCGCTTCTCGGGCACCTTCAACGAGACCGACCTGAAGACCCTGCTCGGCAAGATGGGCATCCAGGTCCAGCCGCGCGTGGACAAGACCACGCACTTCCTGATCGTCGGCTCGGAGATCTGGAACGATCCCGAGACCGGTGAGCCGTTGGCCGAGCCGCGCCAGCCCTCCGAGACGCCCGAGTACAAGCAGGCCGAGTCGCTCGGGGTGCAGATCGTGCCCCTGCAGGACATCCGCGAGTACTTCCGCCTGGGCGCCGGGCAGTAGCGCCCACGCCGCGGACCCGCGCGAGCCGGCCTCCGCCCAGGCGGACGCCGGCTCGCTCCACTTCCCCCCTCGGGTTCCTAAGATCGCCACGATGAGCGCCGCCGGCGGCTCCGCGAGCGACGACCCCTTCGCCCACACGCGCATGACGCTGGGCGGGCACCTGGACGAGCTGCGCAAGCGGCTGTTCCGCGGCGTCCTGGCGCTGCTCGTGGCCTTCGTCGTGTCGCTGGTCTTCCGTCACGCCCTGATGGGCTGGATCCTCGAGCCCCACCGCACGGTCGTGGGCTGGCTGAACGAGAGCTTCCGGGCCGAGGCCGAGGAGATCGTGGCGCGCGAGCCCGCGCGGCGCGCCGAGTTCTTCAACGCGGACGGGAGCTTCCGGCTGGCGCTGGAGGAGCGCCTGATCACGGTCTCGCCCACCGAGGGCATGTGGTTCGTGCTCAAGGTGGCCGGCTGGTCGGCGCTGTTCTTCGGCGCGCCGTTCCTGCTGTGGCAGCTGTGGCAGTTCGTCGCCGCGGGCCTCTACCCGCGCGAGCGGCGCTGGGTCGGGTGGTTCTTCCCGCCGGCGCTGCTCCTGTTCGTGGGCGGGGTGGTCTTCAGCTACCTCGTGCTCGTGCCCTACGGCATGTACTACGCGAACCGCGACCTGCCGATCGAGCTGATCAAGCCGACCATCAGCGTGGGCTTCTACTTCTCGTTCCTGACCACGCTGTCGCTCGGCATGGGGCTCGTCTTCCAGCTCCCGATCCTGATGACCTTCACCGGGCGCGTCGGGATGGTCGAGCCGCGCACCTACGCCGGCCTGCGCGGGCACTTCGTGATCGTGGCCGTGTTCCTGTCGGCCCTGATCACGCCGGGCGGCGACCTGTTCTCGCTCGTCGCCATGGCCGGGCCGATGCTGGTGCTGTACGAGATCGGCATCCTCGGCGCGCGCCTGGCCGCGCGCGCGGCCGCCCGGGGCGAGGCGCGCGCGTGAAGCGTGCGGTGCTCCTGGCGGTGGGGGACGAGCTGCTGGCGGGCGCCCAGCAGGACTCGAACTCGGCCTGGCTCGCGCGCGAGCTGGCGCGCCTCGGGATCGAGGTGGTCGCGGCCGAGCTGGTGGCCGACGACGAGCCGGCCATCGCCGACGCGCTCGCGCGCGCCCTCGAGCGGGCCGAGCTGGTCTGCGTCGGGGGCGGTCTGGGGCCCACGCTGGACGACGTCACGCGCTTCGGGGTCGCGCGCGCCGCCGGCCTCGAGCTGGTCGAGGACGCGCCCACGGTCGCCGCGCTCCAGGCCTGGTTCGAGCGACGCCGGGTGCCGATGAGCCCGACGAACCGGCAGCAGGCGCTGTTCCCGCGCGGCGCGGCGATCCTGGCCAACCGCTCCGGCACGGCGCCGGGCTTCCGCCTCGAGCTGCGCGGCCGCCACGTGCTGGTCCTGCCCGGCCCGCCGCGCGAGCTCCACGTCGTGTGGCAGGAGGAGGTCGTGCCCTGGCTGCGTTCCACGGGGCTCGCGGGCGCGCCACGCGCGGAGCGCACCTTCTACCTCTTCGGGCTGCCGGAGAGCCAGTTCGCCGAGCACTCCGGGGCCTGGATGGCGCGCGACGCCGACCCGCTGATCGGCTGCACCGTGCGCGACGGGACGCTCACGGCGACGCTGCGCGCACGCGCGGCCGGGGCCGAGTCGCTGGCGCGCCTCGCCGCGCGCGTGGAGGAGTTCCGCGCGCGCTTCGCGGCCCAGATCTACTCGGAGGAGGAGTGGGCCCTCGAGCGCGTGCTGGTGCAGGAGCTCCTGGCGCGGGGGCTCGGCGTGACCGTGGCGGAGTCCTGCACCGGCGGGCTCGTGCAGGAGCACCTGACGCGCGTGCCCGGCATCAGCCGCGTCTTCGCCCAGGGCCTCGTGACCTACTCCGACGCGGCCAAGGAGCGCCTGCTGGGCGTGCCGCGCGCGCTCCTGGCCACGCACGGCGCCGTCAGCCGCGAGGTGGCCGAGGCCATGGCCCTCGGCGCGGCGCGCGCGAGCGGCGCGGACCTGGCCCTGGCGGTCACGGGGATCGCCGGTCCCGATGGCGGCAGCGCCGAGAAGCCCGTGGGGCTCGTGTGGCTCGCCACCGCGCTGCACGGCGAGGTGCGCGCCGTGGAGCGGCGCTTCCCGCCCGGCGACCGCGACGTGGTCCGGCGCCTGGCTGCGCGCACGGCCCTGTACCTCGCCTGGCGGCGCCTCGCGCGCCCCGATTGACCCCTCGCGGCGGCGTTGCTATCGTCCCCGCCCGTTTCGCGGCGCTACCCCGTGGTGTAACGGTAACACTACAGGTTTTGGTCCTGTCATTCCTGGTTCGAATCCAGGCGGGGTAACCACTCGCAGGAGCGGGAGTCGGAGGAACGCGGCGACGCGGAGGGAAGACGCGCAGGACGCGGAGCAAGCCCGAGGAGGGACAGGAGCGACGCGGACGCGGACACTCCTGAGCGCGCCCGTCGACTCCTGAGCGCGCTTCGCACCCTTCAGCCCCACCCCCTCTTCTCCGCGTCCTCCGCGTCTTCCCCCCGCGTCTCCGCGCTCTCCTCTTCATCTGCGCCGCACGAACTCGTCCGAGCGGTAGAAGGCCGCGCGCGCCGCGGCCAGGTCGAGCTCGGCCGCCGTCGGCTCCTCGCGCGCGAAGCGGCAGCCGAGGACGCGCTCGAACTCACCCGCGATCGCCCGTGCGAGCGCCGCCGCCTCCAGGGCTGGCGCATGTGCACGCAGGCCCGCGACGTCGGTCTCCAGGGCGCCGGCGGCGAGCTTGATCGAGCCGTGGTGCAGGACGCGCCCCTTGCTCCGGCGCTGGGCCGAGCCCACGCCCTTGGCCCCGTCCCAGGCCAGGTCGAAGGCGGTC
>DASVAP010000195.1:0-17370 GCA_036376275.1 Planctomycetota bacterium | reverse complement strand
CGCCGTGGGCCGCCAAGGCGCAGGGCGCTCGCGGAGCGAGCGGCCCACGGCGCCTCCTCTCTCTTCGACCTCGCGAGCCCGGTCGGGGGCCGCTGTCTCCCGCGCCGAGAAACCCCGTCGAGCTCGCGCGCGGCAGACATCGGGATGAGCGCATTGGAGTCGCTTCGAGCGACAGCCACCTCGATCAAGGAATCACGGCAGATATCGGAGATTCGGTGAGCCCGAGCGAGAGTTCATCCGTCTGAAGAGTTGGAGCTTCGGGGGGAGCTCGATCGTCGTTCGAAGTCGTGGCTCGAACTCCAGGGAGGAGTCGTGATGAAGTCCGAGGCTCGTCGTTCGTCGAAGGTGCCGCACTCGAAGCGGCCGGAGGTCCGTGGGGTGTGTCACGTCGTGCTGAGGATCCGCAGAGGTCTGCCGTGGCTGCGGACGCCGCGGACCTACCGGGTCCTCGAGGGCGCGATCCGGGAGCGGAACACCAGGCCGGGCTTCGCGGTGGTGCACTACAGCGTCCTGGGCGATCACCTGCACCTGCTGGTCGAGGCGGAGAAGAAGCGGGATCTCTCCCGAGGCATGCAGGGCCTTCTGATCTCGATCGCAAAGCGATTGAACCGGTTCTGGCGGAGGCGAAGGGGCTCGGTGTTCGCCGATCGGTACTTCTGCCGCCTCGCCGCGGGTGTCCGAGAGGTGAAGCGAGCGCTCCACTACGTCCTCAACAACGCCAGGAAACATGGCGTGTGGTCGTCACCCGATCAGCCCGATCCGTTCTCGTCCGCGCGATGGTTCTGGGGGCTCGTACGGCGAGGCCGCGATATCTGCCGGCCGCTGCGGACCGCTCCGGTGGCCGAGGCCCGGAGCTTCGACCTCCAGATCCCGGGCTTCTTGAACCTCGACGTCGGCTTCGTCCCGGGCCGCAAGCACTACCCCGAGCCACCCGGCGAGTCCCTCGCCGACCTGCTCGCCCTCTGACTCGGCACATCTGGCGCGGAGCCTCCGCTCGCCAGGACGATCGACTCCTGGTTCGGCACCCGTCGGCCCGGTCCTCCGCTGGATCCGTCCGCCCCCCGCGAGGCCCCCGACCTCGCGCCCCCGGCCGCGCGGGCTCGACGGGGTTTCTCGGCGCGGGAGACACCGGTCCCCCCCAGGGGCAGGCGAGGTCGAAGAGAAGCGAAGGGCGCCGTGGACCGCTCGCGAAGCGAGCGCCCAGCGCCCTGGCGGTCCACGGCGCCCTTCGCTTCTCTTCGGCCTCGCCTGCCCCGGCGCCGGGGGGACCGCGTGTGCGGCTCCCGCCCCCGAGCGGGGCCCCGCCGAGCCCGCCAACCCCCTCGCAGCTCCACCTACCTCTCCCCGCCCCACACCCCCACATACCCCGCCCACTCCCGCTCGTCCGAGAACTCCGCCGCCCGCGCCCGCGCCCGCGTCCCGAGCCTCTCCCGCAGCTCCCGGTCCCCGAGCAGCTCCCCGATCGCCTCCGCCAGCTCTCCGGGCCTCCTGGCCGGCACCAGCCGCCCGCAGAGCTCCCCATCGCTGCCCGTCAGCAACCCGCGACACCCGCCCACGTCGCTCGCCACGATCGGCTTCCCGCAGGCCAGCGCCTCGAGCAGGACCCGCGGCGCGCCCTCGCTGTCCGAGCAGAGCACGAACACGTCCGCGGCGCGCAGGAGCGGGGCCACGTCCTCGACACGCTCGACGAAGCGCACGTTCTCGAGGTCCGCGGCCATCGAGCGCAGCCTCTCCCCGAGCGGCCCGCTCCCCACCAGGACGAAGCTTGCCCTGGGTCCGAGCCGGCGCGCCGCCGCCAGCAGATCCTCCTGACGCTTCACGGGATCGAGGCGCGCCACGTGCAGGACCAGCGCGCCGCCCGCGGCGACCCCCAGACGCTCGCGCCAGCCGTCCTCGTCGCCCTCCGGCGTGAAGCGCGCGAGCGAGACCCCGTTCCACAGCGTCGCGCAGCGCCCGACCCAGCCGTCCTGACGGAGGAAGCGCGCCAGGTCCTCCGCCACCGCCGTGACCGCGTCCATGCGCGTTGCCGCGAGCCGCGTCAGCCAGCGCGCGCCGCGCGTGGCGTGGGGCGGGCGCGAGTGGAACGTGGCCACCAGGCGCGGGCTCCTCCGGCCGAGCCGCAGCCCCGCGAGGGCCGCGTAGACCACCGCCGTGTCGTTGTGCGCGTGCAGGACGTCGGGTTCGAGCTCCCCCACGCGCCGCGCCAGCGCGCGCGCGAAGGCGAGGTCGAGCCCCGGCCCCCGCGGCAGCAGCTCCCACGGCACCTCGCCCGGATCGAAGTCGCGCGCCGCGTCGCGGAAGGGCGTGTCGAAGAGCAGCAGGCGATGGTCCAGCCCCCGCGCTCGCGCGCGCAGGGCGAGGTCGAGCACGACGCGCTCCTTCCCCCCGACCTCGAGCCCGCTCAGGAGGTGCAGGAGCCGCCGCGGAGCTGCCCCCTCCTCGCGCACCGCGTCAGCCTAGCGGCCCCGACCGCGCCCGCCGGTCCGTCCGCCCGTTCGCCCGCGTCCCGGCGCGCGCGGCGGACGTCCGCCACCAGCCCCGCGCCCCGGACTGCGCTGCGCCCGTCCCGTCTGCGTCCGCCCCGTCTGCGTCCGTCCCGTCTGCGCCCGTCCCGTCTGCGCCCGCGCGCCCGGACGCGCGGCCTCGAGCAGCAGCCCGACCTCGGCCCGCGTCAGCCGCCGCCAGCGTCCCGTCTTCAGGCGCCGGTCCGAGAGCGGCCCGATCTCGACGCGCCGCAGCGTGCGCACCGGCAGCTCGAGCGCCGCGAGCACGCGCCGCACCTCGCGGTTCTTGCCCTCGGACAGGGTCACGACCAGGATCGAGCGCGACGGCCCGCGCTTCAGGACCTTGACCTGCTCGAAGGCGCACCAGCCGTCCGAGAGCCGCACGCCCCGGCGCATCTCGTCGATGGACTCGTCCAGCACGCGCCCGCGCACGTCGACCCAGTAGGTCTTGCGCACGCCGTAGCGCGGGTGGCTGATCTTGTTGGCGAACTCGCCGTCGTTGGTGAGGATCACCAGGCCCTCGGTGTCCTCGTCCAGGCGCCCGACGGTGTAGATGCGGCCCTTCTCCTGGTCCGTGATCAGGTCCACCGCGCGCGGCCGGTTCTCGCGCGGGTCGTTGGTGCACACGACGCCGGTCGGCTTGTTGAGCAGGTAGTAGGCCAGGCGCTCGCCGCCGGCCCGCAGCACGACCCCGTCGACCTCGACCTTCTCGCTGCGCGGATCGACGCGCCGCCCGAGCTCGGTGACGAGCTTGCCGTCGACCGTGACGTGCCCGCCGGCGATCAGCTCGTCCGCGCCACGGCGCGAGGCGACCCCGTTCTGGGCCAGGAACTTGTTCAGGCGGATGCCCGGAGCGTCCGGCCCGGCTCCGTCGTCCCCGTCGAAGTCGAACGGGTCGTCGGGCGCGGACTCGGGCCTCCCGGCCGGAGTCTTCGGTTTCATGGGTACGGTCTCGCGTGGGGCGGAGCACCCCATCATGCGTCCACGAGGGTCCCGATGCCCCCGGATACCTGGCCATTCCGCCCCAGCCGCGGCGGGTGGCGGTTCCCGGCTGCGCGCGGCCCGGACTTCCGTGAGCAGCCGGGTAGCGTGCCCGGGGCTCCCGTGCGAACCTGGCCTGCGGCCTTCGGCGCATGTCCCGGCGCGAGCCGGAACCTAGCCTGACGGCCGCGATGCCGCGCACCCGCGTCATCGCGATCGGCATTCTCATCCCCCCGGGGTCAGCACGGCCGTCCTCCAGGCGGCGGTGCACGGGGCAACAAGGAGTCACCACGATGGTCACGAAGTCCTGGGTCCGTTCTCTCTCCATCTTCCTGGCGCTCGCGCCGCTCTTCTCCGGCGAGGACCGGGGACCGGCGCGCTCACCCGGCAGCGATCCGACCTTCCACTGCGCGGGCGAGATCCGGCCGCCGCTCGAGGTCCGGCTGCTGACGCCGCTCGAGGAGCTCCAGCCGGGCGCGTCGCTCGAGCTGCGGGGCGAGGTCGTCTTCCAGCAGGACGCTCCGTCCGCGCGGCTGCGCTTCGAGGCGCTCGACGCGGCCAGCCTCGGGGGCGCGGCGCTGCTCGAGCTCGGCGCCCGCGCCGCGGGCGAGGTCGTGCCCTTCACGTTGCCGGTCGCCTTCGGCTGGCTCGAGCGCGGCGCCGTCCACGCCCTGGTCGAGGTCAGCGACGATCAGGGAGCGCTGCTCCACTCCGCGCGGGCCGAGGCCTACGCCCTCTTCCGGCCCGCCGGCGTCCTGGCCGGCCGCGGCGGGTACCTGGCGCTCGAGCAGCAGGCGGTGGAGGAGGACATCCGCACCGGGCGCATCCCGCCCGAGGCCGCCGCCGGGGCGCGCGCGGCCGCCAGCCGCATCGAGGCCACCGACACGGGCGCGCGCATGCGGCGCCGGGCCTACACGCTCGACGAGCAGCGCCTGAACAGCCTGGTCGGCGCGCCGCCCATGGGCTACCGGCCGGCCTCGCTCCTGCCCCTCGTCGGCGGGGCGAACATCACGATCCAGGGCACCGTCTCCTGGACGGACGAGAACGGGAGCACGCACCCCGTGTGGGGCGCGAACGTGGACATCTGGGACGACGACACCTTGGGCGACGAGTACCTGACGACGGTCGTGACCGACCTGAGCGGGAACTACCAGGCCGTCGTGAACAACGACGACGGTGTCGGCCAGGGCGACCGCGACATCTACGTCGACGTGCGCGCCGAGAACAGCTGGGTGCGCACGGAGACGACCGGGGACTCGCTGTACGTGATCACCTCGGGGGTCTTCGACGAGACGCCAGGCGGCTCAGTGCTCGACTTCAGCCCCACGGCCGCGAACACCGGCACCGGCCCGGCCATGTCGATCTTCCAGTCCGCCACCTGGATCGCCGGCTACGTCGCCTTCGACGCCGAGGGCGCGGCCTTCCCGATGGTCAACATCGTCTGGCCCAACGGCGACGACGGCTCCTTCTACGACGGCGAGGTCCAGATCGAGCAGGAAGACCGCTGGGACTGGGACACGGTCCACCACGAGTACGGGCACTACGCCATGGACCGCCTGAACATCGAGAACAACCCGGGCGGGCCGCACAACATCGGCGACTGCATCGCCATGGTGCGCGGCTCCAAGGACGAGGGCAACCGCCTCGCCTGGGGCGAGGGCTGGCCGACCTACTTCGGCACCAGCGCGCAGGCCGAGATGAACATGGCCGCCCTCGGCGTGCCGCGCGTGGGCGACGTCTCGTACCAGGACCTCGAGGACGGGAACCTGCAGTACAGCCTGGAATCCCAGGACAACAACGGCCGCGGCGAGGACAACGAGGTCGCCGTCCAGCGCCTGCTGTGGGACCTCTACGACTCCAGCTCGGACGGCCGCGACGAGATCTCGCGCTCGGACAACTCGATCTGGAACGCCGTCGCGGCCGCCGCGGCCAGCCCGCACATCCTGCACACCTACTGGCAGGGCCTGCTGGGGGGCCAGTCGAGCCTTAACCTGCTGCGCATGGGCGAGATCGCCTCCGATCACCTGATCGGACCGCGCCTCGTCAGCCCGCCCGAGGGCGCGATCGTGTCGCCCGCGAGCAACTTCCTCGACTGGCAGGCGGACGTCGGGTGTCCCTCGAGCTACTCGGGCGACCAGTTCGACCTGGTGTTCTTCGACGCCATGACGCTGGCCCCGGTGCTCACCATCCCGGGCCTGACCAGCTCGAGCCACTCGCTGACCAACACCCAGATCGCCACCATCGTCGCCTCCACGCACGACGTGCTGTGGGGCGTGCGCGGCTACGAGACGGCCAGCCCCGCGACCGGCCCCTACCTCGGCGAGACCTTCGCGGCCATCGTCAACCGTCCCCCGGTGGCGGACGCCGGGTCGGACCAGCCGGCCGTCGAGTGCACCTCGCACACGACCACCTCGGTCCAGCTCGACGGCACCGCCTCGAGCGATCCGGACGGCGACTCCCTGACCTACTCCTGGTCGAGCCCGGGCGTCGTCTTCGACGACCCGCTCTCGGCCACGCCGATCGGGCAGTTCCCGAAGGGCACGAAGGTCGTGACCCTGACCGTCTCCGACGGGATCGAGCAGGACCAGGACACGGTGAGCATCACGGTCGTCGACACGACCCCGCCGGTGCTCTCCGTGCCCGCCCCGATCACCCTGGAGTGCAACGGCCATTGCGGGGTCGAGGCGGACGATCCGCAGCTCCTGGCCTGGTTCGCCCAGGCCTCGGCCACGGACGCGTGCGACCCGTCCCCGCTCCTCAGCGACGACAGTCCGAGCTGCTTCCCCCTCGGCACGACGCCCGTGACCTTCACGGCCACGGACGACGACATGAACATGTCCCAGAGCAGCGTCGACGTGACGGTCGAGGACACGACCCCGCCCGAGATCACGGTCGAGCTGGACCGCACGGTGCTTTGGCCGCCGAACCACAAGCTGGCCCGGATCCTGGCCAGCGTGGTCGTGACGGACGTCTGCGATCCGGCGCCGACCTTCGTGCTGACGTCGATCACGAGCGACGAGCCGGACGACGGCCTCGGCGACGGGGATCGCCCGGACGACATCCAGGGCGCCGCCTACGGCATGGCCGACGTCGAGTTCCACCTGCGCTCCGAGCGCCAGGGCGGCGGCGATGGCCGCGTCTACACGATCGTCTACACGGCCAGCGACATGTCCGGCAACACGGCCCAGGCCGAGGTGACCGTGACGGTGCCGCACGACGGCGAGGCCGCCGCCTTCACCGTGGCCGGCCTGCAGCGCGGGAGCCGGGACTTCGAGCCCGGCGCGAAGGACTTCACGCTGGCCGTCCTCGGCAGCGTCGATCTCGACGTGCGCTCGATCCGGGCCGGTGCCACGAGGGTCGGCAACCACCTCGGCCTCGCACGGCCGAGCAAGGTGTGGCTGCAGGACCTGAACGGCGACCGGGTGCCCGACCTGGCCTTCTCCTTCGACGTCGCGACGGCGCGCGCGCTCACGGCGGGCGGCCGGATCGCGCTGGGCTTCCGCTACGAGACGCGTGAGGGCACGGGCCACTGCGCGGCCGACGTCTTCCTGCTGCCGACGCTGGGCAGCGGCGAGACGCCCTCGATCGCGGGCCAGTGAGCTCCAGAGGCGCACGGAACCCCCCGTCGCCTCCCCCCGCGGAGGGCCGCCTGCCCGGCCCTTCGCGGGGGCACCCCGCCCGCCGTCCCGGGCGCCGGGCCCCGAGGCTCCTCCCGACCCTGGCGCTGCTGCTGGGCACGCTCGCCTGCCAGGGGAGCTCCCCCTGCACGCGTCCGCCCGTCGGCAGCGTCACCGCGTTCCTCGAGGACGAGGGACCGTCGGCCAGCTTCACGGCCACCGTGGTCGAGATCGGACCGCCCTCGGAGAGCGGACTGCGGCGCTACCACCTGAGGGAAGCGGACGGCACGACCCACGTCCTCGTGTTTCGCGTGCCCGACGAGACGCTCCCCGTGCGCCTGGAGGAGCGCTATGCGTTCGAGCTCGAGACGGTGCCCGGTGAGCCCACGCCCGCGGCGCTCATCGTGCGCGACGAGCAGGGGCTCCTCTTCGCCGGCGTGAGCGACTACCAGCCGGGCGCGCGCGTCCTGCAACGCGGCCTGCCGGACTTCGTCCTCGCGCTCGAGGCCAGCGGCTGCGCCAGCCGCGACCGGGAGGCCGGCCTCGCCTCGGACGTGAACGCCGTGCTGCGCGTGGAGCACGACGGCTCCTCGGTGCGCCTGTTCCAGGGCGATGCGGCGACGCTCGGCAGCCATCGCGTGCGCTGCCTGGCCGCGCGCCAGGTCACCTATCGCCCCGGCGCCGCCGACACGGGCGTGTTCGGCGTCTGCTACACGCTGCGGCGCCTGCCGTGACCGGCCTCGTTCCACGGCCAGCGGATCCACGGGCAGGAGCTCGAGCTCGCCGCCCTCGGGCCCGCAGTGTCAGTGGCCGCTCGAACCCGGGCGCAGCGAGAGCGTCGCTCACTCGCGCGGCAGCAGGTGCGCGAGCACGGCCTCGATCCGCGCCATCCAGCTCGGGAAGCCCGGCCCGGCCGACACCTCCCGCGCGACGACCTCGGCTCCACGCTCGCGCAGCAGCGCGACCACGCGCAGTGCCCCCGAGCGGTAGTCGACGTTCTCGTCGCCGATGCGCGCCTCGTGGCGGCTCCAGTCGACGTAGACGTGCAGAGGCGCGGCCGTGGCACGCTCCATCAGGGCGAAGTCCTCGGCCTCGACGAAGGGGGATTGCGCGGCGACGCGCGCGAAGCGCTCGGGCGCCTGGAAGGCCAGCGCGAGCGCGGCAGTGCCGTCGTCGGCGGCCCCCATCACCGCCCGCCCGTGACCGACGGGGTAGCGCGTGGAGATCACGGGGTCGATGTCGTCGCGGATCATCGCGAAGTACTCCTCGCTGTCCAGCCCGTCGGCCGAGCCGGCGTGATAGGGAACGCCGACGACGAGGGCGGGCGCGCAGCTCGTGCCCATGGCCGCGTCCAGGGCCACTCCGAGCCCGGCAAGCTCGAACCAGGTCTCGCCGCCGATCACGTACAGCACCGGCAGCGGCCCCTCGGCCCCTGGCGGCCGGTACACGAGCAGCGGACGGGCCTCGGAGGCCCGGACGCTCGCGAAGGGCACGCGCTCGAGCCGTGCGCAGCTCGCCGCCGCCCGGGCGAACCGCTCCGCGACCGACGGCCAGGGGAAGAGCGGCATCGGCACGACGGACTCGGACGAGAGCTCCGCGTAGGAGAGGGCCTGGGGGTCGCCGCTCAGCGCGTGCACGTTCGGCGCCGTGCGCGGGTTCGACGGATCCAGGACCACGCGCTCGAAGTCGACCAGGAACGAGTACTGCCAGAGCCCGTCGGGCGCGGAGGCGCAGGAACGATGGAAGAGATCCGTACCCACCACGCGCCGCAGCGCGTCCGGGCGGTAGCGCTCCGCGGTCATGGCGCCGATCAGGGCGACGTCCTCGGCGTCGCCTCGATAGAGGAAGTGGACCCGTCCCTCCTCCACGACCGGGAAGGACTCCTGGGACTCCCACCAGGCGTCCACCACGGCCTGGTGCTGCTGCGCTGACTGCTGTGCGTCCAGGGCGCGCGCCAGGGACGCGGGCAGCGGGTCCGGGGCCGCGGCCCTCTCCGCGGGAGCGGCACCGGCGGCCGGGCGCACCTCGACGCAGGCGAGGGTCGACGTGTTCCGCACCAGGATGCGGCCCGCGACGAAGCTCGGCGGCGTGTAGCCACCGCGCTCGCCCACCTGCAGGCGAGCGCGCTCGCGGTAGCCCGCGCGGCTGGCCTCGGCGACCACGACCTCGCCGGCGGTCGAGAACAGGACGAGGTGTCCGTCCACCAGCACGAGACCCCGGGATCCGGGCTCGCGCGACTTCCACAGCCGCGCGCCGGTGTCGAGGTCGATGCACGCCAGGAAGGTCCCGCTGTGCCCGTAGACCGCGTCACCGTGGACGACGGGGGGCGCGTAGCACTGCTTGAGCTCGCGCGATCGCCACAGCGGTCGCGGCGGGGGCTCGCGCCCGAGGTCCAGGTCGTAGAGCAGGGCCTCGCCCTCGTAGCTGAACAGCAGGCGCTCCCCGCTCACGGGCGTGAGCTGGGGATAGGCGAGGTCACGGCCGCCGGGATGGACGAAGCGATACACGCTCTCGCCACACGAGGCGTCGACGAGCGCGACCGTGCGCGTGTCGACCGCGAAGAAGAGGTCCGTGTCCTCGAGTCGCAAGGCCGACTGGTAGTCGACCCAGGCCCCGGGCAGCGACCAGCGAACCGCGCCGCTGGTCGGATCGAAGCCGAGGCCGGAGCGCCCGTCGGCCGTGACGACCGGCAAGTACACGACCTCGCCGACGGCGAGGGGCGCTGCCCCGAAGCCGTACTCGGGCACGCGCGCGGCAACGGTGTCGGTGAGCTCGCTCGCCCACAGGAGCTCGCCGTCGGAGAGCCGCACGGCGACGAATCGCGCGCGGGGGCCGGCGGCGAAGACGACCCCCGCGCGGATGCAGGGCGTGGAGGAGGGACCGTCCTCGGCCCCGTGGTGTCCCGCGAAGGTCGGACCGAGCTCGACCCGCCAGCGCTCGCCTCCATCGGACAGCGCGAAGGCCCCCAGGTAGTCGCTGGTCCCGTCGGAGTAGGCGGTGACCGCCAGACCTCCGGCCGCGACGATCCCGGAGTAGCCGGAGCCGAGCGGGCGCACCCAGGCGAGGTGCAGCTCGAAGGGCTGCGAGAACGCGCGGCTCTCGCGCGCGGACCCGTCCTGGTCTGGTCCGCGCCAGGCAGGCCAGTCCTGCGCGAGCGCGGCGAGAGCGAGCCATCCGAGTCCGGGCAAGGATCCCATGAGAGTCCTCCGTGCGGGGGGGTCGCGTGACCCTACGCGGCAGCGTGGCGGACGGCGCGCTGCGAGTGACGGGTGGGACCGCGACCGGTCCGAGCGGGACGCTCGCGGACTCTCGGACGGATCCGGGCTCCATACCATGGAGCGCATGCTGCACGCACCTGCTCGACTCCCGAGCCGCCCGCGCGAACGCCTGCGGACAGGGCTGCTCATCGCCGCTTGCTGGCTGGGCTGGGGCGCGCTCTACGCGGTCAAGCTGCGAGCCGTGAAGGAGAGCGCGAGCCTGGTCCAGGTCCTGCACTACGCCTTCTCCGACGCGGTCCTGTGGGCCCTGGCCACCCCGCTCGTCCTCGCCCTCGCGCGACGCTTCCCGGTGCGACCGCCGCTGGTCCTCCGGCGCGTGCTCCAGCATCTCGGGCTCGGGCTCGCGCTCTCGCTCGCGCTGCTGGTCGTCGATGGCCTGCAGAACCGCTTCCTGGGCTTGCCTGGAACGTCCGGTCTGCCGCTCACCGAGTTCCTCGGCTACGCGATCCCGGGCTGGTTGCACTCCCACCTCATGCTGTACGCGGCGGTGCTCGCCATCGCGCACGTGCTCGAGCACCAGAGGGCGCTGGTGACGAGCGAGCGCCAGCTCGGGGCGCTGCGCGCGAGCCTGGCCGAGGCCCGTCTGGCAACCCTGCGCGCCAGGCTCCGTCCACACTTCCTGTTCAACAGCCTGAACACGATCGCGGGGCTGGCCGAGACACGTCCAGCCGATGCGCGGCGCACGACCGTGCGCCTGGCCGAGCTCCTGCGTGCCTCGCTCGAGACCGACGGACGCGAGTTCGTCCCGCTGCGCGAGGAGCTGCGCATCACCAGGACCTATCTGGCGCTCGAGCAGGCGCGCTTCGGCGAGCGCCTGCGGGTCGAGGTCGACGTGGACCTGGAGTGCGAGGAGCTCCTCGTGCCGGCCTTCCTGCTGCAACCGCTGGCCGAGAACGCCGTGCGTCACGGGCTCGCCTCGCTGGAGCGCCCCGGTTGCGTGCGCATCGAGGCACGGCGCGAAGCCGACATGCTCGCGCTCGTCGTGGCCGACGACGGGGTCGGCCCGGGCGCAGGGCCCGCGCCGGGCTTCGGCCTGCGTAGCGTGCGCGAGCGCCTGGGCTGCCTCTTCGGCACCTCCCAGTCCTGCCGGCTCCGGCCCCGGACCCAGGGCGGCACCGAGGTCCAGATCCGCCTGCCGGCCCTCGCCGCAACCCCGGCCGTCGCATGAAGGACGCCCTGCGAACGCTGATCGTGGACGACGAGCCGGCGGCGCGCGATCTCCTGCGGATCCTCCTGCAGCGAATGGAGCGCGTGGACGTGGTCGGATCCTGTGCCGACGGACACGCGGCCCTGGCGACGATCCAGCGCACTCGACCGGACCTCGTGCTGCTCGACGTGCGCATGCCGGGCCTGGACGGTTTCACCCTCCTGGAACGCCTGCCGCGAGTGGAACGCCCCGGGGTCGTGTTCGTCACGGCCCATGCGGACTTCGCGCTGCGCGCCTTCGGCGTCCACGCCCTCGACTACCTGCTGAAGCCTGTCGACGAGGAGCGCCTGCTCGAGGCCGTCTCGCGCGCGCGCGAGCTCCGGCAGCCCGTCGGATGGAGTCGCTTCCAGCGGCGGCTCGACGCACTCTTCGCGGCACGGGCACAGGAGACCGCTCAGGAAGGATGGCTCCTGGTCCGCCAGGGGAGCGCGCGCGTGCCCCTGCGCTGGGAGGAGATCGTGTGGATCGAGGCGGCCGGGAACTACGCGCGCGTGCACGCCGCCGGCCAGGGCTTCCTGCTGCGCGCGTCGCTGGCGGAGCTCGAGCAGCGCCTGGAGGGACTGCCCTTCGTGCGCGTGCACCGCGGCGTGCTCCTGAACGTCATGCGCATCGTCTCGTTGCGACCCGTGGGTCACGGCGACCTGGAGGTACGCCTGGCGGACGGTGAGCGCCTGGCCGTGAGCCGGCGCTTCCGCGCCCGCCTGGAGGGTCTGCTGGGAAGCCTTGGGTGAGGGTCCGACGCCGCCGTGACGACCTGGCCGATCGTCGGATCGGCCACGGACTTCACCGTCCGCGTGACCGTGCCGGTTCGGACTGCCAGGCCCGCCCCGGTGATCCGGTGCGCGGACTCCAGGACGAGCTCCTAGCCGGCATCCCCCGGCACCCCGCGCTCACGGCCGGTGGATCTCGTGCAGGAGCTGGAGCTCGCCGTCCTCGGGCTCGAAGTGGTAGTAGCCGTTCGAGGCCGGGACCAGCCACACGTCGCCGGGGACGAGCGGGCGCTCCTCGCTGCCCCAGCGCAGGCGTCCGCGGCCGGCGAGCACGGCGTAGAGGTTGAACTGGGACTGGGTCGAGAAGCGCGTCGGCCTCGTCAGGCGCAGGGCGTTGAGGCCGAAGTGCTTGCAGCGCGCGAGGTGCGCGACCTGGTGCTCGCCCTCGGCGAACCAGCGCGGGCGGATCGGGCCGCGCGGCGGGTCGCCGAAGCGGATGCAGCGCAGGGCCTGCTCGACGTGCGTCTCGCGGCCGGTGCGGCCCCAGTCCCACAGGCGATAGGTCGTGTCGGAGTTCTGCTGGACCTCGAGGATCGTGATCCCGGCGCTGATCGCGTGCACCGTTCCCCCCGGCACGAGCAGGCAGTCGCCCGGGCGCACCTCCCAGGCGAGCAGCGTCTCGACCACGCCCGGACCGTCGGCCACGCGCTCGAACTCGCGCGCGGTGACGTCGGGCCGCAGACCGGCGTAGAGCGTGCTCCCGGGCTGCGCGTCGACCACGTACCAGGCCTCGGTCTTGGCCTCGGCGCCGGGGATGCGCGTGCACGACTCGTCGTCGGGGTGCACCTGCACGCTCAGGCTCTCGGAGGCGTCGATGTACTTGACGAGCAGCGGGAAGCGGCCCTCCTTCGCCGGCGGGACCTTGCCGAGCAGGTCCGCGCCGTGGCGCTTCATCAGCTCGCGCAGTGAGAGCCCCTTGAGGCCGCCGGTGGCGACGATCGAGTTCTCGCCCTCGCGGTCGACCACCTCCCAGGTCTCGCCGATCTTCCCCGGCGGGAGCGCGATGCCCGGACGCCGCGCGAGCGTGCGCCCGCCCCAGACCTTCTCCAGGAAGTGGCGTTCGAAGCGCACGGGCTCGAGGCGGGTCGACATGGGTGCGGAATCGTCGCCGGGGGGGCGGGCTCACCTTAGCGCCGGCGCCGAGGCGTACCAGAGCGCTCGATTGGCCTGCCGCCTCAGGCGCGGGGAGCGCGGCGCGCCGCGGGCCGCGCGCCCTCGCCGGCCGGCCGCACGCGCTTCGCGATCCCGAGGTGGAAGAAGATCCGCCGCAGGTCGGGGCGGTTGCCGATGCGCTGGGTCGCGGGCCGGTGGTTGGCGTCCTGCTGGGGCGAGCCGGTCGCGCGCAGGAGTTCCCTCGCGCGCGCGGGGGTGAGCAGCGGTTTCTCGGCCGCCTTCAGGGCGCCCTGCGTCGCCGCCAGCGCGCCCGTGACGACGGCCGTCGCGCTCGAGGTGCCCAGGAACTGGTCGGTGTACCAGAGGTCCTCGTCCGGGCCCCCCTGGAGGTCGCCGTAGCCGCAGGTCGTGACCTCGACGCCCCAGCCCTGGACGTCCAGGCACGCGCCGAAGTTCGAGAAGATCAAGCGCGAGCGATCGGGCCCGTGGGAGCGCCCGTGCGTGCCCGGCGGCGGCGCGCCGGCACCGACCAGGATCGCGCCCGGATCGAGCACGCGCCGGAAGGGGTTGGCCCACCCGGGCGGGAAGCCGGGGCCCGGCACGTCGTAGAGCGGGTCGTCCAGGTCCTCGGCGCCGTTGCCCGCGACCTCGAGCACGATCACGCCGCGCCCGGTCGCGTACTGGATCGCGAGCTGGTCGTCGGGCCACCACTCGATCGCGATGTAGCCCTGCAGGTTCGGGCCCGGGACGAAGCCGAAGCGCGGCCCCGGACGGTGGAACTCGACCAGCAGCAGGTCGCCTGGCGCGAGCAGGTCCGCCGCCGTCCGGATCGCCAGGGCCGAGCCCAGGCCGCCGAGCGCGACGCCGCGCTGGTGCGCCGCGGGCGCGATGCCGGTGACCCCGTGCCCGTTGCGGTCGCCGCCGATCACGCCCAGCACCGCCGTGCCGTGGTTGCGCAGGGAGACACTGTCCGGCGGCGAGCCGGCCACCAGGCCGCCCTGCCCCTCCAGCAGGTCCTCGTGCGTGAAGCGGAAGTCGCCCTCGACGTCGACGATCGATACGCCGGCGCCATCGCCGCCCGGACGCCGCCAGGCGAAGCGCGCGTCGATCCCGCCCGGCGCGCGCTCGAGGTAGCCCTGGCGCGCGCTGAAGTCCGGCGTGAGCGGCGGCGCCGCGGCCGGGCGCGGGAGCACGACCCGGCGCAGGGCAGCCGGCTCGCCGGGGGGCTTCACGTAGGCGCCGGCGACGGCGGGCAGCGAGCGCAGCCGTGCGGCGAGCTCGGCCAGGCGCCCCGGATCCTCGCCGGGCACGCGCACGCGGTGGAAGCGCGTCATGGGCCCACCCAGCGCACCCGCCGCGCGCGCGAGGCGCGCCACGCTCGGCCCGAAGAGCGGCGCGAGCGTGGCTCCGTGGCGCTCGAGCAGCCGCTCCAGCGCCCGCGCACCCGTGTCCGCATTCCTCCGGCGGCCTCCGGCCGCGATCAGGGTCGCCCCCGAGCGCGCGACGACGATTAGCTCGTATTCGCGGGCCGCCGCCGGTTCGGTGCCCGCCTTCGCCTTCCTCCGCCTGCGCTGGGCCATCGGCCCATTCCACCACGCTCGTTCCGCGCCGCCCACCCCGCGGCGTCGATCCGTCAGTGCGCGGCCGCGAGCAGGCGGCGCGCCTCGGCGCGCGCGGTCTTCTCGTCGGCGCCGCCGGCGATCATGTCGGCCACCTCGCTGACGCGCGCCTCGCCCTCGAGGGGCGTCACGCTCGTGCGCGTGCGGCCGGCCTGGATCTCCTTGGCGATCACGAGGTGGCGCGCGGCGGCGGCGGCGATGGCGGGCAGGTGCGTGACGCACAGGATCTGGTGGTGCGCCCCCAGGGCGCGCAGCGCGGCGCCCACCTCGGGGCCCAGGCGCCCGCCGACGCCGGAGTCGATCTCGTCGAAGACCAGGGTGCGCCCGCGGTCACCGGCCGAGAGCACCGTGCGCAGGGCGAGCATGATGCGCGCGGCCTCGCCGAAGCTCGCCACGCGCGCGAGCGCGCGGCAGGGCTCGCCGGGGTTGGCGGCCAGCAGGAACTCGAGGTCCTCGATCCCGGCCGGTCCATAGCGCTCGGGGCCCGCGTCCGCGCGTGGGGTCAGGGCGACCTCGAAGCGCGCGTTCGCGAGCCCCAGCGCGGCCAGCGAGGCGTGGATCGCCTTCTCGAGCTTCGGCGCGGCGGCCTTGCGCTTCTTCGCCAGCTCGCGCGCGAAGCTGGCCAGCTCCTCCTCCGCCTCCTGGACGCTGCGCGCGAGCTCCTCGGCGCTGGTGCCGGCGCCCTCGAGCGTGGCGAGCTCGGCCTCGAGCGTCGCCAGGACCTCGCCCAGCTCGCCCGCGCTCGTGCGGTACTTCTTCGCCAGGCGCTCGAGCTCCGCCAGGCGCGCCTCGACCGCCTCCAGGCGCGCGGGATCGTCGGCCACGCCGTCGAGCAGCGTGCGCACGGCCCCGGCGACGTCCGCCAGGTGCACCTCGGCGCTGCGCAGGGCCTCCAGGGCCGGCGCGAGGCTCGGCAGACGCTCGCTCCAGCGCTCGAGCACGCGTCCGGAGCTCTTCACGCGGTCGAGGGCGGCGTCGTCGCTCTCCAGCAACGCCGCGACCACCGCGCCGAGCTGCGTCCCGAGCTCGCCCGCGCTGCGCAGCACCTCGCGCTCCTCGAGCAGCGCCGCGGGCTCGTTCTCTGCGAGCTTCGCCTCGCGCAGCTCGGCGCGCTGGAAGCGCAGGAGCTCGAGCCGCTCGCGGCGCTCCTCGGCGCGCTCCTCGACGTGCAGCAGCTCGTCGCGCCTCGCCAGCCAGGCGGCGCGCAGGCGCGCGTACTCCGTCACCAGCCGCTCGAGCCCCGCGAAGGCGTCGAAGAGGCGCGTCAGCTCGGCCGGATCGAGCAGGCGCTGGTGGTCGTTCTGGCCGTGGATCTCGAGCAGCAGCGCTGCGAGCTTCCCGAGGGCGCGCAGGGGCACGGGCCGCTGGTTGACGTGCGCGCGGGTCTTGCCGTCCTGGCCCAGGGTGCGGCCGAGGATCAGCTCGAGGGCCGCGGGCACCTTGGTGTCGCAGCCGAGCTCCTCGGCCAGCTCCGGCAGCTCCTCGCGCAGGCAGGCGGCCACGCGCGCGAGCACGCTCGGGTCGGCGGCCTGGAAGCGCCCCTCGACGCGTGCCTGCGTGGCCCCCTTGCGGATCCAGGAGGCGGCCCCGCCGCGCGGCGTCTCGCCGCGCAGGAGCTCGAGCGAGCCGACGAAGAGGCTCTTCCCGGCCCCGGTCTCGCCCGTCAGCGCGTTCAGGCCCGCGGCGAGCTCGACCTCGGCCGCCTCGATCAACGCCAGGTCCCGGATGACGAGCTCGGTGAGCATGCCGAGAAGATCGCCTGCTCCCCCCTACGGTTTCAATTCCCTCCGGGTGGGCCTCTCCGTGCTCTTCTCCGCGTCCTCCGCGTCCTCCCTCTGCGTCCTCCGCGCTCCTGCTGGGTCAGGAGAAGAGGCGGAGGAGCGCGGAGACGCGGAGGGCGGACGCGGAGGGCGCGGAGAGGGAAGGAGGGGAGGAAGAGGCCGGGCTGGAGTCTGGCGGTCCCGGGGGGGGGACGGAATCCGGAGGTTTTCCCTAAGAGGTCGGGCGGCAGGCCGTTGTTCTCGGGCGGAGAGTCCGGAAGCGATGCCCAGACCCAGACAGGCCGACGAGAGCTGGATCCGCGGCCTGCTGGAGCGCTACGAGGGGCCGCTGCTGGCCTACGCGCGGCGGCTGTGCCGGGGGGACCTGGAGCGGGCGCGTGATGCGGTCCAGGACGTGTTCCTGCGGCTGGTGCGGGCCGGGCGAGGAGCGCTGGGCGACGATCCGACCGTGTGGCTGTTCCGCGTGTGCCGCAACCGGGCGCTGGACGTCGGGGTGCGCG
>DASVAP010000191.1:0-17144 GCA_036376275.1 Planctomycetota bacterium | reverse complement strand
CCCGCGAAGTCGTCGCGTCCGAGGTCCGCGTCGGCGATCCCGTAGCCGGCGAAGACGAGCGGCCCCTCGACCGTGCCGCCGGCCGAGCAGAAGAGCGGCACGAGCTCGCCCGGCTCGCTGACGAGGCGCATGTCGCTCACGCTCGCCTCGAGGCGCGAGCCTCCGCCGTCGCGCGGCGGCAGCGGCACCTCGAAGCCCTGGAAGTAGCCCTCGCTCCCGGCCGGCTCGAGCCCGAGCGCCTCCATGCGCTGCGCGATCCAGCGCGCCGCCTCGGCCTCGCCGCTCGTGCCCGCACGCCGCCCCTCGCGCGCGTCGGCCGCCAGCCAGCGCACGTCCTGCGCCAGGCGCGAGGCCTCCGGGGCGAGCGCGTCCGGCGCGCGCACGGCGCTGGTCGGGGCCGAGCAGGCCAGGGTCGCGAAGAGGGCCAGGAACGGGAGCGCGGCACGCACGGGCTTCATCCCCCCATCGTAGGAACCGCCGCGCGCGACCGGTACGCTTCCCGGCGACGCATGGCGGAGCCCTCGACCCCCGCTCGGCCCGCCGGCTCGACGACGGGATCGGCCCGCTGGATCGCGGCCCTGCTCGTGGTGCCCGTCCTGCTCTTCGGGCCGATCCTGGCGGCCGGAGAGGTCTTCCTGCCCTTCCTGCCGGTCGTCGACGAGCCCCTGGCGAGCGAGAACCCGGCCGCGGCCGAGGTCGCGCGGCGCGAGATCCACCCGACGATGGGCGACCGCGTCTACCCGTTCCTGGTGGACCAGGTGGCGGCGCGCGCGGAGCTCGGCGCCGGACACTTCCCCGCCTGGGAGCCGCTGCAGACGCTGGGCATGCCGCTCTTCGGCGGCAACGTGGCAGCCCTCGGCTATCCGCCGAACTGGCTGGCGCTGCTCCTGCCGCCCGAGCGCGCGGCGGCGCCGCTGGCCATGCTCGCGCTCTTCCTGGCGGGCCTCGGCACCTGGCTCTTCCTTCGGCGGCTCGCGCTCGACCCGCGCGCCGCGCTGCTGGGCGCGCTGGGCGTGCAGCTCGGCGGCTTCGGGCTCGCGAACCTGCACTACTACATGAAGGTCGACTCGGTCCTGTGGCTGCCCTGGGCGCTGTGGGCGGTCGAGGGGCTGGCGCGCGGGCGGCGCGGGAGCCGGCTGGCGCTCGTGCTCGCGCTGGCGCTCTCGTTCCTGGGCGGGATGGTGAGCCTGTCGGTCTTCGTGCTGTGCGCGACGGCCCTGTATGCGCTCGTGCGGCTCGGGCCGTGGGCTGGCGCCGTCGCGCCGCGGGCGGGAGCCCGTCGGCTGGCTGGCGCGGGCCTCCTGTGCGGGCTCGGCGTGGCGGGCTCGGCCTTCTGGGTCCTGCCGCTGTTCGAGGCGGCCGGGGCCTCGCTGCGCGGCTCGCAGACGCCGGAGGTGACGCGCGCGAGCGCGCTCCCGCCCAGCACGACCCTGGGTCTCGTGGTGCCCGAGCTGGTCGGGCCGAGCGACGATCCGACGCCGGGCGCGAACCTGCCGCTCGCCTGGTGGCTGACGCCGGCGGCGCGCGCCGCCGCGGCCGAGGGCGCGAACGTGCTCGAGTGGAACACCTACGCACTGGTCGTGCTCGTGCTGCTCGCGCTGGCGGGCCTCGCGGCCGATCCGCGGCGCGCGGCCTTTCCGGGCGGGCTCATGCTCCTGTGCCTCGCCTTCGCGCAGGGCTGGCCGCTGGTGAGCCTGCTCTACCACCTGCCCGGGCTCGGCCTCGGCGCGCCCGGGCGCGTGCTGGCCCTGGGCTGGATCCTGTGGCCGTGGCTGGCGGCGCTGGGGCTCGAGGCCGTGCTCGCGCGCCGGCCGCGGGCGCTGGGGACGCTGCTCGTCGGCGCGCTGCTCGTCGCCCTGGCCGCGCTGCAGGCCTGGAGCGCGCTCGAGCCGCGCACCTTTGCCGCCGAGCTCGAGCACACGCTGATCGAGCGCCATCCGGGCACGACCGCGGCCCTGGTCGAGGCGCGCCTGCCGCTGGCCGGGCGCATCGCGGCCGGCGAGCACCTGCGCGAGTCGCTGGCGCGCACCGGCGCGGCGGCGCTGGCCGTGCTGCTGGCGGGCCTGGCGGCGCTGCTCCTCGACCGGCGCGCGCCGCGCTTCGGCGAGGGGCCGCGCGCGGCCGGGATCGTGGCCGGGGTCGCGGTGCCGGTGCTGGCCGCGGCCCTGCCCTTCGCGCTGTGCCCGTCCTTCGTCGAGCGCGGCCCGCAGGCGCTGCTCGCGCTCTCGGCCCTGCTGGCCGTGGCCGGCATCGCGGCGCGCACGGCGCGCGCCGAGCTCGGCCTCTGGCTGCCCCTCGCCGCGCTGGTCCTGGTCGAGGGCTTCCTGGCCTCGGCGCGCGACGTCCAGGGGCGCTCGATCCTGACCGACGGGCTCTTCCCGCCCTCGCCCGGGATCGAGCTCGTGCGCGAGGCCGCCGGCGACGGACGCGTCCTGCGCGTCGATCCGACGCCCGACCTGGCCGAGAGCCAGCGCCTGGCGCGCCCGAACCTGCTCGTGCCCTACGGCATCGCCGAGCTGACGCCCTACCCGACCTTCACGCCCGCCCCGGCGGCCGAGCTGGCGGCGCGCATCGACGCGCGCATGCAGCGGCGCAACCACGTCGCGCCCCTGCCGGACGCGGAGCTCCTCGCGCACCCGCTGCTCGACCTCTTGCGGGCCCAGGCGGTGCTCTCGGTGCTGCCCCTCGCCCATCCGCGGCTCGCGCCGCTCTCGGAGCGCGAGGGCTTCTGCGTCTACCGCCGCCTCGGGGCCCTGCCGGTCGCGCGCGTCGTGCCGCGCGCCCTGGAGGCGACCAGCGACGCGCAGGTCCTGGAGGCCCTGGCGCAGGGCGGCTTCGAGGCGGCCACGCTCGTCGCGCCCGAGCACGCCGGCCTGCTCCCGCCCTTCGAGCCGGGGCCCGGCTGGGCCCCCGCCACGATCACGGCGGTCGAGCGCCCGTCGAAGAGTCGCGTGGTGCTGCGCCTCGACGGCTCGCAGGGCGGCACGCTGGTCCTGCACGAGCAGTGGGCGCGCGGCTGGCAGGCGCGCGTGGACGGGCGCACGGTGCCGCTCGTGCGCGCCGACCACGCCTACCGCGCCGTGCCGCTCGCGGCGGGCGCGAGCACGGTCGAGTTCGAGTACGCCCCGGCCTCGCTGCGCTGGGGCGCGGCCCTGTCGCTGCTCGTGCTGGTGGGCGTGCTGGCCTTCGAGCTCCTGAACCGCGAGCCGCAGGCGTAGCGCGTGCAGCTCCAGGTCCTGGCCAGCGGCAGCGGCGGCAACGCGGCCCTCGTGCGCGCCGGCGAGCTCGCGCTCCTGCTCGACGCGGGCCTGCCGATCGACGCCCTGGAGCAGCGCCTCGCGGCCGCGCGCCTGCCGCCGCACCGCCTGGACGCGATCGTGCTGACGCACGGGCACCTGGACCACGCGCGCTCGGCCGGGCTGCTGGCGCGCAAGAGCGGGGCGCGCGTCTACTGCAGCGTCGGGCTCCTCGCCAACGCCTCGCTGCGCGGCGCGCGCGCGACCTGCGCGCTGCCGGCCGGGGGCCGCGTGACGGTGCGCGCCGCGCGCGGCGGCGACGAGCTCGCGCTCGCCACCGTGCCGTTGCCCCACGACGCGGACCCGACCTTCGCCCTGGTCCTCGAGCACGGCGGGCGGCGCCTGGCGCTGTGCACCGACCTCGGCGCCGCCGACCCGGCCGTCGGGCGCGCGCTGGCCGGGGTGCACGTGCTGGCGCTCGAGTTCAACCACGACGCCGAGCTGCTCGCCCGCGGTCCCTACACGCCGGCCCTCAAGCGCCGCGTGGGTGGGCCGCGCGGGCACCTCTCCAATGCGCAGGCGGCCGAGCTGCTGGCCCTCGCGCTGGCGCCCGAGCTGCACACGCTCGTGCTCGTGCACCTCTCGGCCACGAACAACCGCCCCGAGCTGGCCCTGGCGAGCGCGCAGGGCGTGCTGGAGCGCGCGGGCCGCACGGACGTGCGCCTGGTGGTGGCCGAGCAGGAGCGCATCGGCGCCGCGCTCGCGGTGTAGCGCCGCCCGGGGCTTTCCGGACGACGAGCCCAGCCCCAGGCTTGCTTTCGCGGCAAGCCATGCGGTCAATACCGGGCGCCTTGAGCCCCTTCCTCCGCGCCCAGGCCGTGCTGGCGACCGACCGCACGATCGCGTGGGCCGTGTTCTGCTTCCTGCTCGCGGCCTACCTGGCGACCTTCAGTGGCCTGCCCGAGAACCCGGACGCCGAGGTCGAGTTCCAGACGACGAGCGCGCTGGTGCGGCGCCAGAGCTTCGCGCTCGGCGGCACGCCCGAGGCCGAGGCGATCGTCTCGATCGCGCACCAGGGTCGCCAGGGCTTCAACGTGCGCCGCGGCGGGCCAGGGCGCGAGCAGGAGGCCTTCTCCTGGTCCGGCATCGGCCAGGCCCTGGTCGCCTTCCCCTTCTACGTGGCCGGCAGCTTCGTGGGCCGGATCTTCCCGGCGGTCGAGGAGCGCCACCGCGCCACGACCGAGCTGGGCATCGCGCGCAGCGAGTACTTCGAGCACCTCCTCGTCGGCCTGCGCAACCCGCTGCTCGGGGCCCTGACCGGGGCACTGATCGTGCTGGCCGCGCGACGCTCCGGCGCGCGGCGCCTGCACGCGCTGCTGTGCGGGCTCTCCTACGGCCTCCTGACCTTCGCCTGGCCGCAGGCGCGCGGGACGCTGAGCGACGTGCAGGCCACGGCCTTCCTGTTCCTGGCCTTCGTGCTGGCCCAGGGCGCGCTCGAGCGCATGGAGCGCGGCCGCAACCCGCGGCTGCGGACGCTGGCGGGCTTCGGGGCGGCCCTGGGGCTCGCCTTCCTCACGCGCCCCGTGCTGGCCCCGGCCGTGGCGGTGCTGGTGCTGTTCTTCGTCCTGCGCGTGCTCCAGGAGGCGCGCAGCGGCGGGCGCGGGCTGCCGCTCGGCGCGCTGGCGACGGGCCTGGCGCCGGCCCTGGCGTGCCTGGCGCTCTTCCTGTGGACGAACCACGCGCGCTTCGGCGATCCGCTCGAGACCGGCTACGGCGGCGTGGTCGGCCTGGACTGGTTCCTGCGCGCGCCCTGGCAGGGGCTGCTCGGGGTCACGCTCTCGCCGGGCTCGGGACTGCTCTACCTCGCGCCGGGCCTGCTGCTGGTCGTGCCCTGGTTCGCGCACGCGCTGCGCCGAGGCGAGCTGGCCGTGCCGCTGCTCGTCGCCGGGCTCGTGCTCGCGATCGGCCTGCCGCACGTCCTGATCCCGAGCTGGCACGGCGCCTGGAGCTACGGGCCGCGCTACGTCCTGCCGCTGATCCCGTTCCTGTGGTTCCCGCTCGGGATCACGCTCGGGCTGGCCTGGGAGCGCACCTCGTCGCGGCTGGCGGCCGGCGTGCTGCTCGTCGCGGGCGGCGGGGCCGCGCTGGGCGGCGTGCTGGTCGAGTACACGACCAACCTCGACCTGACCCTGCAGGCGGCGCCGCTCGCCTGGCCGGCGCCGGAGGGCGCGCTGCCGGTCGATCCGGAGGCGCGCGCCGAGGCCGAGGCGGTGCTGGACGACCAGCGCTTCGTCGCCAGCAAGTTCGACTGGCGCTTCGCCGCGCCCTGGGCCCACTGGCGCATCCTGCGCCACCGCGTGGCCGGGCTGGGCGAAAGCTTCCCCGTGCGCGAGCTCTACTACCTGGAGAGCGACGCGCGCGTCTCGCCGCGCTGGGAGCGCGCGCGCGGCTTCCGTCACCTGGCCTGGGTGGACCTGGCGCAGCGCCTCGACGGACCGACGTGGATCGGTCCGGCGCTGGTGGTGGCGCTGCTCGCGCTCGGGCTCGGGCTGCTGCAGCGCGCGCAGGAGAGCGCCTGAGCGACCGCGCCTCCCGGGAGGTCCCGCCCGCGCTCAGGGGAAGAAGAAGGCGGGCGCGGAGCCCTTCTGCCCCTCCTCCCCTTCTGCCCTCCTCCCCTCCGTCTCCGCGTCCTCCGCGTCTTCCCTCCGCGTCTCCGCGCTCCTCCTCTCCCCCGGAGGAGCTACTTGAACAGCCCCCAGCGCACGATCGCCCACACCGCGATGAAACCGTCGCGCGGGCGGATCTTCTTGCCGGCGGCGTAGTCGCGTCCCGCGTAGCGGATCGGCACCTCGTACACCCGCACCTTCAGGCGCGCCACCTTGGCGGTGATCTCGGGCTCGACCGCGAAGCCGCGGCTCTGGATGTCGAGCTTGTCCGCCACCTCGCGCCGGAAGACCTTGTAGCAGGTCTCCATGTCGGTCAGGTTGAGGTTGGTGAACAGGTTCGAGAGCGCCGTCAGGAAGCGGTTGCCGAGGTAGTGGTGGTAGAGGTGCACACGCTGGAATGGCCCGCCCAGGAAGCGGCTGCCGAAGACGACGTCGGCGTGGCCGTCCTCGAGCGGCTTGAGCAGCGCCGGATAGTCGGCCGGGTCGTACTCGAGGTCCGCGTCCTGGATCAGCACGATGTCGCCCGTCACCTGCCGCAGCCCCGTGGCGAGGGCCGCACCCTTGCCGCGGTTCTGCGCGTGGCGGATGAGGCGCAGGCCCGGGTGCCGCGCGGCCAGCTCCTCCATGATGCGCGACGAGCCGTCGGTCGAGGCGTCGTCGACGATGATCAGCTCCTTCTCGTAGGGCACCGCCAGCACGCGCCCGATCAGGGTCGCCAGCGTGCGCTCCTCGTTGAAGACGGGGATGACGATCGAGAGCTTCATGGAAGGTGGCGCGCGCGCCCGGGGCTCACGGAGCCACGCGCCAGACGGTGCCGCCGGCGGCCGAGGCGCCGAGCACGTACAGATCCCCGGACTCGCCGACCGCCAGGGAGAAGGTCTCGCCCGTGAAGAAGCCCGGCGGCACGACGGCGCTGACGCAGTCCGGCGAGAGCGGGCAATCGGCCACGCCGGTCGCGAGATCGAGGCGGCGCAGGACGGCCGGGCCGCTCGTGTCGATCCAGTAGACCCGACCGTCGGCGCTGGCCACGAGCCCGACCGGACGGCCGAGCTGGGCCTGTGTGCCGACGCCCTCGATCGTCGCCTCGGTGCCGTCGCCGGCCAGGACCTGGGCCAGGCCCTCCAGGCCGCCGAAGGGCGAGGCCCCGCCCAGGCGCAGGCTCTTCAGCACGTGCCCGCCGGCACCGGCCGCGCCGGATTCGACCACCAGGAGCTCGCCCAGGCAGCTCGCCGCGAGCCCGCTCGGCGTGTCGAAGCGCGTGAGCGCCAGGCTCCCCTCCCCCGCGCCGGCCGCGCCCGAGCCGGCCACGGTGAAGGCCTCGGGCACGCCGCTCGTCGTCACGCTGCGCAGCGCGTGGTTCTGCGTGTCCCCCACCCACACGACGCCGCTCACGTCGACCAGCAGCGGCACCGGAGCCTCGAAGTCGAAGCGGATGTCGCCGCCGCTGCCGCTCGAGAAGCCGCCATCGGGGTCGAGCACGCCCGCCAGGCGCCGCACCGTCACGGGCGCGGCGCGGTCCACCAGGATCAGGGTGTTCGAGGCGTGCTCGGCCACGACCAGGAAGGCCGAGTCGAGCACCGCGAGGCCCGAGACCTGCGCCGGGTCGGTGATGCCCGGCAGGAGGTAGTCGGCCTCGATCGTGCCGGCCGGGAGCAGCACCGCGTCGCTGGCGCCTCCGCCGCTCGGAAGGGTGAGCTCGTGGATGCTGCCGTCGCGCGCGCTCCAGTAGAGCGTGTCGGCCCCGGCCGCGCCGGTCGCCGCGGCGATCTGGCTCAGGAGCCCGAAGTCCGGATCCGAGAAGACCGCGACCGCGCTCATGGGCGTCCCGGTCGGCGCGCAGGACTGCGTGCCCTCCGGCACGGCCACGACCGGCAGGAAGTCGCCCGTCTGCTCCGTGCCCTCGCGGCAGGCGGCCAGGGCCCCGAGGAGCGGCAGGAGGAGGGGACGGGCGCGCAGCATGGAGCGCAGAGTCTGTCGCCCCTCACCGGCCCCCGCAAGCGAGCGGGCCCTTCCGGCAGGGCCTGGAGCGTCAGCCCACCTCGCGCCGGGCCGCGGGTCCCTCGGCCGCGCGGCGCGCCTCGCCCTCGCTGGCCTCGTGCACGACGACCTCGCCGTCCCGCGCGACCAGCCTGCGCCCCTGACGCTCCACCAGCGTGTGCAGCACGACCGGCCGGCGCCACAGGGCCGCCAGGTTCAGGAGCGTCGCCTGCGCGCGCGCCAGCGACAGGTCGCGGCCGTCGTGGTGGTGGACGAGGACCAGCTCGCCCTGGCCGTCGCCGTCGGCGGCCACGAGCTCGATCTGCGGCAGGCCACCCCAGGCGAGCTGCTGCAGGCACCAGGACTTGACCGCCTTCCAGTCCGGGGGCGTGCCCTCGCCGGCCGGGCGCGGCAGGCACGGGCGCAGGAAGCGCTCGGCGAACTCCTCGTCGACCAGCTTGTGGATCAGCGAGACGTCGTTGTGCACGCAGCGCAGGCGGAAGACGTCCTCGCCCAGGCGCTCGGCGTGGCGGAAGAGCTCCAGGCCCAGCTTGTAGGGGTTGAGCATCCCCGGACCCGAGGCGGTCGCGGCCGAGTGGCAGTCGGCGAAGTCGAGCACCTCGGAGGGCTCGAGGATCCCGCCCGTAAGCAGGCGCGAGTGCCAGAACGAGGCCCAGCCCTCGTTCATGATCTTGGTCATGCGCTGGGGCGCGAAGTAGTAGGCCTCCTCGCGCACGAGCTGCACCACGTCGCGCTGCCAGGGCTCGAGCGGCGCGTGCTCGCCCAGGAACCCGAGCACGTCGTAGGTCGGCGGCGCGCGCCGGTGCACCGGGCGCGGCGCCGGGGCGGGCGCCTCGGCCACCGGGCCGAAGGCCGGCGTCGTCAGCGCGTCCAGCACGCGCAGCGAGCGCTCCGAGGGCGGCGCGTACAGGCTACGCGCCTCCGGCGGATGGCCCTGCTCGCGGCGCGGGAGGAAGGGATCGATCAGGGTGTCGAGCGACTGGACCTGATCGAGGAAGCGCTCCACCGCCTCCAGCCCGACCACGTCGACGTAGCGGCGCACGCGCGTCGAGTGGTTCGCCATCGCGTCGAGCATCTTCCGCTCGGTGGGCGCGAACCACAGGTTGTTCTTGAAGAAGTCGGCGTGGCCGTAGACGTGGGCCATGACGAGCTTCTGCTCCATCAGCGAGTTGGAGCGCACCAGGTAGGCGTAGGTCGGGTCGTTGTTGATGACCAGCTCGTAGATCTTCGACAGACCCCACTGGCGGCCCTTCTCGAGGCGCTCGTACTCCATCCCGAAGCGCCACGAGGGATGGCGCACCGGGAAGCCGCCGTAGGCCGCCACGCCGTTCACGTCGCGCGCGTCGAGCAGCTCGAAGACCACGTCGAAGAAGTCGAGCCCGGCCTTGCGCGCGGCGTCCTCGATGATGACCGCCTGGAACTTGAGCGCCGGCGGGAGGTCGCTGCGCAGCCGCATGCTCAGCGCCCCTTGCCCAGGAAGGCCTTGATCGCCTCGGGCACGTCGCCGCGGTCGTTGACGCTGGCCGTGACCAGGATCTCCTCGTCGCCGAGGGCCCCGTCGAGGTCCTTCTTGAACTGGCCCGAGCCGTGCGCGCTCTTGACCTGCCCGTAGCAGAACTGGTTGACGCGCGGCAGGATCTCGTCGCGCAGCATCGAGATGCACAGCTCGGTGTCGCGCGCCGACCAGTTGTCGCCGTCGGAGTAGTGGAACGGGTAGATGTTCCAGTCCTCGGGCCGGTACTTCTCGGCCACCTGCTTGAGGCACAGCTCGTAGGCCGAGGAGATCTTGGTGCCGCCCGACTCGCGCAGGTGGAAGAAGGTCTTCTGGTCGACCACGCGCGCGACCGCGTCGTGCACGATGTAGACGACCTCGAGGTTCTTGTACTGGCTGCGCAGCCAGGTATCGATCCAGAAGGCCTTGATGCGCACGATCTCCTTCTGCTCGCGCCCCATCGAGCCGGAGACGTCCATCATGTGGAAGACCACGGCCGAGGACTCCGGCGCCGGGCAGGCGCGACGCATGCGGAAGCGGAAGTCCTCGCGGATCGGCACGATGCGCGGGTCGGTCGCGTCGTAGGCGCCGCTCGCCAGCGTGCGCCGCAGGGCGTTCTTGAAGGTGCGCCGGAACTGGCGCAGCGAGTCCGGGCCGGTGGCGCGCAGGCCGTTGTAGCGCCCGCCGTCGCTGGCCAGCTCCTTGACGCCGCGCGGCTCGATGCGCGGCAGCTCCAGCTCCTGGCCCAGCATCTCGGCCAGCTCGTCCAGCTCGACCTCGACCTCCAGGATGTGGGCGCCCGGCTGGTTGCCGGCCGCGCCGCCACCCTCGCCCTCGCTGGCCTCGCCCTCCCCCGCCTCGCCCTCGCCCTCGCCCTTGCCGCCCTTGCCGCGCGGGTTCTCGCCGAACACGAAGCGCGGCAGCTCGATCTGGGGCAGCGGGATCGAGACGGCGTGCTCGCCGGCGCGCCCGATCAGCTCGCCGGTCGAGAGGTAGCGGCGCAGGTCGGCGCGGATGCGCCCGCGCACGATCTCGCGGAAGCGGGCGCGATCGGACTCGATGCGGAACATGGCGTCGCTCCGCACGCGGTGCGGAGCCCGTGCGGGGTCAGGCGGCCTCCGGGGTGCTGCGCTTGGCGTCGCCCCGCGCGAACAGGGCGGCCACGTACTGCAGGACCTCCTCGGCGCTCTTCTCGTCGTAGCCGAAGCGCTCCGAGAGCCGCTGGCGGATGACGTCGATCTTCTCGCGCGTCGAGGGGTCGACCACGGTCGAGACCAGGCTGGTGAGCTGGATCGTGTCGCGGCGGTCCTCGAACAGCTTGAGCTCCAGCGCGCGGGTCAGGCGCTTGTTCTGGCGGTAGTCGAAGGTGCGCCCCTCGATGTGCAGCGCGGCGATGTAGTTCATCAGCTCGTGCCGGAAGTCGTCCTTGCGCGACTCGGGGATGTCGATCTTGGCCTCGATCGAGCGCATCAGGCGCTCGTCCGGGTCGCGCTCGCGGCCGTTGGCGTCGATGACCTTCTCGCGCGTGGTGTAGGCCTTGACGTTGTCGACGTACTTGGCGCACAGCCGGTCGACGGCCTCGCGGTCGGCGGCCACGGCCACCTGGACCTCGTGCTTGATGATCTCCTCGTACTCCTCGCGCGCATGGGCGATGAGCTGCCCGTAGCGCTTGCGCAGGTCCTCGTTGGTCAGGAGGCTGTGGTGCCGCAGCCCGTTCTCGAGCTTGCGCAGCACGTCCAGCGGCCCGACGCACTCCTTGCCGCTCACCAGCGCCGCGGCGATCGAGTCCTGCACGTAGCGCGGCGAGATCCCGGCCATGCCCTCGCGCGCGGCCGACTCGCGCATCTCGCGCACGTTCTCGGTGGTGAAGCCCTGCACCTCCTCGCCCGCGTAGAGACGCGCCTTCTGCAGCACCGACAGGTTCGGGTGCGTCGGGTCCTCCAGGCGCGTCATGACCGACCACAGGGCCGCCACCTCGAGCGTGTGCGGCGCGATGAAGGGGCTCTTGATCACCTCCGGGTTGAACTGGCGCCGGTAGATGCGCACCTCGTTGGCGACCGAGAGGTTGTAGGGCACGTCGATCTTGATCGTGCGATCCCGGAAGGCCTCCATCAGCTCGTTGTTCTGGAGCTTGCGGTACTCGGGCTCGTTGGTGTGCCCGATGATCACCTCGTCGATGTGCGTCTGCGCGAACTTCTTGGGCTTGATCGCGTGCTCCTGGCTGGCCCCCAGCAGGTCGTACAGGAAGGCCACGTCGAGCTTGAGCACCTCGACGAACTCGAGCAGGCCGCGGTTGGCGACGTTGAACTCGCCGTCGAAGTTGAAGGCGCGCGGGTCCGAGTCGCTGCCGAACTCGGCGATGCGCCGGTAGTTCACGTCGCCCGTCAGCTCGGTCGAGTCCTGGTTCTTCTCGTCCTTGGGCTGGAACGTGCCGATGCCGATGCGGTCCTTCTCCGACAGCACGAAGCGCCGCACGCGCACGTGCTCGATCACGCGGCTCCAGTCGCCCTTGTAGCGCTCCATCAGCGCGCGATAGTGGAAGCGGCTGACCGGGTCCAGCTCGCCGTTGAGCTCGATGCGGTAGCCGCGCTTGAGGCCCTTGTTCAGGCGCCGCTCGACCTCGCGCCGGGCCTCGACCGGCACCAGGAGCAGCGGGTCCTGGTTCATCGGCGAGGGCACGACCTCGCCGTCCACGTGCCAGGCGAAGGTGTAGAGCGCGCCCGCGTCGGTCGCGCTGTAGGCCTCGAGCCCGCGCTTGAGCAGGCGCACGATCGTGCTCTTGGCCGAGCCCACCGGCCCGTGCAGCAGGATCACGCGCTTCTCGGGCCCCAGGTTCTGGGCCCCGGCGCGGAAGACCTGCACCAGGTGGTTCAGCTCCTCGTCGAGGCCGTAGACGGCGTCGCGCCCGCGGTCGAAGGGATCGTCGAACAGCTTCCAGCGCGGCGCCGCCCCGCGCTTCCCGGCCGCCTCGTAGCCGTGGAACTCGATCATGTCGAGCAGGCGCTGCCACGCGTTGCGCGCCACGGCCGGGTTGCGCTCGGCCAGGGCCACGTAGTCGCGTAGCGAGCCCTCCCAGTGCAGGGCGGCGTACTGCTCGGTGTGGAGGCTGCGCTGGACGGCGTCCAGCAGCGACTGCGGATGATCCATGTGGAGCTCGGTGGGACGCGCGTCGGCCGGGGAGGGGCCGCGTCCCCTCTTCGAAAGCACGGCGCGCGGGACTGGAGGTCCGGACGACTCTCGTCCCTGGAGGCGCGGCCGACATCCGCTCCTAGGCCATGGCCGCGCGCGGCGGGATTCGGCCCGCGGAGAGGCAGCCCGCGCGCGATCCGGAAGGAGTTGCCGCGCTCAGGGCAACGTCAGGCGCAGCTGGGCCCTTCCCGCCCACGGGGAGGAGGCCGTCACGCTCACCGCGGCGCCCGGGCCCGCCTCGATCAGGAGCCGCAGCCAGCGCTCCTCCCCACCGGCGAGGGTGCCAGCCGAGAGCGGTGTCCGGACCTCGAAGACCGGCGTGTACTCGGTCCCGCTGCGGGCGCGGTGCGCCGTGGCCAGCAGCTTGGCCCCGGCCAGGGCGAGCACGACGTCGGCGCGCACCCCGCGATGCCCGACCAGCGCGCTCGCGGTCGGCACGAGCCCGGCGTTCACCAGGCGCAGGTCGAGCTGCCAGGTGTCGGGCGCCACGCGCTCGAAGGCTTCCTGGGCCAGCTCGACGCGCGGCAGGAGCGCCAGGCAGCCCAGCACGCGCTCGCCGACCTCGGCCACGAAGGGTGCCGCGCCCGTGCGCGTCAGCTCCTCCTCGGACGGCAGCGCGAAGAAGAGCGGGTAGATGCCGCGCGCCTGGTAGGCGAAGTCGAAGAAGCCGCCGCCCGGCGAGCCGTGCTCGTACCAGGGGATCAGCGCGCGCGCCCCGGGCCGCTCGAGGGCCGCGGCCAGGCGCTGGAAGACCTCGCGGTCGCCGGCCGGGAGCTCGGCCCCCGCATAGGGCTGGCCCGGCGGCGAGGTGGGCGCGAAGCCGAGCACGACCGAGCAGGCGTCCAGGCCGGCCAGGAAGCGCGTCGCGGCCAGCGTCTCGGGCATCGAGAGCGAGACGCGCCCGGAGCCCGCGCGGCGCGTCTCCGGCTGCCAGCCGGAGGGGAAGTTGCGCTCGAAGCGCGCCAGCGGGGCGCGCGCGGCCGGGGCCGCGGCCACCGGCTCGACCGAGCTCGCTCCGAGCTGCAGGGTCGCCACGGACTCGCTGCGCGCGTCGGGATCGAGGGCCGGTGCCAGCACCAGGCTCGCGCGCGCGAGGAGCGCGCGCACGCCCTCGTCCTGCTCGTGGGCGCTCGCCAGGCGCCAGGCCAGCGCCACCATCGCCTCCGGGCCGGCCGAGGCCCGCCCGTGGTGATCGGCCAGCAGCAGCGTCGGGCGCGCGGCCTCGCCTCCGTCGCGCAGGCCCAGGCGCAGCACCAGGATCTCGCGCCCCTGCGCGCTGCGATCGAGCGTCTCCAGGAGCGCGATCGTCGGGTGCGCCTCGGCGATGCCGCGCAGGTGCGCGGCCAGCGCCTCGCTGGAGAGCGGCCAGGTGACCGGCGGGTGGGCCGGCGGCAGCGTGGAGGCTGACGGCGCCGGATTCTCCGCCTGGGGCGGCGGCGGCGCGGCCTCGCCGGCGGCCGGCGGGAGATCGGCCGGCACGTCGGAGGGAGCGGGCCGTGGCACCTCCTGCGGCGGCACCTCCACCGGGGGCGCGTCCCCGCCCTCCTGCTTCCGCTCCGACTCGCCCTGCGCCTCTCCACCGTCGGGAGCAGGCGCGGGGGAGGGCGGCACCTCCTGGCGCACGCTCGCCAGGAGGAGCGCGAGCAGTGCGGGCGCGATCACAGCCGCACCTCGCGCTCGATCGGCGCGGACCAGGCGGACTCGGCCACGATGCGCAGCAGCGCGCCCTCGGGCGCGATCAGGAGCCAGCCGTACTCGTCGCTCGTGCCGCGGCCGGGCAGGTGCCCGACCACCGTCTCGAGCTGGCCGGCGCGCAGCGTCATGCCGGGCGAGACCACCAGCCGCAGCCGCACCGCGCTGGCGTGCGAGCCCGGGCCGACGCCCGAGGGCAGGAGGCCCGAGTTCTTCACGCGCGCCTTGACCAGGCACACCTTGCCCTCGCGCCGCGCCACGGCGTCGATCTCGAGCCGCGGCAGCGAGCTGGCCAGATCGCTCACGAAGCCGGTCAGGCCCGCGAGCGCCTCCGGCAGGGCGTCGAGCGGCGGGTTGAGGATCGTGTCCGGCTCCCAGCCGCCGACCCAGGCGCCCGGCTGGCCGCCGAGCTGCACGGGCTGCCAGTCGAGGAAGCCGCTGCCCCCGCGCGTGTCGTCGAGCCAGCGCGCCCAGGCCTGCTCGAGCCCGATCTCCGGCACGCTCGGTCCCGGAGCGGCGCCGTTCTTGCCGTTGCCCTCGGGACCCTTGAACTGCGCGTCGACCGGACCGCGACGTCCGACCTCGACCTCCGGCCCCCACACGCCGATCTCCATCGCCAGCGCGCCCAGGGCCGCGTAGGACCAGTCGACCAGCGAGCCCGGCCAGGGCTCGCCGCGCGCCTCGGCCAGCGAGACCGCCTGGGCCTGGTCGCGCTGGGCGTGGGACGAGAAGACCTCCGCCAGGCGCCGGTAGGTCGGGCCGTCCTCGGGGAGCGGCAGCGCGTGCTCCGCGCGCGTGCGCCCGCCGGGGCTCGCGAGCAGACCGTGGTTGCCCTGGAACACGAGCACCACCGCCGCGCGGCGCGCCATCAGGAGCTCGGCCAGGGCCTTGGCGTCGGGCTCCGAGAGCGGCCAGGGCCCGGATTCGGGCCCCTTGCAGTCCTCCCAGCCGACCGGGAAGTTGCGGTCGAGCAGCACGCCGCCCGGACCGTCCTCGTTGAAGCGTCCGTCGCCGTCGTCGTCGAGCCCCTCGCGCAGGCGCAGGTAGCGCGGGGCCTCGCCCTCGCGCGCGCTGCGCAGGAAGCGCGGATCGGCGGCGCGCACCCAGGGCCCGAGCGGGTCCTCGAGCAGCATCTCGAGGACCATCCCGTCGCGGTCCAGGTCGTCGGGGCCGTCCTCGTCGACCTCGCCGTCGCCGTCGTCGTCGATCGTGCGGTCGTTGCGCCCGTCGCCGGTGCCGCTCGCGCGCCAGCGCGCCAGCCCGTCCGGGTTGGCCCAGGGGACGGCCACGAAGGCCACCTCGGGCGGCAGCCGGCCGGGATCGGCCAGCAGCTCGCTCACCGTGGAGAGCACCGCCTGCGAGCCGGCCATCGACACGCCGTCGAGCCCGCCGAGGAGGAACAGCGTGGTGCGCTCCGCCAGCGGGCGCGCGCCCGGGGCGCCGAACTGGACGGCGAACAGCTCGCGCCCGCCGGCGCTGGTCCCGAGCGCCAGCGGCTGCACCAGCCCGCTCGCCTGCCAGCGCGCGAGGAACGAGTCGCGGTCCTCGAGGAAGGCGTAGGCCGGCTGCGGGGGCACGAGCACGTCACCGGTCGAGACCGGCGCGGCCGCGGCGGGCGGCGGATCCTCGAGGGTCGGCGCCGGGTTCGCCGGCGCGGGCTCGGGCTCCTCCGCCTGCGGCTTCGGCACTTCCTGCACGGACGGTTCCGGCTGCGGCGGGGTCTCCTGCGCCGGCGGCGGCTCGGAGGGCTTCTCCTGCTGCTCGGCCTGCGACTCCTCCGCCGGCGGCGCGGGTGCGGGCTCTGGTCCCGGCTCCCGTCCCGGCTCCTGGGCGGCCCAGGGAGCGGCCCCCAGGCAGAGCCCGAGCACGAGCCGCACGGCCCACCGCCCCGTCTCGCTCCTGCCCGCTCGCTGCATCGTGTGCCTCGTTCCCACGCGCCGGGCCTGCTCTCCGGCGCGGGTTCGGAGGATACCAGCTTCGCTGCCCCCGGACGCGCGTCCGGGTCCCGGAGCGGGGCTCATCGGAAGCCCAGCCCGATCCGGGAAAGGCTTTTCCGGGTTCCTACGAGCCGGGACGCACCCGGACCTCGGCCGGGACCAGCTCCGCCTCCGCTCCGCGCTCCGCGCGCGCCGGCGGCGAGGCCGCCTCGCCCGGGACCGCGACCGCCTCGCGCCGCCGCGGCGGCACGATCTCGTCCACCTGCGCCAGCTCCACGCTGACGACGTGCGACACGCCGCGCACGGCCATGGTCACGCCGTAGAGCAGGTTGCAGGCCGCCATCGTGCCCTTGTTGTGGGTCACGACGACGAACTGCGTCTCGTCGAGGTTCTCGGTGAGCAGCCCGAGGAAGCGCCCGACGTTGGCATCGTCGAGGGCCGCGTCGACCTCGTCGAGGATGCAGAAGGGGCTCGGCTGCGAGCGGAACACGGCGAACAGGATCGCGAGCGCCGTGAGCGTGCGCTGGCCGCCCGAGAGCAGGCTGATCGGCAGCACCTCGCGCCCCGGCGGACGCGCCAGGACCTCGATGCCCGCGTCGAGCGGGCCGGCGCCCTCGAGCAGGGTGATGTCGGCCCGGCCGCCGCCGAAGAGCTGGCGGAAGATCGTCTTGAAGTGCTCGCGGATCTGCTCGAAGGCCTCGAGGAACTTGCGCTCGCTCTCCTGGTTCAGGCGCTCGACGGTCTCGGTGAGCGTGCGCCGCGCGTCCTCGAGATCGGTGCGCTGCGTCGCCAGGAAGCCGTGGCGCTCCTCGACCTCGCCGAGCTCCGCCACCGCCTCCAGGTTGACCGGTCCGAGCTCGTCCAGACTCTCCTTCAGCGCGCGCACGCGCTGGCCGAGCTCCTCGCGCGCCTCCGCAGCGGCCAGCTCCGCGTC
>DASVAP010000188.1:0-30271 GCA_036376275.1 Planctomycetota bacterium | reverse complement strand
GCTCGACCGGCCCGCGCGCAGCTTCATGGACGGCGGGTTCTCCTTCGGGAACACGCCCGAGGCGCTCTTCCGCACGATCTCGGTCGGCATCCCGGGCACGCCGATGCCGGGCTTCGACTCGTCGCTGTCGGAGGCGGATCGCCACGTCCTGGCGAGCTACGTCGTGACGCTCGGGCCGCCGGTCGAGGCGGTGAAGGAAGAGGACATGATCCTCGCCGTGCACGACCGGCCGCTGATCGTGCGCGGGCTCCTGCCGTCGCTCGGCGAGGGCCTCTCGACGCACCCGCGCGGGCTCCTGATCGGCGATCCGTCGGGGATCACCTTCGAGTACCGCGTGGACGACGTGCGCCTGCTCGCGCTGCGCCAGGGCGGGTTCGTGAAGCGCACGGACTGGACCGGACGGGGCGGGACAGCGCTCGAGCCGCTGGGCAAGGTCGTGCACCTGGTCGAGGGCGGGAAGCCGGCAAGCACCTTCCTGTCCGGGGGCCGGGCGCTGCTCGCGCGCCTGAGCGGCACGCGCGCCGCGCAGGAGGCGGCGATCGAGTACCACCTCGGCGACGGACCGCGCGAGCTGGCCCACGTCGAGGAACGGCCTGCAGTGGTCAGCACCGAGGTGGGAACCGGCTACGAGCGGCGCTTCCGCTTCAATTCGCTGGGAAGCGCGCTCGAGCTTCGCGCGCCGGCCTTCCCGGGCGGGAAGCTGGTCGCGAACGGCACCTGGGACCCGAGCGGCAAGCCGCAGGAGCGCTTCTTCGTCGTACAGCCGATGGAGGGACCACCGCTGTACGTGGCGCTGAGCCCGGCCGCGGGGTTCGAGAAAACCGCGGAGAGCCCCCTGACCCTCGCGGCCGGAGTCGCTCCCGCCACGCAGGGTCAGGAGCGAGTGCTGACGGTGATGGTGCTGACCCACTTCGACCGCGAGGTCCTGGCGAAGCTGGAACGATGGCGCGAGGGCTCGCGGTGATGCACACGACGATCGGTTGCTTGCTCCTGACCGGCCTGACGGCCGGCCCTTCCACCGCCCAGACCTCCCAGCAGGAGGCCGAGTACTACGCCGTCGACTACCTCGTGCCGCCCGAGGGCACGCGGGTCGAGGTCGGCGGGATGGCCTTCCTGCCGGACGGGCGGCTGGTGCTCTCCACGCGCCGCGGGCAGGTGTGGATGGTCGAGAACCCGCTGGCGAAGGATCCGAAGGACGCGCGCTTCTCGCTCTTCGCCGAGGGCCTGTGGGAAGGCCTCGGGCTCGCCGTCGTGCCCTCGGGCGTGCCCGGCCACGACGCCGACATCGTCGTGATGCAGCGCCAGGAGCTCTCGCGGCTCTACGACGACGACCACGACGGCCGCTGCGATCGCATCGACACGCTGTGCGACGCCTGGGGCGTCTCGGACAACTACCACGAGTTCGGCTACGGCCTGCCGGTCGACGCGCAGGGCAACTACTACATCTCGCTCAACGTCTCCTTCTTCAGCCCGAAGTGGTGGCACGGTAAGTCGCCCGTCCCCTACCGCGGCTGGACGCTCCAGATCTCCCCCACCGGGAAGCTCACGCCGCTCGCGAGCGGCTTCCGCAGCCCGTGCGGGATCTCGCTCAGCCCCGAGGGCGACCTCTTCGTGACCGACAACCAGGGCGACTGGATGCCGGCCTCGCCGATCTATCACGTGCAGCCGGGGCGCTTCTACGGCCACCCGGCCTCGCTCGACTGGACCGAGGAGTACCGCAAGACCGACACGCACGCGAGCGACACCGTGCCGCCCGCGCGCGCCGCCAGCGACCGCGCGCGGGCCGCGATCTGGCTGCCCTACAAGTGGTCGCGCTCACCCGGGAACCAGGCCTGGGACCTGACCGGCGGCAAGTTCGGGCCCTTCGGCGGGCAGTTCATGCTGGCCGAGATGACCAACGGCATGGTCATCCGCGGGGCGCTGGAGAAGGTCGAGGGCGAGTACCAGGGCTGGTGCGTGCCGCTGCGCCAGCGCGTGGGCTCGGCCGTGCGCGTGCTGTTCGCGGAGGACGGGACGCTGCTCGCCGGGCTCACGAACCGCGGCTGGGGCGGCTACTCGCCGGCGGACGGCGTCGCGCGAGTGCGCTGGACGGGCCAGACTCCGATGGAGATCACCCGGGTCTCGCCCTACGCCGACCTGCGCATGGGTGGCGGCGGCTTCAGGATCCGCTTCACGAAGGAATACGAGCTGCCCGAGCGCATCGAGGTCGTCCAGTACGACTACGACTACTGGTGGGAGTACGGCTCGCCCGAGCGTGACCTGACGCCGCTCGCGGTGCGCGACGACTCGGCGGCCTCCTCGGACACGCGCGAGATGCTCGTCGCCGTCCCCGGGCTGGCCGCCGGGCGCATGACGCGCGTCCGCCTGCACGGTCTGAAGGCGCGCGACGGGACGCCGCTCCTGCACGACGAGTTCGCCTACACGCTCAACCAGCTCCCCGGGGCGCCGCGCACCGACCGGATGATCGCCAGGCTCGTGCCCCCGCCGCCCGCGCGCGAGTCGGGCTCGGAGGGCTGGCTCTTCCTGACCTGGGGCGACGCGCTCGGGCGCTGGAGCTCGACCGGCTGGACGCTGTGCGACGCCGAGCTCGACACGGCCGACCGCACGCGCTTCACGACCAAGGAGGGCAACGGCGCGCTGGTCAACGTCGGCCCCTCGCCGTCTCCGTTCGTCTCGAAGGAGGTCTTCGGCGACAGCAAGATCCACCTGCGCTTCCAGCTCCCCGAGAAGGGCAACTCGGGCCTCTACGTGATGGGCCGCTACGAGGTGCAGCTCCTCGACAGCGCCGGGAAGACGCCCGACCAGCTCACGATGGGCGACTGCGGCGGCATCTACCGCGGCAACACCTGGCCCGGGCGCGCCCCCGACTTCAACGCCTTCCGCGAGGCCGGCCAGTGGCACGACCTCGACGTCGAGTTCCAGGCGCCGCGCTTCGACGCCGCCGGCAAGAAGACCGAGAACGCGCGCTTCCTGCGCATCCGCATCGACGACGTGCTGCTGCACGAGAACGTCGAGGTCCCGGAGCCGACCCTGGGCGCGCTCTTCGCCGACGAGGCCCCGCTCGGGCCCCTGATGGTGCAGGGCGACCACACCCAGGTCGCGATCGCCGACGTGCGCGTCTTCCCGAAGGTGCCGAAGCTCGAGCCGGAGGGCTGGGAGCCCTTGTTCGACGGCTCGACCCTCGACGGCTGGAAGATCTCCGACGACGGCGACTGGACCGTCGAGGACGGCGTGATCATCGGCCAGGGCAAGACCAGCCACCTCTTCAGCCCGCGCGGTGATTACGAGGACTTCGAGGTGCGCGGACGCTTCAAGATCTCCGACGGCGGCAACTCGGGCTTCTACTTCCGCACCGGCTACGCCCCCGGCTGGCCGCCCGGCTACGAGGCCCAGATCAACTCGACCTTCACCGATCCGCAGAAGGTCGCCTCGCTCTACGACCGCGTGAAGAACGGCACCACGCTGGTGCCGCCCGACACCTGGTTCGACTACCGCGTGCGCTGCGTGGACGAGGCCGCCGGCACCCACATCACGATCTGGCTCAACGAGGTCGTGTTCGTCGACTGGATCGACGCCGAGCGCAAGTACACGTCCGGCCACATCGCGCTCCAGCAGCACCACGAGGGCTCGGTGATCGAGGCCAGGGACCTCTGGATCCGCGAGCTGTGAGCGGGCGCGCGCGGATCGCGCGCCGGCCCCTCAGCCCAGCTGATTCATGAAGCCCTCGGCTCCGACGTCGCGCTCGAGGTCTTCATGAATCAGCTGGGCTCAGGGCAGGTTGAGCTGCCACGAGACCCCGAAGCGGTCCCCCAGCCAGGCGAACTTCCGGCTGAAGCCGTAGTTCCCGACCGGCATGAAGAACTCGCCCTGCTCGCCCAGCCTGGCCGCCAGGGTGTCGAGCTCCTCCTCGCTGTCGCAGGTCACGAACAGCGACATCGCCGCCGTGAACGTGAACGGGTGATCGATCGGGCTGTCGTAGAAGAGGTACCGCGTGCCGGCCAGCGAGACGGTGGCGAGCTTCAGCGTGCCCTCCTTGCCCGGTTCGCCCGGCCCGTAGCGCTCGACGTGCTCGACCTTCGAGCCCGGGAGGAGCGAGACGTACAGCTCCATCGCCTCCTCGGCCCGGCCCTCGAACATGAGGTGCGTGGTGACCTTGGGCAGGCTCGGGGCGGCCTCCTTCGTCTCCTGGCGGAGGAACGGGACGAGGGTGAGCACGGCGAGCGGGAGCAGGAGCTTCATTGCGGCTCGAGGGGCGGTCGAGGGGCTTCCCGGGTGAGGAGCGGGCCGGAACCCACGCATCAACGCGGCTGGAGGAGCGCAGTGTAGCGGCGCTGCATCTCCTCGGGCGTGACCTCCTCGATCGAGTGCCCGATGTTCCACTCGTGGCCGAAGGGGTCGCGCACCACGCCGCTGCGCTCGCCGTAGAAGGCGTCGGAGGGCGCGCGCACCAGGGTGGCCCCGGCCTCCACGGCGCGCGCGATCCAGGCGTCGGCGTCGTCCACGTGCAGGTGGATCGAGAAGGTCGTGTCGCCCACGCTCCCGGGCCCGCGGAAGCCGTGCTCGGGGAACTCGTCGGCCAGCATCACGGTCGTGCCGCCGAAGTCGAGCTCGGCGTGGCCGACGCGCCCGCTGGGCTCCACCAGGCGGAACTTCTCGCGCGCGCCGAAGACGCGGACGTAGTACTCGATCGCGCGCGGGGCATCCTTCACGCGCAGGTAGCAGAACAGCTCGTGGATCGGCATGGGGGGCTCCTTCGTGCTCGCGGAACGCCGCCGAGTCTGGCGCGGGCGCGCCCCGCCGTCTTGAAGGAATCTGACCGGCCCGGCGGGCCTCACGGCACGCGCACGTGGTGCGCGTGGGCCGGAGCCAGGCGCCGGTGCTCGCTGGGGGTCAGGCCCGTCAGGGCGCGGAACTCGCGCGTCAGGTGGGCCTGGTCGCTGTAGCCCGCGGCCAGGGCCAGGACGCCGAGGGAGCCGCGTGGGCGGGCGAGCACGCGCTGGAGGCGCTGCACGCGGCAGTGGACCTTGGGCGCGAGCCCCACCGCGCGCCGGAAGAGCTCGACGAAGCTCCGGTGGCTACGCCCGCTGGCGCGCACGGCCTCGGCCACGCTCGCGCCGCGCGCGAAGGCCGCCAGGGCCTCGGCCACCAGCGGCGGGTTCGGGCGCAGGCGCGCCAGTCGCGCGAGCAGCAGCCCTTCGAGCACCTCCAGCCCTGCCTCCGGCGAGCGCGCCTCCGCCAGCCGTTCCTCGGCCTCGCGCGCCGCGCCGCCCCACAGGTCCGCCAGCGGCGAGTGGCGCCCGGCCAGCTCGTCCGCGTCGAGCCCGAGCAGCGCCGCCATCCCGTCCGGGGCGAACTGCGCGCCGTAGGAACCGGCGCCCGCGAGGGCCCGCACGTAGTGCGTCGCGCGCGGCCCTCCGAGCAGGGCGCGCGCGCAGAGCGTGCCCGTGCGGTCCTCGGGCCCGCGGAAGACGCGCAGCGGAGCACCGCGCACGCGCACCACGAGGTGCGCCGCTCCCGTCGGCAGGACGTGCTCGCGCCCCGCTCCTCCGCTGGCGCCCTCGTCCGAGGCCCACAGCGCGGTCACGAAGGGCCGCAGTGCGTTCGTGGGGGCGCGCTGGAGGAGCATGGCCGGCGCCGGTCATGCTCCGGCGCCGGCCGTGTGGCCGCAAGGGCCGATCTTCCGGCGGCGAGCCTCGACCCGGGCCGCCAAGAACCCCGCGGCGACCCGGCTCGACCTCGACCACCGAAGCCTACCTGTGCAGGGCCTGCGCCGCCGTTACGGTGATGAAGCCGACCTTCTGCTCGATGTCGGTGCTGGTCGCGTCGCTGGCGATCAGCGTGACGGTGTAGGTGCCCGGCTGGCGGTAGATGTGCCGCGCGCGTCCGTTGCCCTGGCCGACCTGCGCCGTGGCGCCGTCGCCGAAGTCGAAGGTCCCGGTCAGGGCCTGACCCGCGACGTTGAAGGCACGGAAGCGCACGTCGAGCGGCACGGAGCCGCTCACGGGCGTCGCCGTGAAGTCGACGTCGAGCGGACCGGGCACGTTGGCCGTGATCAGGTCGAGCTTGGCGATCGCGTTGCTGCCGCCGGGACCGGTGGCCGTCAGCGAGACGGTGAAGACGCCGCCGGTCGTGTAGACGTGGGCGGGGTTCTGGGCACTCGACGTCGTGCCGTCGCCGAAGTTCCACAGCCAGGCCGTGACCTCGCCGCTCGACTGGTCGGTGAAGTTCGCCGTCAGCGGCACGTTCCCGGCCGTGCGGTCCACGGAGAAGCCCGCGACCGGCGCCGCGGGGCCGCCCGGCCCGCTGACCTGGACGAACCCGGCCTTGGTGACGACGTCCTGCCCGCCGAAGCCGAGCGCCGTGAGCGCGACGGCATAGCTGCCGGCGGCGGCATAGACGTGCACCGGGTTCGCCTCGGTCGAGTAGAGCCCGTCGCCGAAGCTCCACAGGCGCGCCTGGACGTTGCCCTGGGAGAGATCCGTGAAGGCCACGGTCAGCGGCGCTCCGCCGGAGGTCACGCTGGCCGTGAAGTCCGCCTGCGGCGCGGCCAGCGGGTCGCCCGGGCCGCCCGGCTGGGGCGTGGGCTGGATCGGCAGCGGAGCCGGCGCGGCCGGCGGCCAGGCCAGCAGGTCCTGCGCGCGGAAGGGATAGAACTGGAACGGCTCCAGCTTCGACGCCGCCGGGAGCAGCGCGGCCGGATCGCGCCCCGACCAGGGGAAGGGCACGAGCGGCTGCGGGGTCGACTCGCAGTTCCCGTCGCAGCCCACCGGCGACAGGCGCCGGTCGAGGTTCCAGGGGATGCCGTCGAAGGAGAAGGGCGTGTCGAGGGCCGCCAGGTTGATCTCGACGAACTCGGGGTAGCCGACGCCGACGGGCGTCAGGTACTGGCCGTTCGTGGCGCGCTCGCCGTTGAGGTCGCGCGTCTCGACGCCCGGCAGGAGCGTCCGCGAGTGCCGCGTGCGGGCCTGGATCTCGCGCGTCATCGGCACGAGCAGCGCGAGGTTCTCCTCGAGCGTCCCGCCGCGCGGGCACAGGCTCCCGAAGCCGGCGTTGATCAGGTTCTGGCAGGGCGAGCGCCCGGCCGGCGTCAGGGCCACGAAGTCGGCGTCGTAGGTGAACTTGAAGATGCCGCCGCCGCCCGGGACGATGCCCTGGTTGATGGTGGTCGGGTTGTTGACCGTCGAGGCCAGGGGCAGCTCGTGGTTCGAGTTGTCGCGCGGATCGACGTGCAGCCGGAAGACGTCGAGCTGCGAGTCGTTCAGGGTCGTGAAGCCGATCAGGAGCAGGCGCACACGCTGGTTGTCGAAGGCCGGCACGTCCCACTCGGCCTCGTCGAAGATCATGTAGTCGGGCTGCGTCGGCAGGTCCTGCGTGGTCAGACCGACGTGCACCGTCAGGGTGTGGCACGAGAGGAAGCGTTCGCCCGCCACGCTCTCCATGTTGCCCTCGGCCGTCAGCGCGTCACCGATCTGGATCGGGGCGAAGCGCGTCGAGTCCGGCACCGGGACCACGCCGCGGTTCGTGCTGGGGCAGAAGGGATCCCCCACCCCGCTGGCGTTCGCGGCCGCGTTCGGATCGTCGCCGGCGCGGAAGCCCGTGCGCAGGCCGACCGGCACCGTGCTCGGGATGCCGGCCGGGTAGCCGGTCGCGAAGGTGATCGTGTAGTTGTCGGGATCGACGTGGAAGCGCGGGTCGGGGCTGCAGTTCGGCCCGCCGTCGCAGCCCTTGCCCTGCTGGATCGTGTAGCGGCCCGTCTCGTCGTTGATGCGGATCATCAGGCCGGTCGCGTCGTCGCCCACGATCCCGTCGATGCGCAGGTAGCCGTCGGTGTGGTTCACGAAGGTCACCACGCCGTTGACGAGCTCGGTGCCCTTCTGGATGAAGACCTCGCCCGCGATCACGTTGCCGAAGGCCGTGCGGTTGCCGTGCACGGTGGCGAAGGCGCCCTCGAACTCGGGGCCGTCGAGCGTCGCCAGCCCGCTCGCGCCCCTGGCCCGCGCCAGCGGCGGGGCCTGGTCGAAGAGCTGCTGCAGCGTCAGCCAGTTGGCCGGCAGCTGGAGGATCAGGTTGCGCGGCAGGACCACGACCTGGCCGCCGACGACCAGCGTGCCGGACGACCAGGTGTCGCTCGGGTCGTCGACGTGCAGCAGGTCGATGCGCCCGGTGACGAGCGCGCCGGTGGCCGGCCCCTGGGGCGCGGCGAGCGGGGCGAGGACGGCCAGGACCACACAGGAGCGGACGAGACAGGGGCGGAGGAGACGGGAGAACATGATGGGAAGCAGGGACGGAGGACGCGGATGGACGGGTGAGATCAGCGCAGCGGCCGGGGCGTGCCCTCGGGCCGGAAGCGCGGCGCGGTCGGGCCGGAGGAGCCCGTCTCGCTGGCAGGAGTGGAATCCGGCACGAAGTCGAGCTCGATGTCGGGCACGACCAGGCCGTGGAACTCGTGGTCGAGGCTCTGCGCGCGCGAGGTCTCGAGCCGGACCGCGGCCGGTCCGGCCAGGCCATCCACGCGCGTCACGTCGACCGTGTGGGTCAGACGCCACTCCTCGGGCGTGAAGACCACCTCGGCCGGCGTGACGGTGGCCACGGCCTCGTCGGAGGAGCGCAGGCGGATCCGTACCGGCTGGGTCGGCGGCTTGTCGCAGATCAGCGCCACGCGCGCGAGGCCGGACGTCTCGAAGACCTTCACGACCGTGAGCGCGGCGTCGAGGCGCTCGATGAAGGCCGGGATCGGCGGACCGCCCTCGGCCCCGGTGGCGGGCCGGAAGTCGAGCTCGAGCAGGGCGTTGCCGAGTCCGTCGGCGGCCGCACTCTCGTGGTCGCCCACGTGCCCGGTCTTGAGCGGCAGCTCGGGATGGTCGAACGGCGCCTGCTCGAAGCGCACGCGCGGGTCCGTGAGCGTCTTCAGGAAGGCCACGATGGCGCCCAGCTCCTCCTGCGAGAGCCCGAAGCCGGCCACGTCGATGTCCTTGTCGCGCCAGTTCACGGCCTCGAAGTCGCCGGCGCGGGCGTAGAACTCCACGACCTGCTCGAGGGTCGCCATGCTGCCGTTGTGCATGTAGGGGCCGGTCAGCTCGACATTGCGCAGCGTGGGCGTCTTGAAGGCGCCGTTCACGGCCACGCGCTCGCCCGGCACGACCGCGCCGCCGTGGTTCGGCTGGCCCAGGTCCTCGCCGTTCTGGCTGCGACGCGTGAGCGCCAGCGGACCGAAGGGCCCGTTGCCGCCGACGCCGAGGTCCTCCTCCGTCGGACGCACGCCGAGGTTGTAGAAGCCGTTGTCGTAGACCGCCTGGCGGCTGGCGGGCGCGATCAGGAGCGGGAAGCGCTGGCCGCCGATCTCGAGCTCGTACTCGTAGAAGCTGGGACCGACCACGTTCCACTCGAAGCTCACGGTGATGCGGAAGCCGCACTGGCCGTCGCTCTCGATCCGCACCTGGCCGCCGAACTGGGCCGTGGGCGAGACCTGCTCGGTGCGCGGCACGTCGAAGACCTGCTGGCCGGCCGGCGGGCAGCGCTGGCCGCTCGGCAGGGTCGTCGTGGCCAGCACCAGCGCCGGGTTCAGGCTGCGCAGCGTGACCGCCCGGCGGTACGGGTTGAAGGTCAGCGGCAGCTCGCCGGCCCCGGGCGTCGTGGCGAAGGTCACGCTCGCGGCGGCCAGCGAGTTGGCCATGATCATGCGCTCGACCAGGCCCTCGCCCTCGTCCGGGCTGTTGTGCACGACCTCGTCGCGCAGGGCGCCCGCGAACATGGGCGTGTCGTGGCAGGTGATGCAGCGTCCGCGCCCGAGGAAGAGCGACAGGCCCTCCTGCTCGCGCGGCGAGAGCGCCATGGCGTCGCCGCGGCGGAAGCGGTCGTAGGGCGCCTCGTCGGGGATCAACGTGGCCTCGTAGAGCTGGATCGCGAGCCCGAAGAAGAGCGCGAAGTTCGCCTCCATCTGCGTGAAGCCGTCGGGCGTGAGCTGCGCGGAGCCCCACCAGCGCTCGTCGAAGGCGGCGCGCACCATCTCGGCGTAGGTCAGGCCGGGCGCCAGGCCCGGGCCGCCGAGGTGGGCCAGCGCGCCGAGCACGCCGTCACCCGGCGACACGGCCTGGCTCGCCAGCGGGCGACGCGCCAGCAGCTTGCGCCCGAGGTCGGGCCAGCTCCGGCCGGCCCAGGACATCTCGACGTCCGAGAGCGGCGGGCCGACCGCCTGCGAGGCCGCGGCGGCGTTGTCGAGCAGGACCGCGACCTCGCCCAGCGAGCCGTCACCGAGCTGCTCGAGCACCTTCGGCGCGCTCGGATCGGCGTTGCCCCAGATGTTGCGCCCGTTGAAGAAGTGGTTCGCGCGCCCGTCCCAGAACAGGCGGTGGAAGAAGATGGCACCGATCGCGGTGGGCGCGTCGCGGCCCGTCACGCGCGTCGTGTCGGCCCCGGCCACCTCGAACAGGCCGTCGTCCTGGTCCTGGCCCAGGTCGACGGCGGAGCCGGCGTCGAGGCCGGAGAACACGGTACGCAGGACACCGCTCGCCCCGCGCACGTCGTCGCTCGCCGCCAGCAGGTTCAGGCCCTCCAGCGGGTCGCGGTACTTCACGAAGGGGAAGTCGCCCGCGTTGAGAGCGGTGTTGGCCCCGCCGCCCAGACCGGAGAGCGTGCGCTCGAAGGTCCCGTTGGCGCCGGGGTGCAGCGTGTTGCGCGGGCGGTTGTCGGCGCCGGCGTGGTAGTGGCACGAGGCGCAGGCCGTCAGGCCGTCGCTGCCGAGCTGCACGTCCCAGAAGAGCGCCTTGCCGAGCTCCACGGCGCGCTCCTCCTGCACCACGAACTGCGCGAGCTGCGCCGGGCGCGGCACGCGCATGGTGGAGAGCGCCGAGGGCGGGATGCCGACCACCTCGACCGCGCTGTCGAGCGTGAAGGACGAGCTGCCGCCCGGACCGCTCACCGTCAGGGTCACGTCGAAGTTCCCGAACAGGTACAGGTGCGTCGGGTTCGGCTCGCTCGAGCGGGCGCCGTCGCCGAAGTCCCAGCTCCAGGCCGTGACCGTGCCGGTCGAGCGGTCGAGGAACTGCACCAGCAGGCGCTCCTCGGCGCGCGCGGGGGACGGATTCGTGGTGAAGTCCGCCCGCGGCGGCTCCTGGGCCGCGAGGACGGGCGCGCTCAGCGCGAGGGCGACGAGCGAAGGACGCCAGGACCGGACACACCGGTAGCCCTGGCCCTGTGCGGGCATCATGGGGACTCCTTTGAGCAGGGGACCTCCGTGCTCGACCCGGCCGCCGACGCATGGCGCTGTTGGATCGAGGCGCGGAGAAGCTGCCGACCAAGGACCATCGTCCCCCATTTGCAACTTCCTCGCGGTGACGAGTTGGAAAGGCCCGCGCGGAAGCACACGAGCGCGGCGAGCGAAGGCGCGCGCGTGGAGCCGGCGTGGAAACGAAGCCGCGCCGCGCGGGCGCGTGCCCATCACGGCGCGGTGCGCGCTCCAGGACCCGGAGCGCGGAGGAGGCGGGCCTCGCCCGAGCAGGCGCCGCGGATCGCGGTCGGGCTGGCGCCCGAGCGCGGATCCGCGGCGGGATTCGATCTAGCCCGATCTGGGGATCGGGCTACCAGCCCAGCTTCAGGTCGACCGCGTTCGTCAGGCGGATGCGGTTGCCGACGATCACGCCCTGGGTCGCCAGGGTGCGGCCGAGGAGCACCAGGTTGACCGGGACCATGGCGTCGAAGCTCGTGACGCCGCCGGGAGCGGCGGGCTTGACGAGCTCGAAGACCTGCGGGGTGAGCACGTCGACCAGGAGCTGGCCGTAGGGCAGGATCGGCCCGCTCGCGCCGGCGCGGTGCGCGCCGATGATCACGAAGGCGGGCGGGTTGCCGGGATGGCCGACGGTCGAGATCGAGGCCGTCCAGAGCTTGCCGAAGGCCGCCGGGGAGGAGCTGTACACCTGGGGGTTCGTGCCGTTGCCGATGCGCACGGCGGCCGTGGCCAGGAGCACCGAGCCGCTCGCGTTCGCGAAGTTCGTGGGCGAGTTCACGACCTGGGCACCCGTGTCGGTGATCGCGGTGACCCCGTCCACCGGCAGGGCGCCGAAGTTCACGGCGTCGGGCGTGGCGGTGTAGGTCAGCGTGTCGCCCGTGCGGTCGAGGAATCCGGCCGGGATGACGTAGTCCGGCGCCGGCGCCCCGGGGATCGCCGCGAAGGCCGCCGTGGCCAGGAGCAGGCGCCGGTTCTCGGTGGCGCTGCTCGGCAGGTTGCTCGGGAACACGAACAGGCTCCCGCTGGCGGTCGTGAGGGTCATGCCGGCGAGGGTGTGCTCGTCCTTGTCGGCGTTGAAGAGCTCGATGAACTGCACGGTCTCGTCGGCGCTGCTGAAGATCTCGCGGATCTCCCACTTGTGGTTGTCGGCCGCGGCCAGGGAGCTCAGCGCGCAGAGGGCAGCGGCGATCAGAAGGCGTCTCTCGGGGATCATGGTGCGGGTCGTGTCGGGGGGACGAGGGGTCGGAGGGGACTTGGGGTGAGGGGGAGTGAGGAAGGCGCCTCCGGAGCCGGCCCCCCCGGGCCGGCTCCGGCGGTCCTGGTGCGCCGAGGCGCACCCACCTCTCGCGAGAAGAGGGACGAACGGCTCAGAGTCGCTTGCCCGCGGCGCTCGCCCCCCCCGGAGCGAGATCCGTGGTCGGCTGGCCCGAGCCGTCCGTGTTCGTGATGAGGTTGGGGACGAAGTCCAGCACGACGTCGTCGACCGGGAGGCTGGCGAAGGCCGGGTCGGAGCTCTGCGCCCGGGAGGTGTGCAGCGTCAGCGTGCTGCCGCCGGCCGAGTCCGGATCGAGCGTCGTGACCGTGACGATGCGCCCGACGCGCCAGTCGTCCGGGGTGAAGGTGACGACCGCGGGCGAGAGCGTCGCGATCGCCGGGTTCGAGAGCGACAGGAAGACCGAGACGCTGGCGCTCGGCTCCTTGTCGCAGGTGATCCCGATGCGCGCTCCGGCCGCGCCCTCCTCGATCACCGCCACCGTGACGAAGGCCGGCAGGCGCGCGGCGAAGGGCGGGATCGCGTTGCCGCCGGTGAAGCCGGTGGCGGGCTTGAAGGTCAGGACCGGGATCGCGTTGCCCTGCCCGTCGTCGAAGACGCTCTGGTGGTCGCCCACCTGGCCCTCCTTGAGCGGCAGCTCGGGATGGTCGAAGGGCGCCTGCTCGAAGCGCACGCGCGGGTCGGTGAGCGACTCCAGGAAGGCCACCAGGTCGCCCTTCTCCTGCTCGGAGAGCGCGAAGCCGCCCACGTCCGGGTCGAGGTCACGCGCGTTCTGGGCCGCGAAGTTGCCGCCGCGGGCGTAGAACTCGATCACCTGCTCGAGCGTGGCCATGCTGCCGTTGTGCATGTACGGCCCGGTCAGCTCGACGTTGCGCAGCGTGGGCGTCTTGAAGGCGCCGTCGACGGCCGTGCGCTCGAACCAGGCCACGCCGGGCAGGCCGGTGGGCTGGCCGATGTCGTCGCCCTCCTGCACGCGCCGCGTCACGGACAGCGGTCCGAAGGGCCCGCGGCCGCCGACGCCCGGGTCGTCGCTCGAGGGCGTCACGCCGATGTTGTAGAAGCCGTTGTCGTACACGGCCGTCAGGGCCGGCGCGATCGACAGGCGCATGCGCTTGCCCGCCAGGCGCAGCTCGTAGTTGCCCGGGGGCGGGCCGAGCTCGTTCCAGGCGAAGCGGAAGTCGATGCTCATGTTGCAGCGGCCGTCGGTGACGAAGCGCAGGTCGGCCACGAACTCGGAGCCGGGCGGGACGAGCGCGGTCGGCTGCATCGCGATCACGCGGCTCCCGGCCGGCGCGCAGCGCACCCCGGCGGGCAGCTTGAGCCAGGCGACGAGCTGGTTCTGCGGGTCGTACAGGCCCGCCACGCGGCCGTCGATGCGCGTGCCCAGCGAGTCGCTGCGGAAGCGTCCGCCGCCCTCGACGATGGCCGTGGCCATCGGCATGCGCTCCAGGATCCCCTCGCCCGGCGCGTCGGGCGAGAGCACCTCGTCGCGCAGCCCGCCGGCGAACATCGGCGTGCCGTGGCAGTTCGTGCACAGGCCGCGCCCGACGAAGAGCTCGAGCCCGCGCAGGGCCGAGTCGGACAGCGCCGTGAGGTCGCCCTCGGCCCAGCGGTCGTAGGGGGCGTTGCCCGGGACGAGCGTGGCCTCGTAGGCCTGGATCGCGAGTCCGAAGAAGAGCGCGAAGTTGGCCTCCATCTGCGTGAAGCCGCCGCGCAGCTCGCTCGAGCCCCACCAGCGCTGGTGGAAGGCGGAGCGGATCAGGTCGGCGTAGGTGAGCGCGGGCTCGAGGCCGGGACCGGCCGGGTTGGCCAGCGCCCCGAGCACGCCGTCGGCCAGGTCCACCGTCTGGCTGGACAGCGGCCGGCGCACGACCAGCTTGCGCCCGAGGTCCTCCCACGAGCGGCCGGTCCAGGACATCTCCACGCTCGAGAGCGGCGGGCCGATCGCCTGCGAGGCGGCGGCCGCGTCATCCAGCAGCACCGCGATCTCGCCCAGCGAGCCGTCCGCCAGCATCTCGAGCACCCTGGGCTCGCTCGGGTCCGTGTTGCCCCAGATGTTCTTGCCGTTGAAGAAGTTGCTGGCGCGCCCGTCCCAGAACAGGCGGTGGAAGAAGATCGCGCCGATCGCCGTGGGCGCGTCGCGTCCGGTCGCCTGCAGGGTGTCGATCCCGCCCACCTGGAAGCTCGGGTTCGAGCCGTCCTTGGCGAAGTCGAAGGCGAAGGTCCCGCTGGGGTCGGTGCCGGCGAAGTCCTTGGCCAGCACGCCGGTCGCGCCGCGCCGGTCGTCCGTGCTGCGGATCAGGTCCGTGCCCGTGTTCGGCAGCACGAACTTGTGGAACGGGAAGTCGCCCGAGCTGAGCGTGTAGTTGGGCCCGCCGCCCTTCTGCGAGGGCAGCAGGTCGAAGACCCCGTCGGCGCCGGGATGGATCGTGTTGCGCGGGCGGTTGTCGACCCCGGCGTGGTAGTGGCAGGAGGCGCAGGCGGTCATGCCGTCGCTGCCGACCTGCACGTCCCAGAAGAGCGCCTTGCCGAGGCGCACGACGGCCTCCGGATCGCTCACGAACTGCGCCAGGTCGTCCGGCACCGGCACGGCCATGGTCGCCAGCGAGGGCGGGGCGCCCACGACGCCGTTGATCGTCGGGAGCACGTCGACGGCGTGCAGCAGCGTGAAGGAGTCCACGCCCTGCGGTCCGCTGACCGTCAGGGTCACGTCGAAGGGCTGGACCAGCGTGAACACCTGCAGCGGGTTCTGCGCGCTCGAGCCGGGCCCGCCGTCGCCGAAGTCCCACTGCCAGCTCGTGATGTTGCCGGTCGACTGGTCGATGAACTGCACCGCGAGGGGCGCACCGCCCTCGGCCGGGTTCGGGTCGGTCGTGAAGAGCGCCACGGGCGCCTGGGCCAGGGCGGGCAGGCCGAGACTGGCGAGGACGAGGGCCGGGAACGAGCGGCGCAAGACGGACTTGCACCACGAGCCCGCGGGGAAGGGCTGCATGGAACGGAACTCCTGGGGACGAACGGCGCTTGCGTGGGGACCCGCCGCCGACGCATGGGACGGGCGCGCCACGAAGCCGGGACTTGTCAGGAGGAAAACTAGCCCGCTCCAGGGCGCGCGGTCGGCCAACTCGTTCGATTCCTGGACGTGTCGCGTGGCACCGCGAAGTCCTTTCCGTCCGCGCCGCGCGCGCGTCCAGGATCGAGATGCGCGCGGCGCCGCGCGCGAAGCTCGTTCCCGCAGACGAGCGCGTGCGTCGCGCTCAGGCCGGGCCGGCGCCCGCGCTCCGGCCGCGCTGCACCGGCAGGTGGAGGCGGAAGCGCGCGCCGCCGGCGGGCGAGCTCTCGACCGCGATGCGCCCACCCTGCGAGCGCACGGCGCTGTGGGTGAGCGCCAGCCCGAGCCCGAAGCCCGCGCGCTGCCCGTTGGCCGGTTTTCCGCTCTGGAACGGGCGGAAGATGCGCTCGCGGTCGGCGGGCGCGACGCCCGGCCCGGCGTCGTCGACCACGACCTCGACCTCTCCGTCGTTCGCGCGCAGGGCGACCTCGACGGGGCGCCCGGGCGGGCTCCACTCGATCGCGTTCGAGACCACGTTGCGCAGCGCCAGGAGCAGCGACTCGCGGTCGCCGTCGATCCAGGCGGGCCCCTCCAGGGCCAGGCGCAGCTCGACGCCGCGGCGCTGCGCCAGCGCCTGCTCGCGCGCCAGGCGCAGGCGTCCCTCCGCGGCCAGGTCGAAGCGCTCGACCGCGTGCTGGCGCGCCTCCTCGATCGAGGCCAGCGTCACCAGGTTGTCGACCACGCGCGAGAGCTCGCCCAGCTCCTCGAGATGGCTCTCCAGCACGCGCCGGTACTCGCCCGGCTCGCGCTCGCGCAGCAGGGCGACCTGGGTCTCCCCCATCAGGTTCTGGAGCGGCGAGCGCAGCTCGTGAGCCAGGCCCGAGACGAGCAGGCGCGTGCCCTCGCCCTCCTCGCGGATGCTCCGCAGCGTGCCCTGCAGGGCCTGCACGACCGCGCGGATCTCCTCCGGCGCCGCGGGTGGCTCGGCCACGGCCTCGCCCCCGACGCTGGCGCGCGCGCTCTCGGCCACCTGGGCCAGGAGGCGCGACGCGTGACGCCCGAGGAGGTGCCCGGCCAGCGTGGCGCAGGCCGTCGCCAGCAGGACGAAGCCGACCACCGACCAGGTGAAGCGCCGGAAGGCGCCCTCCTGGTGACGCGCATCGAGCACGACCACCGCGCGCATGCCGCCGTCGAGGCGGCCGCTGACGACGCGCAGCGAGCGTCCGAGCTCGATCACGACCTTGCCGCCGGGCGGCGACGGCGGCACGTGCCGCAGGAGCTCGGTCCGTCCGAACTCGCCCCACACCGCGCCCTGCGCGTCGAGGATGCGCCAGGCCAGGGGGTTCTCCGGGTGCTCGGACTGCATCGAGGCCGCGACCCCGGCGAACTCGTCCGGGCTCGGGTGGCGGTCGAGGAAGTAGGCGCGCGCCTCGTCCAGCTCCTCGCGCGCCAGCGAGGTGATCTCGCTGCGCAGCGTGCCGTGCACGGCCGCACCGAAGGGCACGGACAGGGCCGCGGAGAGCAGGAGCGTCGTCAGCGCGAAGGCGAGCGTGATGCGCCGCTGCAGGAACCAGCGGCGGCTCAAGGGCGCTCCCCGCCCCGGCCCGGCACCGGCGGCTCGGCCGCCAGATCGAGGGCGTAGCCCGCGCCGACCACCGTGCGCACCAGCTCCGGCGCCCAGGGCTCGAGGCGCCGCCGCAGACGCGCGACCAGCACGTTGACCACGTTCGTGCCCGGCTCGAAGTCCATGCCCCACACGGTGCGCAGCAGCTCCTCGCGCGAGAGGACGCGCCCGCGCGCGCGCGCGAGGGCCAGCAGGAGGTCGAACTCACGCGGGCTCATCTCGATGCGCACGCCGCGCGAGGTGACGACGTGGCGCTCGATGTCCAGGACCAGCGGGCCGAGCTCGAGCTGCGTGGGGCGCGCGTGCCGCCGGCGCACGGCCTCGATGCGCGCCAGGAGCTCGGAGAACTCGAACGGCTTGATGACGTAGTCGTCGGCGCCGAGCCTCAGGCCCTTGACGCGCTCCTCGACCGCGCTGCGCGCCGTCAGGAAGATCACGGGCGTCGGATCGCCGCGCTGGCGCAGGCGCGCGAGCACCTCCCAGCCCGAGCTCTGTGGCAGCATCACGTCCAGCAGGAGCAGGTCGAAGCGCCCCGCGGGACTGCGCTCCACCAGCTCGAGCGCGCGCTCGCCGCTCGCGGCCACCTCCACGGAAAGACCGCTCTCGCGCAGCCCTTTCTGCATGAAGGCGCGGAACTTCGGATCGTCGTCGACGAGCAGCAGGTTCACAGTTGCAGTTTGGACACCCGTCGCAAGGGAAACGAGGGGCAACCGATCATTGCCGGCGCCGGCTCCGCCAAAGGGAGTAGGCCGATGTCAAATCCGTAATGACGTCGCGCGAGGCTCGGCGTGCGGACGGCGAGCCCGGTGGCCGAGCTCCGCGGGCGGGCGCGGGCCCGCCCGGTGATCCGGCGCCGATTCCCGGCCTGGCTCCTAGCTCGGCCCGAGTGGAGCCGGGACCGGGACGCGCCCGTGATAGGGCCGGCGCCCGTCCTGGAGGCGGCGGAAGCGCCGGTAGGTCCACAGGTACTGCTCCGGACGCCGCCGGATCGCCCCCTCGAGCGCGCGGTTGAGGGCCGCGGCCGCGCACTCGTCGTCGCTCGCGGCGAGCCCCGCGGGATCGAGCCGCTCGAGGTGGAGGTGGAAGCCGCGTCCCAGGGGGAGTCGCTCGGCCCAGGCGAGGAAGGGCCGCGCCTGCGTGCAGCGGAGCAGGCGGGCGACGAGGAGCGTCGTCCGGGCGGGAACGCCGAAGAACGGGGCCCAGGCCGAGGCGCTTTCGCCGGGATCCTGATCGGGGAGCATCCCGATCACCTCGCCCCGCTCCAGGGCGCGGAAGAGCGTGCGCATCCCCGCCGAGCCGACGGGCACGAGCTGCGAGCCGCAGCGCTCGCGGGCCGTGCGCATGAGGCGCTCGAGGGCCGGCAAGCGCGGCGGCCGGTACAGCATGGTCATGGGCATCTGCGCGCCCAGGTAGAGCCCGGCGATCTCCCAGGCCCCCAGGTGAGGCCCCAGGATCAGGACGCCGCGTCCCGCGGCACGCACGGCGGCCACGTCCTCCAGACCGTCCACCTTCCGCACCAGCCCCAGCAGGCGCTCCGGCTCCCAGCGCCACAGCGGCCCGAGCTCGAGCGCGGAGGAGAGTCCATGCTGCAGGGCGCACCGCTCCAGGCGGCGCAGCTGGCGCGGGGCGAGCTCCCCGAAGCACAGCGCGAGATTCGTGCGGATCGAGCGGCGGATGCGGCCGGAGACCAGCGGGACGAGGGGCGCGAGGAGCCGCCCCGCGGCCTGCAGGCTGCGCAGGGAGCGGCCGCTCGTCACCCGCAGGCACGCCCGGACCGCGGCCAGACGCAGACGGTCCCTGGCACCCGGGCGCTTCGGCCCGGTCGGGCTCGTGCAGGAGTCGGCGGGGCCAGGGTTGGTCTCCACGATTGTCGTGCAGTGGAGCAACTGGGCGGGCAGGAAGCGAGCGACCTGCATCTCATCCATGCGGTCGTGGCGCGCACTCGAAGGAGGGAATGTCCTGCCGGCCGAGGGACGGCGAGGGCCTGCTGGTGACGAAACGGCACCGTGGTCGAGCTCTCGCGCCCGCCGTCGGGCTCGATGCGCACGCGCTGACGCTGGACGAGCCACTCCCCTCGGCCCCGGCTACACTGCGCCTGGATGTGGCTCTCCTCCCTGGCGGTCCTCACCTGCGCACAGGCTCCGTCCGAAGGGCCTGCCATGGCGCACCCCGCGCCGGGAAAGGAGGAGCTGGCTGCCGGGCACGCCCGCATGGTGGCCCGCCTGGCGCAGCTGGCCGAGGAGGCGGACGTCGACGACGTCTTCGTCGGCACGCTGCAGCTCCCCGAGCTGCGCGCGGCCCTGGCCCAGGTGGCGCCGGATCGGCACTTCAAGCGGCGCTTCGACCTCCTGTGCTCGATCGGGATGGAGGAGCTGCGCCTGGGGGCGACCCGGGCGGCGATCGAGGCCTTCGAGGAGGCCTGCGGGCTGATCCCGCGCATCGCCGGGGCGCTCACGCCCGAGATCCAGCGCCGCGCGCGCTTCCAGCGGGCCCTGGCCTGGCTGCGCCTCGGGGAGACCGAGAACTGCGTCGCGCGCCACACCAGCCAGAGCTGCCTCCTGCCGATCGGCCCGGAGGGCGTCCACGTCGAGCAGCAGGGCTCGCGGCGCGCGATCGAGCTCCTCGGCGAGCTGCTGGCGGCGGATCCCGAGGACCTGGAGGCGCGCTGGCTCCTGAACCTCGCGTACATGACGGTGGGCGAGTATCCGGACGGGGTGCCGCCCGCGCAGCTCGTGCCGCCGGCCCTGTTCGCGTCCGACGAGCCCTTCCCGCGCTTCGTGGACGTGGCCCCGGAGCTCGGCCTGAACGCGCCGACCCTGGCGGGCGGGGTCGTGCTCGACGACTTCGACGGCGACGACGTGCTCGACGTCCTGGTCTCGGACATGAGCCCGCGCGGTCCGCTCCAGCTCTTCCGCGGACGGCGCGACGGCAGCTTCGTCGAGCGCACGCGCGAGGCGGGCCTGGTGGGCATCACTGGCGGCCTGAACCTGGTGCAGGCCGACTTCGACGGCGACGGCGCGCTCGACGTGTTCGTGCCGCGCGGGGCCTGGAAGTTCCGGCGCGGCACGGTTCCGGCCTCGCTGCTGTGGAACCGCGGCGGCACCTTCGTCGACGTGACCTACACCGCCGGCCTGGCGGAACCGGCCTACCCGAGCCAGGTCGGCGCCTGGGCCGACTTCGACCGCGACGGCGACCTCGACCTCTTCAAGGGCAACGAGTGGAGCACCAAGCTCGAGGCCCCCTGCCAGCTCTTCGAGAACCGCGGCGACGGCACCTTCGCCGACGTGGGCGCGCGCGCCGGCGTGCGCAACGAGCGATTCTGCAAGGGTGCCGCCTGGGGCGACGCCGACGCCGACGGCGACCCGGACCTCTACGTCTCGAACCTGGGCGAGCCCAACCGCTACTACCGGAACGGCGGCGACGGGACCTTCGCCGACGTGGCCGAGGCACTGGGCGTGGCCGGGCCGCAGCAGAGCTTCCCCGTCTGGTTCTGGGACTTCGACAACGACGGTGCGCTCGACCTGTACGTGGCCAGCTACAACCCCGAGCTGCGCCCGTTCGTGGCCGACCTGCTCGGACGCGAGACCCGCGCCGACAGCGACCGCCTCTACCGCGGCGACGGCAAGGGCGGCTTCAGCGAGGTCGGCCGCGCCCTGGGCCTCGACGCCGTGGGCACGACCATGGGCGCCAACTTCGGCGACCTCGACTCGGACGGCTTCCTCGACTTCTACCTCGGCACGGGCTTCCCGCAGTACGAGGGTCTGGTGCCGAACGTGATGTACTGGAACCGCGGAGGCCAGCGCTTCGCCGACGTGACCACCGCCGGCGGCTTCGGACACCTGCAGAAGGGCCACGCGATCGCCTTCGCCGACCTGGACCGCGACGGCGACCAGGACGTCTTCGCCGAGATGGGCGGGGCCTACAAGGGCGACGCCTTCGGCAACGCGCTGTTCCGGAACCCGGGCTTCGGCAACCGGACCGTGACCCTGGTGCTGGTGGGCGTGAAGAGCAACCGCGCGGCGATCGGCGCGCGCATCCGCTGCGACCTGGGCGCGGACGGCGGCACGCGCTCGGTCTACCGTCACGTCTCGAGCGGCGGCAGCTTCGGCGCCAACCCGCTGCGCCAGGCGATCGGCGTCGGGCGCGCGGAGTCCGTGGAGACGCTCGTGATCGAGTGGCCGAGCGGAGCCGTGCAGACGTTCCGGGACGTGCCGGCGGGTCGCACGTATCGCGTCACCGAGGGCGTGGACGAGCTCGTGGCCGTGGAGTGAGGCTGGGGCCCGCTCCTGGAGCTCGCCGGCGGCGGCCGTGACCCGCTCGTCCAGGCGCCGCTTCTCCCGATGGTGGCCCCGCGAGGATCGAACGGCGACGTCGGCGCCGTGGCCCGGGATACCGTTCGGTGGAGTCCCCTTGCGCCGTCCCTGCATTCCTTTCCTCCTGCTGGCTCTGGGTGCATCCGCGCCAGAGCCCGTGGCCCAGCGCTCCCAGCACGCTCCTGCCGGCCCGCCCGCCTCGGGCGGCAGCCTCGGCGGCGCGGCGCGCGGCCCGGGCTCGATCGTCTCGACACGCAAGATCAGCAACGCCGTGGGCGGCTTCCCGGACACGCTCGACGAGCGCGACGCCTTCGGCCGCGCGCTGGCGTTCCTGGGGGACGTCGACGGCGATGGGATCGGCGACCTCGCCGTGGGCGCGCCCGGGGACGTCACCGGAAGCCGCCTCCGCGGCGCCGTGTGGATCCTGTTCCTGGCCGCGGACGGGTCGGTGCGCGCGCGGCAGCGGATCGCGGCCGGCGAGGGCGGGCTGACGCAGGTCCCCCTGGCGGGCGGCGAGTTCGGCTGCGCGCTGGCGGCCCTCGGCGACCTCGACGGCAACGGCGTGAGCGAGCTGGCCGTCGGCAACCGCTTCGATCCGACCGGCGGGCGCCGGCGCGGGGCCGTGTGGGTGCTGTTCCTCGCGCGCGACGGCACGGTCGAGCGCCACCGGAAGCTCGGCAGCGGGATGGGCGGCTTCGGCGGAGCGCTGGCCGACAGCGACGCCTTCGGGAGCGCGCTGGCGGCGCTCGGCGACCTGGACGGCGACGGTGCCCCCGAGCTGGCGGTCGGCGCCACGGGCGACGACGGCGGCGGGAGCGCCGCGGGAGCGCTGTGGATCCTGTCCCTGCGCCGCGACGGCAGCGTGCGCGCGCAGCGCAGGCTGGGCGCCCCGGAGATCACCGGCCTGGAGGCGGGTGACGAGCTGGGCGGCGCGCTCGCAGCGCTCGACGTCGACGGCGACGGCATCCCGGAGCTCGCCGCCGGCGCGAGCCGCGACGACGACGGCGGGGCGGAGCACGGCGCGGTGCGCATCCTGTTCCTGGCCCCGGACGGCAGCCTGCGCGGCCAGCAGAAGATCAGCGCCACCGAGGGCGGCTTCACGGGAGTGCTCGGCATCGACCTCTTCGGTTCGGCCCTGGCACGCGTGGGCGACCTCGACGGCGACGGCTTGCCCGAGCTCGCCGTGGGCGCCGACAACGACGACGACGGCGGGTTCTCGAGCGGCGCCACGTGGATCCTCTTCCTCGAGCCGAGCGGGCGCGTGCGCGCGCAGGCGAAGATCAGCGCGACGACGGGCGGCCTCGCGGGGCTCTCGGCCTTCGATCGCTTCGGCTCCTCGGCCGCGCTGCTGGGCGACCTGGACGGCGACGGTCTCCTGGAGCTCGCCGTCGGCGCGCGCGGTGACAAGGACGGCGGCGGGTTCGACCGAGGAGCCCTCTGGATCCTCTCGCTGGCGCCGACGGGCTCGGTCGGGGCGCAGAGCAAGATCAGCGACCGCCCGGGGAGCTTCGCGGGCACGCTGGACTTCGGCGACGGGTTCGGGTCCGCCGTCGTGGCGCTCGGCGACCTGGACGGCGACGGAGTCGGCGACCTGGCGGTCGGGGCCGAGGGCGACGAGGACGGTGGCGTGCAGGTCGGAGCCGTGTGGCTGCTGTTCATGAATCCAAGCGGCACCGTCCGCGAGCACGCGAAGATCAGCGCGACGCAGGGCGGCTTCGGCGGCGTGCTCGACATCGACGACCGTTTCGGGCACAGCCTGGCGGCGCCCGGCGACGTGGATGGGGACGGCGTGCCGGATCTCTTCGTCGGCGCGAACCGGGACCGCGACGGCGGCCGGCAGACCGGCGCCGTGTGGCTCCTCTTCCTGCGGCGTGACGGGACGGTCAAGGGCCAGCGCAAGTACAGCGCGAGCGAGGACGCGCTCGCCGGAGTGCTGCCGAGCGACTGCTTCTTCGGCTACTCGCTGGCCGTGCCCGGGGATCTCGACGGCGATGGGACGAAGGACCTCGTCGTCGGCGCGCTGCTCGACGACGACGGCGGGCTCGACCGCGGCGCGCTGTGGGTGCTCTTCCTGCGGCCCGACGGCAGCATCCGCGCCTTCCAGAAGATCAGCGCGCTGTCCGGTGGGCTGGCGGGAGGGCTGTCGGAGCCGTTGCCCGACCAGGCCGGCTTCGGCCACTCCCTCGCGGCGCTGGGCGACCTCGACGGCGACGGCGTGGGCGACCTGGCGGTCGGTGCACCGAGCGTGGACTTCTTCGGCTCCGAGGCCGGGGCCGTGTACGTGCTCTTCCTGCGACGCGACGGCACGGTGCGCTCCGCGCGCACGATCGATTCGTCGCGCGGCGGCTTCGGCGGCACGCTCGATGCCCGCGACGGTTTCGGCGCGGCCCTGGCCTCGCCCGGCGACCTCGACGGCGACGGGTGGGCCGACCTGGTGGTGGGCGCGGACGGCGACGACGACGGCGGGCGCGAGTTCGGGGCCCTGTGGGTCCTCTTCCTGACCGCGGACGGCGGCGTGCGGACGCAGCGCAAGATCAGCGCGACGGAGGGCGGCTTCGACGGGCCCTTGCGCCGGCAGGACCGCTTCGGGAGCGCGCTGGCGAGCCTCGGCGACCGCGACGGCGACGGCGTCGGCGACCTGGCGGTGGGCGCCGTCGGCGACCAGGACGGAGGCGACACCCGCGGCGCGCTCTGGCTCCTGTCCCTCGACGGCGTGGCCCGGCTCGGCTTCGAGCAGGGCGACGACGGTCTGGCGCGCCCGCTCGCGAACGGTCTGGCGCTCGGGTCCGGCGCCGCCTTCGGCCGCACCGTGCGCATCACGGGCGCCGGTGCCAACCTCGGGCCGGCGCTGTTCGACTCGACCCCCGGAGGGCCCAACGACCCCAGCCAGGACCTCGACCTCCTCGTCGGCTCCGGCAAGCTCCTGATCCTGCAGGACGCGCGCGCGGGGACGCAGGGCGTGCCGGGCGTGTTCGATCGTCCCAACGACGCCGCCGCCGGGGGCACGCTCACCTTCGACTTCGTGCAAGCGCCGATCGAGGCCCTGAGCCTCGACCTCGTCGACATCGATCGCGCTGCCGGCCTGGGCGCCGTCGTGCGCCTCCTCGACCGCGCCGGCCACGAGCGACGCCTCGACGTCCCCGCCGGCTGGACCGAGGACCACCTCGTCGACGGCCCGCCCGGCCGCCGCACGCTCGACCTGCGCGCGCTCCTCCCCCAGCCGGGCTTTGCCGCCTGGACGAGCACCGCACAGGACCCGGCCTTCGACTCACGCGCGGTCGTGCGCATCGTGGTCGAGCTCGCCGGCTCCGGCGCCGTCGACGAGCTGCGCTGGCGGCCGCATCCCGGCGAGTGACGGGCCCCCACCGAGCGACTCCGCGCCGGCGGGCTCGCTATCCTTGGGCCGCGTGGCGATCGCAGCGCTCCTGACCCTGCTCGCACTCGTCCAGGAACCGGTGCCGTTCCGCGACCTGCACGCCGACGGCAAGACGCCCGAGGAGGTCGGCGCGCGCCTGACCCTGCCGGACGGGCGCGTCGTGCTGCACGGTCCCTACGAGCGCTTCCACCGCAACGGCAAGTCCGCCGCCCGGGGCGAGTACGCGCTCGGGCTGCGCACCGGCGCCTGGGAGCTGCGCCACGAGGACGGCAAGATGCGCGCGCGCGGCGAGTACGTGCGCGGCCTCGAGCAGGGGCCGTGGGTCGAGTTCCACGAGCGCACGGCGAAGAAGGCGAGCGAGGGCAGCTATCGCGCCGGGCTGCGCACGGGGAAGTGGACCTTCTGGGACCGGGACGGGAAGAAGAAGGACTTCCCCTCGGGCGAGTGGAAGGTGGTCGAGGCGAAGGACGCGGGCAAGGTGCGCTCGCGCGGAGCCCAGATCGAGGGCACGAAGGACGGCCCGTGGCTGCACCTGTGGCCGAACGGGGCCGCGCAGTTCGTGGCGCGCTTCGAGCTCGGGCGGCTGGACGAGCTCTTCTTCCTGCACCCGGACGGGACCCTCGATCCGAAGTGGCTGAGCCGGAAGAGCCTGCCGCGCGAGCTGCCGGAATGGGCCGAGCCCTTCGTCGCCGGCCTGCCGCGCGAGGACCTGCCGCTCCAGGTCACGCCCGCGGCGCGCGCGCGCGTCGCGGAATGGCTCGCCTCGGGCGCGGAGCCGGTCGAGCCGGCGCTCCTGGCCGAGCCGCGCGAGCACGCGCCGGCCGCGGTCGAGGCCCTGCGGGCCTGCGCGCTCGACACGGAAGAGGGTCTCTCGCGCGCGCGGCGGCTGCACGGGCTCCTGCGCCAGCTCTTCGGCGGCGTCGGCTGGGACTGGAGCGACAAGGAGGCCGCGCTCCTCGCGCGCCGCTGGGGCTCGGCCTGGGAGCTCCTGCGGGACGAGGACGTGCTCTGGCAGGTCGACTTCGACCCGCGCTGGCGCTGGCTCGGGCACGACCTCGGGTCGAGCGCGCTCCTGCGTCCGCCGGGGCTCGAGGAGCTGCGCGACGGCGGCGGGCGCTTCGGCGGACGCCTCGGCGGCGCGCGCGCGCCGTTCCCGAAGGAGACGCTGGCCCGCGCCGCGGCCTGGCTCGTGGCGCAGCAGGACGCGCGCGATCTCTGGCGCGGCGAGCGCGGCGACGAGGTCGCCGACTCGGCCCTGGTGCTGCTCGTCCTGCTCGGCGACGGCCACTCCCATCGCACGGGCGAGCATGCGGCCGCCGTGCAGCGCGGCCTCCTGGCCCTGCGCGCGCGCCTGGCCGAGCCCGGGGCCCTCGCCGGCGTGCGCGCCCATGCGCTGGTCACGTGGCTCCACGCCGAGCTGTACGACATCGAGCGGGCCCCCGGGCTGAGCCTGATCGTCCGCGAGCACGCCGGGGCACTGCTCGAGCGCCTGGGGGAGGACGGACGCTTCGCGCCCGACGCGCTCGAGGACGCGCTGGCGCGCTTCACCCTGGCCTACGTCGCCTCCGGCCGGCACGCGCTCGACGAGGAGGAGCTCGCGCGCCTGCTCGCGACGAGCGCGGACCACGCCCGGAGCGCGCGCGAGGCGGCGCTTCCCGGACCCGCGGCGCGCACGCTGGTCGGCGTCGGGCTCCTCGCGCAGCTCTTCGGCGGCCCGCGGCCCGCTCCGGAGGTGCTCGTCCCCTACGCGGAGTGGCTCGAGCGCCACCCGCCGGACGCCCAGACGCCGCCGGAGGAGACGGTCTTCGGCGCCTGGGCCGCCATGCAGCTCGGCAAGCCGGCCGCGCCGCCGTGGATCGCCGCGCTCGAGGGCCCGCTGCGCTCCGGCTGGCAGGCCGATGGCGCCTACAAGGCCCAGCGCACGGCGGTGAGCCGGCTCGAGGCGACCTGCCTGGCCGCCCTCACGCTCCAGTGCTGGCATCGCTGGCCGGTGATCCTGGCGCAACGCTGAGCGGGCGCCGCGGGGAGCGCCAGCCGCGCTGCGCAGGGGACGATAGAGTGCGCGACGCGTGATGGGTTCTCGGCGAGCGCTCGGCCTCCTCCTCGGGGGGCTCCTCGTGGCCGGCGCGCTGGCCGCGGCGCTCGGGCTGCCGCGCAGGGCGCAGGAGCCGCCGCAGGGGTCGGTCGTGGTGGTCGCGGAGGACGAGCTCGACGCGCCGGCGGGCCTCGGCCTCGGGCGGCTCCTGTGCGAGCGGCGCGAGGATCCGCTGGGGCTCGAGACGCGCGCGCCGCGCTTCAGCTGGGAACTCGTCGCGCTCGACCCGGCGCGGCGCGGGCTCGGGCAATCGGCCTACCGGATCCTCGTTGCCTCCAGCCTGGCGGAGCTCGAGGCCGGGCGCGGCGACCTGTGGGACTCGGGCACGGTCTCCTCGCGCGAGACGCTCGACGTCGCCTACGCCGGGCGCGCCCTGCGCGCCTTCGAGGTGGCCTTCTGGAAGGTGCGCGTGGCCGACCAGAACGGCATGCCGTCGGAGTGGAGCGCCCCGGCGCGCTTCGGGATGGGCGCGCTCGCGCGGACCGACTGGCAGGCGCAGTGGATCGGCTTCGACGCGCCGCTCGCGAGCGAGGCGCCGCCGCCGGACCTGGAGGAGGTCGAGTGGCTGGCGAGCGCGGCGGGCGCGGCGGAGATCTGGCTGCGCCGGCGCTTCGAGATCGAGGGCGCCTTCGATGCGCGCGCGCTGCTGCTCGTGGCGGCGGCGGACGAGGGCGAGGTGCTGCTCAACGGCAAGCCCGTCTGGCAGGGCAAGTCGCTCGCCGGCCTGCGCCGCAACGCCGAGGTCACGCAGGTCGGATCGGCCCTGCGGCACGGCACGAACGTCCTGGCGGCGCGCGTGCGCGCGGCCGGCGGCGCGCCGGCGGCCCTGCGCCTGCGGCTCCTGCTCGCGCCGCGCACGGACGGACCCGAGGTGCGCGCCGACGGCGAGTGGCGCGTGCACACGCGCGCCGAGGTGGGCTGGAGCACGCTGGGCTTCGACGAGCGCGCCTGGGAGGCGGCGGCGCTGCTCGCGCCCGACGACGAGCGCCTCCCGGAGGTCGACGCGCCGGCCCTGTACCTGCCGCCGCCGCGCCTGCTGCGCAGCGAGTTCACCCTGCGCGCGGCGCCCGTGCGGGCCGTGCTCTACGCCTCGGCCCTCGGGCTCTACTCGCTGGAGCTGAACGGCACGCGCGCGCACGACGACTGGTTCGCGCCGGGCTGGACCGACTACGCGCAGCGCGTCCCCTACCGGGCCCACGACGTGACGGCGCTCCTGCGCGCGGGCGAGAACGCGCTCGGCGTGGTGCTGGCGGACGGCTGGTACGCCGGCTCGCTCGGCCGGCGCGGGCAGCGCGGGCACTACGGCACGGCCACGCGCTTCCTCGGGCAGCTCGTGCTCGAGTACCCCGACGGCACGCGCGAGCTCGTCCGCAGCGACGGGAGCTGGCAGGCGGCGATCGGCCCCTGGCGCGAGGCCGACCTCTACCACGGCGAGCGCTACGACGCGCGCCTCGAGCAGCGCGGCTGGAGCGAGCCCGGCTTCGACGCCGCCAAGTGGCGCCCGGTCGACGTCGGCGCGAGCGGCATCGGGCCCCTGGCGACCCACGGGGGCGCGCCGATCCGCACCGTGGCCGAGCTCGCGCCGATCGCGAGCGTCGTCGCCGCGCCCGGCGTCGTGCGCCACGACTTCGGCCAGAACCTGGCGGGCGTCGTGCGCCTGGCGCTCGAGGCCCCGGCCGGGACCGTGCTCACCCTGCGCTTCGCCGAGGCGCTCGAGCCCGACGGCACGCTCATGCGCCGCAACCTCTCCTGGGCGCGCGCCACGGACCGCTACGTGTGCAAGGGCGGCGGGCGCGAGACGTGGACCCCGCGCTTCACCTACCACGGCTTCCGCCACGTCGAGGTCAGCGGGCTGCCGGCGGAGGCCTCGGCCGAGGTGACGGCCCTGGCGCTCTCGAGCGCCACGCGCATGGTGGGCCAGCTCGAGTGCTCGGACGCGGTCGTGAACCGCATCGTCGAGAACGCGCGCTGGACGCTGCGCGCGAACTCGATGGACGTGCCCACCGACTGCCCGCAGCGCGGCGAGCGCCTGGGCTGGACCGGCGACGCGCAGCTCTTCGCGCCGAGCGCCCTGTGGCTCGCGGACCTCCACGCGCTGTACGACAAGTGGGGCCGCGACCTCATCGACGCGCAGCTCGACGACGGGCGCTTCCCGAGCACCGTCCCCGGCTTCGCGGGCATGGGCACCGGCGGCCCGGGCTGGGAGGACGCGGGCGTGCTCGTCCCGGCGCGCGTCCTGGCGATGAGCGGCGACCGGGCCCTGGCCGAGCGGCAGCTCGACTCGATGCGCCTGTTCCTGGCCGCCTGCGAGGCGCGCGCGGGCGAGGGCCTCGCGCCGCCGGACGAGATCGAGGGCTTCGGCGACTGGCACGCGCTGGCCGGCGAGACGCCGCTCGGGCTGCTGCAGCTCGCCTACCTGGCGCGCAGCGCGCGCACCCTGGCGGACCTCGAGCGCACGCTCGGCCACGCCGCCGAGGCCGAGCGCGCGCACGCGCTGTACGCGCGCGCCTGCCGTGCGTTCGTCGCGCGCTTCGTCGACGCCGAGGGCCGCGTCGCGGGCGGGACGCAGACGGCCTACGCCCTGGCGCTCAACGAGAGGCTGGTGCCCGCGGGCCAGCGCGACGCGGCCGGCGCACACCTCCTGGCGGACCTCGCCGCGCGCGGCGGGCTCACGACCGGGTTCCTGGGAACGCCGGAGCTCCTGCCGGCCCTGAGCGTGCAGGGACGGAGCGACGAGGCCTACCGCCTGCTGCGCAGGCGCGACTTCCCCTCGTGGGGCTACATGGTCGCGCAGGGCGCCACGACGACCTGGGAGACGTGGGACGCCTGGACGCCGGAGAAGGGCTTCGCCAAGGACGGGCGCGCCTCGCTGAACCACACGCCGCTCGGTTCGGTCGTGGCCTGGCTGTTCGAGCACGCCGCGGGGATCCGCCCGTCGGCGCCGGGCTTCGCGCAGGTCGAGCTCGTGCCCGAGATCGGCGGCGGGCTCGCCTGGCTGGCGGCCAGCCACGACTCGCCGCGCGGGCGCGTCGCGCTGCGCTGGGAGGTGCTGGGCGAGGAGGTGCGCGTCGCGGTCGAGCTGCCGCCCAACGTCGGCGCGACGCTGCAGCTCGCGACGCGCGCACCGCTGCTGGAAGGCGGCAGGCCGCTGGCCGAGGTCAAGGGCGTGCGCGAGCTCGGGCGCATCGGTGAGCGCGTGCTGCTCACGCTCTCCTCCGGCCGCTACGCCTTCACGACGCGCCGCCCCTGATCCCCCTGGGACCGCCAGGCTCCAGCCGGGCTCCGTCTCCGCGTCCTCCGCGTCCTCCCTCCGCGTC
>DASVAP010000184.1:0-15690 GCA_036376275.1 Planctomycetota bacterium | reverse complement strand
GGTGGCGAGCTGCTGCTCGAGCTCCTTGCGGCGGGCTTCCAGTTCGTGCTCGACCGATTCGAATCCTTGCATCGCTTCCTCGGCTGGTGGGTGCTGCGGGTCCGCGGCTCGTATCGGCCCGCGGGCCGCGCGGCTTGAACGGCCGGGGAGGGGCTTGCGCACCCGAAACGGCACCGATGGGCGCCGGAAGGGCCTGCGCGGTCCCCGGCAGCCCGCCGGCTCCGGGTGGGCAGCCGGTCCGTATCCTCTGGCCGTGGCCGGGCCTGGAGCGACGCCGAGCGAGCTATGGCGCCCCGGCGACGGGCTCTTCCTCGTGCCGCTCGAGGAGCTGACGCCGGCCGGGATCGCGCCGGCCTTCGCGGCCCGCCTCGTGGCCGCGGAGCTCGTCTCGCCGGCCTGGATCGAGCGCTTCGACGCGGCCTTCGCGCTGCACCAGCGCCGCGCGCGCGAGCTGGCGGCACGCGCCCCGCGCTCGTTCCTGCCGCCGCGGCGCGCGAACGTGTGCGTGGCGCGCGACCCGCGGCGCGTGCGGCCCTTCTTCCAGCCGCTCGGCGCCGCCTCGTGGCTGGTCGACCAGGGCCTCTTCGAGCCGGCGGGCGGGAGCCTGGAGCTGGCCGCCTACCAGTTCTCCCTGGCCGAGCGCCTGGGCCTCGCGCGCGCCGTCGTGCCGGCGCTGCAGCAGGACCTCGCGTACTTCCTGGCCCTCTCGCCGGCCGAGCGCGAGGACTTCCGCGCCGGCTGCCGGCGCGCGGAGGAGGGTCGCGCCGCCGGCTGGCGCGCCCTCGCGCGCGCGCTCGAGTGGCTGCCCCAGGCCCACCACGAGGAGCTGAGGCCCCCCACCGTCGCGCAGGACCTCGTGCGCGTGCCCGGCACGCGCCTCCTCGTGCCGCGCCGGCACGCGGACGAGCTCGCCACGCTCGAGCGCGACTGGCGCGCGGCGGCCGGGGAGCGCGTGAGCGCCTTCCATGCCGCGCACGCGGCTCCGGGCGATGCCGGGGAGCTCTGCGCCTGGCTGGCGGAGGCGCGGCCGCTCGTGCTCGTCAGCGGCAAGGGTGGGGAGATCCTGTGGGATCCGGAGCACCCCGCGGAGCTCGCGCGCGTGCGCGCCGCGCTCGCCGGGCTCAGCGCCGCCGCCGCCGAGCGCATCCGCGGCGACCTGGAGGTCGTCGGCGCGCGCTCGCGCGCCTTCCTCGACTCGCTGGTGGAGCCCGACGCGCTCCCCCGCCCCGGCCCGGAGATCGACCAGGACGGCCTGGCCTACATGCACCGCGAGCGCCGCCTCGTCGCCTACGGCCTCGCCGAGCCCGGCATGGAGCGCCTGCGCGAGCCGAGCGTGCCGTTCGAGCGCTGGATGCTGGCCGCGCGCACGATCCACGAGTGGGGGCACCTGGCCGTCGACGCGGGACTCGTGCCGGTGCCCGCCGAGCGCCAGGCCGAGTTCCGCGCCGTCCAGGAGGAGCTGGCCGGCCTGCTCGACGCGATCGTCGCCGCTTCACCTCCGGGCCTGCGCGCCCTGGCCGCGGGCGAGCTCGCGCGCCTCGCGCAGGCCCACGGCTCGCCCGGCCGCGCGCTCGTCGCGCAGTGCCTGGGACGCATGAGCGACTGGCAGGCGAACCTCCTCGCGCAGCGCTACCTCGCCCCGCCGGAGCGCGAGACCTACGTGCGCAACAACGTGCGCCCGCTGCTGCTCGAGCTGGGACCGGCGCAGCTCTTCCAGGCCCTCGCGCGCCACGCCTTCGAGTTCCAGTACCTCTGCTTCGACCCGGCGCGCGACGCGCGCGCCTACTTCCTGGCCTGCACCTGGTTCCCCGAGCAGTTCCTCGCGCGTGGCGTGCTCGACGAAGCCCGCCTCGACGCCCTGCTCGACCTCGTCGGCCGCCTGTGCCGCTGCCACGAGGTGGACCCGGCGCGTCTGCGCTGACCGCCCCTCTCCTCCCTCTCTTCCACGCTCTGCTCCGCGCCCTCCGCGTCCTCGCTCCGCGTCTCCGCGCTCCTCCCTCCTCTGCCGCTCTACCGCCCCAGCAGCCTCCCCACCACCGCCTTCTTCACCGGCCCCGCCACCACCAGGCACGCATGCCGCGGGAAGAGGTGCGCCTGGGCCACGCGGCGCAGGTCCTCGGACGTGACGGCGCCGACGGCGCGCACGAGCTGCTCCAGGTGGTCGTCCGGCAACCGGTTGCGCTCGGCCGCCACGATCGTCTGCACGCGCCGCGCGGCGCGCTCGAAGCCGATCACGAAGGAACCCAGCAGATAGCTGCGCGCCAGCTCCAGCTCCTCGCGCGGCACCGGCTCGCGCTGGATGCGCTCGATCTCGCGCCGGAAGCCAGCCACGGCCGTGGCCAGGTTGGCGGGCGAGGTCCCGATGTAGGCCGTGAAGGTGCCCGGCAGGACGCCGGCCGAGCTCGAGATCGAGGCGTGCACCGTGTAGGCGAGGCCGAGCTCGTCGCGCAGGCGCCGCGCGACGCGGTTGGTGAAGCCCGGACCGGTGCCGAGCACGTGGTCCATCACCAGCAGCGCGGCGTAGTCGGGATCGGCGCGCGTGATCCCGAGGTGGCCGAGGAAGACGTGCGCCTGCTGGCGCTCGGCCGCGAAGCTGGCGGCGCGCGCGGCGCGCGGCGGGAAGGCGAGGTCCGGCGGCCCGAGCTCGCGCCCGGCCGGGAAGCGCGCGAGACGCCGGTCGAGCAGGCGCCGGACCTTCTCCGGCGCGACGTCGCCGCAGAAGACGATCAGCGCGCGCTTGCCGCACCAGTTCGCGGCGTGGAAGCGCGCGAGGTCGGCGCGCGCGATGCGCCGCACGGTGGCCGGGTCGCCCGCCTCGGGCCGGGCCAGCCAGTGCCCGCCGTAGACGAGCTGGCGGAAGAGGCGCACGCCGCGCGTGCGCGGGTCCTGGTGGTCGACCACCAGGCGGTCGATCAGGCGCTGGCGCTGGCGCTCGATCTTGTCGCGCGGGTAGGCCGGCTCGGTCAGGCACTCGGCCAGCGTCTCGAGCAGCACCTCCCAGCGCTCGTTGGCGACCTGGCCCGAGATCCCGGTCGCGCCGCCGGCCAGGCTGCCGCCGGCCTTCTCGAGGCGCGCGGCAAGCTCCTCCTCGCTCGAGCGGCGCGTGCCCTGGTCGACCAGCCGTCCCGTCAGGTAGGCCAGACCGAGCTTGGCGGCCGGGTCGAGCGAGTTCCCGCCGCGCAGGTGCACCTGCACGGCGCACACGCTCGCGCCGCGGCGCGGCGAGACGATCAGGCGCGCCCCGCAGGCCAGCTCGAAGCGCTCGAGCGGGAGCCGCGGGACGGGCAGGGACTTCTGGCGAGCGCGCACCGGGCTCATGCGCGCGTCCGGCGGGCGGCCTTGCGGCGTAGCGGCCGCGTGCGCGTGGACCTGGCCGCGCTCGCGCCGCGGGGCACGCACCAGCCGACCACGCGCCGCTCGGGCCGCAGCACCTTCGCCGCCACCGCGCGCAACAGGGGCGCGCCGAGCACGAGGTGCCGCACGCAGCCGTCGAAGGCCCTGTGCCAGTCGTCGTCGACGGCCCACTCGCCCAGGGCCTCGGACACGTCGGTCACGGTCTCACCCTCGAAGGCCTCGCCGGCCAGGAGGAGCGCGCGCGCGCGCTCCAGCTCGGCGCGCGGGATCGGCTCGCGCGCCAGGCGCGCCAGCTCCTCGTGCAGCACGCGCTCGAGCGCGGCCGGGTCGGCCTCCTGGGCGCACTCGGCGAAGACCCAGAAGGCCCCGGCCTCGACGCGCGAGTCGTTGTTGGCCGAGACGCTCGTCGCCAGACCCTCCTCGACCACCAGGCGCCGGTGCAGGCGCGAGAGCTGCCCGCCGGCGAGCACCGTGGCGAGCACGTCCAGCGCGTCGTCGTCGCCGGTCCCCACGCGCGCCGCCGGGAACACGACCACCAGGCGCCGGCCCGGGTCGTCCCAGCTCGACTCGATGCGCTTCTCGCCGGCCGGCTCCTCGAGCTGGCGCCGGTAGCAGTCGGTCTCCGCCAGCGGCCTGCCGGCCGGGATCGCGCCGAAGCGCGCGCGGATCGCGGCCAGCGCCGCGCGCGGCTCGACGTCGCCGCCCACGACCAGCGTGGCGTTGCCCGGGTGGTAGAAGCGCCGGTAGTAGGCGCGCATGTCGTCCGGCGCGAGGCCCTTCAGGCTCTCGGGGTAGCCGATGATCGGGCGCCCGTAGGGATGGTGCGGGAAGAGCGCCTCCTCGACGCGCCGCAGGAGCGCGCGCCAGGGATCGTCCTCGCCCATCGCCAGCTCCTCCAGCACGACCGCGCGCTCGGCCTCGAACTCGACCGGAGCGATCGAGAGGTGCCGCATGCGGTCGGCCTCGAGCTCCAGCGCGCGCTCCCAGCGGTCCGAGGCCAGCTCGAACCAGTAGGCGGTGTGGTCGTGGCCGGTGAAGGCGTTGTTCGCGCCGCCGAGCTCGGTCGTGATGCGGTCGATCTCGCCCTTCCCGAAGCGCGGCGTGCCCTTGAACATCATGTGCTCGAGGAAGTGCGAGAGCCCGGCCTCGCGCTCGGTCTCGGTGCGCGCGCCGACCGGGTAGAAGAGCACGCTGGCCACCACCGGATCGCCGTGGCGCTCGGCGAGGAGCACGCGCAGGCCGTTGGCGAGGCGGTGCTCGCTGACCTTCGCGCCGGCCTTGAGCACGGGTCGGGAGGAGCGGAGGGGAGCCGGACGGCGGAGGAGGCGCTGGAGCATCGGGGGCAGGGATCATATCGGCGCGCGGAGCGATCCGATCACGATCCAACCGCGGAGGCGCGGGGGAACGAGGGAGGGCGCGGAGAGGAAGCGGGGGGAGTGGAAGGTCGAGCCCGAAGCGAGGAAGCGGCAGAGCCCGCTCAGTTGCCGCGCTCGACGCGGGCGAAGCCCTGCGTGGCGAGCCAGGCGGCCAGGCGCTCGCGCTGGTCGCCCTGCAGGACCAGCGTCGGGCCCTCGACGCGCGCGCCGAGCCCGAGCGCGCGGGCCGCGCCCTGGGCGAGCTTCGTGAGGTCGCGCCCGGCGAAGGCCGGCCCCTCGGCGATCGTCACGGTCTTCCCGCCGCGGCCGGCGCGCTCCTGGCGCACCGTGACGCGCGCCTCGATCGTCCTCGGCTTGGGCGCGGGCGACACCACCTCGGGCCCACGCGGGAGCGAGTCGCCGAGCTTCTGGCGCAGGGCCTCGAACGGATTGGCGCGCGCCGGAGGACGGGGATCGCCCACGCGCTCAAGGCTATCCGGCGCCCTTCCCGTCCGCGACCTTGCCCCCTCCTCCGCGGTCCGCCGGGCTCAGCAACGCGGCACGCGCCCCCAGCGCAGCGTCACGCTGTGGCCCGGGATCAGGCCGATGACCTGGAACTTGAAGTGCTCCTCGGCCGAGCTCTTGTCGGTGCGGATGCGCAGCAAGTACACGTGCCCGAGGCGCGGCTCGATGTGGCGCAGCCCCGCACGCGGCATCGCGCCGCGGATCACGTCGGCGGGGCTGTAGGGATCGAGGTCGCCGCCCGGCCGCACGTAGGCGAAGCCCTCGTCGCGCAGGGCCAGGGTGTGCACGAGCGAGATCGGGAACTCGATCGCCCGGTCGCGCGTGCGCGCTTCCGGCGGCACCGTGACGTCCCCGAGGTCGACGATCTCGACCCGCTCGTCGTCCGCGAAGCCGTAGCTGAGCTGCCCCTCCGCCAGGACGTCGAACAGGATCTGGGCCGACTCCAGGCGCACCTCGCCATCCTGCAGGCGCCCGCCGGGCCCGCCCGAGCGGAAGTCGAAGGAGGAGTAGAGGTCGTCCTGGGCGTAGAGCGTCGCGACCCCGCTGGTGGGCGGCCCGTCGTCCTGAGTGGCGCGGCCTGCGAGGATGGAAACGACAAGCGAGGGCAGGACGACGAGGGCGAGCTGGGCGGTTCGCATGGCGAGGTGTCCTAGACAGTGGTCAGGCGGACGCGATTGCGCGCGCGTGAGCACGACCCGTGCCAGCTCTGTCAGGTCAGTCCTCGCGCGCCGGCTCCGGCTCCTGGATCGTGATCTCAAGCACGCGCGTCGAGGCCGGGCCTCGGCCTCCGATCAAGTGCCACTGGGCGACGAGCACTCGCCCAACCAGCGCCGGGTCGTTCGCTATCGGAATTTTCACGGTCGCCGCCGCTTCCTTACCGACGGTCGACCGGGCCACCGCAAGATGGACCTTGGTCGGGAGGAAGGCCGGCGCACAGGCCATCCCACCGCGTCCCATCGCGCCGAGCCAACCGAAACGACCAGCCGAGCCCGGGAAGCCCACGGCGAGGAGTGCCTTCTGGTCGGGCTCGACGCGCGAGAGGTGCACGGCGTAGTCGCGTCCGATGCGCGGAGCGCCACTCGCCCCGATGCGCGGAGCCACTCTCGCGTTGCCCGTGCAAGACTGGCCCAGGACGCGGATCCCTTGTGGGGCGCCCTCGTACCAGTCGAGGCGGCCAGGGCTGGAGCCGAGACCCGTCGTGCCGATGAGGAAGTCCGGGAACTCGTCACCGTCCCGATCCCCGAGGTGCGCCATCGCCATCGCAAAGCTCCCGGCGAAGTTCACATCCGCGGTGTGCTCACTCGTAATACGGTAGAGGATCTCGCGGGTCCCCGTGTCGATCAGCAGGGCCTCCCCACGATCGTTTATCTCGAACGATCGCCGCACCAGGTGCGTGTTGCTGACGAGCAGATCGGGATGACCATTGCCGTTGGCATCGCCGACAGACAGCAGAACTCTCGCGAAGTTCAACTGAAGCCCGACGGGCGGCTCGATCTCATTGATTCGTGCGCCGCTCTTGCCGTCGTGGAAGTACAGGCGCGGGACTCCTCCCCAGATGTAGCCAACGTTGGGCTGCCCGATCACGAGATCCGGGATCTCGTCTCCATTCAGGTCACCGGGAGCCGCGAGGGAGTAGCCAAAGACCTCACACTCGCCCGCGCCTGGCCGAGGAATGAAGTAGAGGAGAGTTCCAGTCCGTCCTGAGTAGACGAAGACGTAGGCTTCGTTACAGAAGTCCCGAACCGGGTTCCATGCGTTGTCGGGAGCCGAGACGGCGTAGTCGGGAACCAGGTCGCCATCTACGTCACCTATGCTGAGGATCGCGTGTCCGTAGAGGTAGCAGAGGAACGGTGGCTGTACCGAGTACAAGACATCGAGGGTCCGACCAGACCGCACATCGATCTTGCCCCAAGGTGGCGCAGCGCTCCGAAAGGCGAGGTCCAAGACACCGTCTCCATCGATGTCTCCGAGCGATGCAACGATCTCGACGACTTGGGAGCTGCGGTGGATCTCCTCACCATCCCGCGCGCTCAGTATGAGAGCACGGCCAAAGAGGCTGCCCGTGAGGATGTCTGGCAGGCCGTCCCCGTCGCGGTCGCCGACTTCCGTCAGGCTGAAGCCGAGCCCCTCCGTCATGTCGGGCGGTGGCACCCGAGTCTCACCCAACAGGCCCCAGAGTTCTTCCCCTGTTGCTCCGTCCAAGACGCTGACCTTCCCTCTCGGCAAGTTCATGTCCAAGAATCGGAAGGAATGATCCCCCACGAGGATCTCGCTGACTCCATCGCTCGTCTGATCGGCGATCCGAACGAGCTGAGCTTCATATGCCTGCATGTCCGGCCAGAGTTCGCGGCTGACGATGGACCGCGTCAAAGTCTGCGACCATGACGACGGACCGAGAAGCAAGAGCACGGCTGCTGCAAGGCGAGTCGAGAACGAAGGGGTCATGGCTACCTCACGGTCGCTGGTAGTCGAGCTTGACCAACCTGCCGACCGAGGGAAGCCCGAACCCATCGATCAGGAAGAGCATGTAATAGCCTGGGGGGGCGAGGGTGCTCTTCACGGGCGGCAGGATCTCCAGGTTGCCCGAGCCGCACTGCACCCCCCTCACCATCAGCTCGATGTAGCGCTGGCCATAGTCGAAGTGATGCGTGACCGAGCCGACGCCGATCAGCGTAGCCCTCTTGATCCATACCGCGTTGGTCTGGACGCAGAAGGTGTTGGGACTCGATCCGTTCGGATAGTGGATTGTGGCGGGAACGTTGGTAAGCGAAGGACGGCCCGAGTAGTAGAGGTACGGCGGTCGGTAGACCTCGAGCGTGTGCATCGAGTTGGGTGCCGTCGGGGCTTGCGCCCCTCCCATCAGAACAACCTCGCCGCTGGGAGCAAGCAAAGCGGCACTGTGGTAACCGCGCGGGATGGGGTTGGATTGCCCCGATGGTGACAAGCGACTATGCATGCGCCGCCACACGCCCACCTGCGTCGGCCCCTTGGGATCGAACAATTCGGTCGTGGCAAGAGGAAGGCCCGGCTTGAAGAGCCCTCCCACCGCCAAGATCTCTCCCGTTGGAAGGATGACCCAGTTCCCTAGACCCCTTCCTACTTCAGCCCGACCCTTCTCCAGCCAGGTCCACTGGTTCGGCGACTGAGTTGAGCCGCCTTGCAGTTCAACCGTGACTGCGTGGCCCTCGTATGGATAACCGGAAGGCTCCAGCTTGGGGCCGCCGCCGAACGCCAGCACGCGATCGAGGTCGTAGCGCGTGAGCGCCGTCACGGGATCCGTGGTCCAAGTCCAGTTGTTCTTGAGCGTGTGCAGGATGACCGCGTTGCTGTAGTTCCAGCCTCGGATCGGCTGGTGACTTCCTCCAGGGAACCCGCCTGCGAACACGACGTTCGGGTCTACGTTCGGCAGGTCTTCATGACCGGAAGTCGCCAAGTCGAGGATCTGGCATGGATTCCCTCCCCAGTCGATCGTCAAGTTCAAGTCAGTCTCGTCGTCCTCGCAAGTGACGACGTGGCCAGGCGAGATCACCGTCTTGGTTGAGAGGAGTAGGGGGCGCGGGTACTGGAACCAGCTGTAGGACGGGGTCTGATGAATGGTCCAGGCGCCCGCAGTGAACGGCGCGGATAGGGACCACCAGTTGGTGAAGAGGTCAGGAGCGCAGATGTGGTGTCCACCCACGTGCGTTCCGCCGATGACGGCTACGGACGATGTCTTGGTGGTATCATCCCCATACGTGACGATGCTTGGGTAGTAGTTCGTCACATTGAGGTCGACAGGATCAGCGCTCCAAGATGCGGACTCCGCGTCGAACCAGTAGGCACCCTCCGTGAGCTGGCCACCAGCCACGAACAGCTTGGCCTTCCCCTCCGCGTCGAGCACCCACGTATGTCCCGAGCAGAACGAGTCCTCTGCTCCGGCCGGGAAGGTGGCTCCGCCCGTGATCTGAGGAGGGTCGGGCGTGAGGAAGTACGCCTGGAAGGCAGGATTCTGATTAGGGTTGTCGCACCGCGTCCAGAACAGGATCTCTCCGGCATGGGGGCCGCTCGGAATCAGAGCAGCGTGGGCGATCTCATCTCCTTGGTTGCACCCCGACAAGCATGGCAGCGCCTCACCGCATTCGGCGGTGAACTTGTTGCAGCCGATCGGCCCAGACGGACCGCAGAGTTCCACGGGCTCCAGCCAGCGCCCGATGCACTTGGCTCCATCAGGGTTCGTCGCGCAGGGATTGGTCCCACCGCCCTGCTGGGGCGCCGCGTTGAAGCCCACGACGGAAAGGAGACCGAATGCCGAAGCCAAGAGACTCACCATGACCTACCTCCCTCAGGATCCCTGGTCGAGTTGTAACGAGGCGGACCGACGAGGCTCCGCCTCCCGATGGCGCCAGGTTACCACGGGCCCGGACCGGCGTGGGGCGGATCCCGAGATCCCGTCAAGACCTCCGCCGCCGCGGCCGCCGTTCCGGTGTCGCGCTCCACGGGTCGTCGGGCCAGGCGTGGCGCGGGTAGCGGCGGCGCAGCTCGGCCTTGACGACGTGATAGGTGCCGTTCCAGAAGCTCGCCAGGTCGTCGGTCACCTGCTGCGGGCGGTGGTTCGGCGCCAGGAGGTGCAAGAGGACCCCGACGCGGCCGCGGGCGATGCGCGGGGTCTCGGCGAGGCCGAAGAGCTCCTGGATGCGCGCCGCGAGGATCGGGGGACGGCCGGGCTCGTAGCGCAGCTTGACGCGCGAGCCGCTCGGGACGGCCAGGGCCTCGGGCGCGTCCTGCTCGAGGGCGCGCTGCTGGGCGAAGGTGAGCTGCTGGCGCAGGAAGGCGCCCAGGTCGCGGCGCTTCAGCTCGGAGAGCGAGCGCGCGCCGTGGGCGAACCCGGGGAGCAGCGCGACGAGCTCGGCCTCGTCGAAGGCCGGGAGCTCGAGCTCCGGGATCCAGGCTCGCAGAGAGCGCACGCGCGCGAGGAGCTGCTCGGTCTCCGGCTCGGCCAGCGGCAGCCAGCGCGCGAGGTCGCGCGCGGCGTGCTCGGCCAGGGCCCGGGCGGCCAGGGCGTCGTCGACCTCGCCCGTCTCGACCTCGTCCAGCACGAGGTCCTCGAAGAGCGTGCGCCGCAGGGCGACCACGCGGCCGCTGGTCTCGTCGAGGCCGGCGCTGGCCTCGCCCCGGACACGAGCAGGGTCGAGCCAGGCGCGCTCGACGGCCGAGGCCTGGCGCACGAGGGCCTCGGACTTGCCGGCGTCGAGCTCGACGCAGCAGAAGAGCTCGGCGTCGGTCACGGCGCTCTCGCGCGCCAGCACCACGCCACGGCCGCCGACCATCACGCCCTTCGGCGTCCCGGGCGCGCGCCGGCGCGCCAGGCGGTCGGCGTAGGCGGCCAGGACGGCGCGCTCGAAGGCCTCCGGCTCGGGCTGACGCGGCTCCGGCTCGGGTCCGAGCGCGCGCTCGCACTCACTGGCCAGCGATTCGGCGACCTTCACGGCGAAGCGCGCGGCACCGGCATCGAGCTCGCCGCCCCCGCGCTCTCCATCCGCGAACTCGCGCAGGGCCAGGGCACGCTCGAGCACGTCCGAGCCGAGCGCACCGGCGCCCGGCCGCGCGCCGCGGCGGAAGGGATCGCGCTCCTGGAGCTGCGCCGCCGCCAGGGCGCCGAGCCACAGGACCCCGAGCTCGTGCGCGGCGAGCAGGAGGCTTCCGAGGCGCGGATGGACGGAGAGGCGCGCGAGGCGCCGTCCGCGGGGAGAGAGGCCGCGCTCGGCAAGCGCGCCGAGGCGTCCCAGCAGCTCGAGCGCGCGCTCGAGCGCGGCGGGCGCGGGCGGCTCGAGCCACGGGAACGACGCGAGATCGGTCTCGCCGAAGGCGAGGAGCTGCAGGGCCGGCGCCGCCAGGTCGACGCGGCGGATCTCGGGCTCGCTGCGCTCGGCCAGCGAGCGCTGCTCGCGCTCGGTCCACAGGCGCAGCGCGAGGCCCGGCGCCGTGCGGCCGGCGCGACCCGCGCGCTGCTCGGCCGAGGCGCGCGAGATGCGCTCCAGCGCGAGACGGTCGAGCCCGACGCCCGGGTCGTAGCGCAGGACGCGCGCGAGGCCCGCATCGACCACGGCCGTGACGCCCTCGACCGTGACCGAGGTCTCGGCCACGTTGGTCGCCAGCACGACGCGGCGCTTCGCTCCCGGACGGAGCGCGCGGTCCTGCTCCTCCAGCGGCAGGTCGCCGTAGAGCTCGGCCAGGAGCAGGTCGCGCCGCCGCGCGACGTCGCCCAGGGCCTCGCGCGTGCGCCGGATCTCGCCCACGCCCGGCAGGAAGGCCAGCACGTCGCCGGCGGTGCGCTCGAGCGCGCGCCCGACGCCGGCGGCGACCTGCAGCGGCAGCGGACGCTCGTCCTCGCGCTCCAGCAGCTCGAGCGCGACCGGGTGCAGGCGCCCCGCGCTGGTCACGATCGGCGCGTCGCCAAGGAAGCGCGCGACCTCGGCCGCGTCGAGCGTGGCCGACATGACCACCAGGCGCAGGTCCGGCCGCGCCTCGAGCTGCACGCGTCGCGCCAGGGCCAGCGCGAGGTCCGTGTCGAGGCTGCGCTCGTGGAACTCGTCGAAGACCAGCACGCCCACGCCCTCGAGCAGCGGGTCGTCGACCAGGCGCCGCACCAGCAGGCCCTCGGTCACGACCAGGATGCGCGTCGCGCGTCCCGCGCGGCGCTCGAAGCGCACCTGGAAGCCGACCTCGCCGCCCAGCTCGACGCCCCGCTCCTCGGCCATGCGCCGCGCCGCCGCGCGCGCCGCCACGCGGCGCGGCTCGAGCATCACGAGCGTGCCCGGGCCCGCCAGGCCCGCGTCGAGCAGCGCCGGCGGGACGCGCGTCGTCTTGCCGGCGCCGGTCGGGGCCTGCAGGACGGCGCAGGGGTGCGCGCGCAGGGCCGCGACCAGCTCCGGCAGGACGGCATCGATCGGCAGCGGGACGCGCGGAGGCATGGCGGGGAGCGGCGCCCGAGATCGTTCTCTCGGGCGAGGGAGTTTCGCCTTCGCGCGGCGCGTCGGCTACCGTGCGCGGAGATCCGACGTCACGAACCAACGGGAGCGGTCCGGGAGCGATCATGGCTGAGCTGCGCGTGCTGGGGGTCCACGGTCTGGGCGATCATCGCGGCAAGCCCTGGAAGGAGGAGTGGGAGGCGGCGGTGCGCGCGGCGCTCGGCCCGCGGCCGGGGCTCGGGCTCGCCTTCGACTTCCTGGAGTACGACGCGATCTTCGCGAAGGTCGACCTGAGCGCCTGGGAGGTGACCAAGGCGGTCGGGAAGCTGGTCGGCAGCGGGATCAGCTCGCTCTTTCGCGGCGCCCCGCGCGGGGCCCGCGGCGGAGCCGCGCGCGGGATCGCGAGCTCGCTGCGCTGGACCGCCGGCTACGTCGTGGCCTGGGTCGAGGACCGCGAGTTCCAGAAGAAGACGCGCGCCGCCTTCCTGGACAAGGTCGGCGGCTTCCGGCCCGACGTGATCCTGGCCCACAGCCTGGGCTCGCTGGTCGGGTACAACGCGCTGACCCACCGCGACGCGAAGGCCGGCAAGCTGCCCGAGGTCCTGGGACGCGCCGCCTTCGTCTCGCTCGGCTCGCAGATCGGCAACGCCTTCGTCGTCGGCAACCTGACGCACGGGCGCGTGCAGCCGCTGCCGGTCGAGTGGTGGTACCACCTCTACAACCACGAGGACGACGTGTTCACGGCTCCGATCCGCCTGTGGGACGCGCCGAACTTCACGCAGGTCGACACGCCCTTCGACGTCGAGGGCTTCGCCGACCACGACGCGCTGGAGTACCTGAAACATGGCGCCGCCGTGGGCGAGGTGTGGGAGGCCCTCGCCTGGCGCGCGACGGCCGGCAAGGCCCGCGGTGCCCCGCTCTTCGCGCGCGCTTCGCTGCCGGAGCAGGCCCCGGCCCGCAAGACCCGGGCGAAGCCGAAGCCGCGCCGGCGCGCGCTGCTGGTCGGCATCAACGACTACCCGAACGCCGCCGACCGGCTCGAGGGCTGCGTCAACGACGTATTCCTGATGAGCGCGCTGCTGCAGGAGTGCGGCTTCGAGGCCGAGGACATCCGCGTGTGCCTGGACCGGCGCGCGACGGCGCGCGGGATCCTGGAGCGCCTGGAGTGGCTGCTCGACGACCCGCGCCCGGGCGACCAGCTCGTCTTCTACTACAGCGGCCACGGCGCGCAGCTCCCGAGCTACGGCGCCGGTGACACCGTCGACCGCAAGGACGAGACCCTCGTGCCCTGGGATTTCGACTGGTCGCTGGAGCGCTGCGTGACCGACGACCAGCTCTACGCGCTCTACAGCCAGCTGCCCTACGGCACGCAGCTCGTCGCGCTCTTCGACTGCTGCCACTCGGGCGGCATCCACCGCGCCGGCGCCCCGCGCGCGCGCGGCCTCAACCCGCCGGACGACATCCGCCACCGGGACCTGCGCTGGGACGCGAAGGCAGAGATGTGGACCGAGCGCAGCCTGGCCTTGACCGAGAGGAGCGCGGACTTCTCGGACGACGAGGAGGCGCGCACGGCCTACTACGGCGAGGGCGGCGCGACCACGCGCCTCGGGCGCGGCTCGCGCGTGCGGGCGCTGGCGGCCGCCGACTACGACGCGGCCAAGAAGGCGGCCGGCGGAGCGCCCGTCGGGCCCTACCTGCCGGTGATCATCGAGGCCTGCGCCGAGCAGCAGCTCGCCTACGAGTACCGCCACGGCGCGATCAGCCACGGGGCCTTCACCTACTCGCTGGGGACGATCCTGCGGCGCGAGCGGGTGCTCACCTTCCGCCAGCTCGAGGTCAAGGTCGCGGCCCAGCTGCGCGCGCTCGAATACGAGCAGGAGCCGCAGATCCTCGGTCCACGCAAGGTGCTCGACGCACGCGTGCCGTTCCTCGGGGCGGCCCGGCGCAAAGCGAAGCGGTAGCGCCGGAAGTTCGCGCCCCGGGCCCCAGGGAGCCGTGCCCGGTCGCTAGGATCGGTGTGGAGGGATCGAATGAACCCCGCAACCGTGCGCCGCGACCTGCGGCGCTTCCTGGGAGACCGTCTGCGCTCGCTCGAGGGGCTGCGCGAGGCGGTGCACGCCGCCGAGGAGGGCGTCGAGAGCCTGCGTCACTCGGCCGCCGTGGCGCTGCCGAGCCTCGCGCGCCCGCGGCCCTACAAGGTCATGGTGGCGCTGACGGCCCACTGCAACGCGCGCTGCATCGGCTGCCGCTACGGGCGCGACTTCATGCCGGGCGCGGTGCTCGAGACCGAGGTCGTGATGCAGCTCCTCGAGGACGCGGCCGCGGCCGGCTTCTACTCGATCCGGCTGTATGGCGGCGAGCCGCTGCTGCACCCGGACCTGCCGGCGATCGTCGAGCGCTGCGTCGAGCTGGGGCTGCGGCCCTACGTGACGACCAACGCCGTCCTGCTCGACCAGAAGATCGACGCGCTGGTCGCGGCGGGGCTGAAGGACGTGACCGTCGGCTTCTACGGCGTGGGCGAGGCCTACGACCGCTACGTGCAGCACGCGGGGCTCTTCGCCCGGGTCGAGCGCGGGATCGCGGCGGCGCGCGAGCGGCACGGGGACGTGCTCGACCTGCAGCTCAACTGGCTGCTGATGCGGCCGACGGCGAGCGTGGCGGCGCTGCACGACGCGGTGGCCTTCGCCGAGCGCTTCGGGATGGCGATCCGCGTGGACCTGATCCACTACTCGCTGCCCTACTTCCAGGAGGGGCCGGAGCGCTGCCTCCAGTTCCGGGCCGAGGACCGGCCGGCGATCGAGGCGGTGGTGGCGGAGCTGCTGGTGCTGCAGAGGGAGCGGCCGAGGCTGTTCGCCCACACGCCCGAGGGGCTGCGCTCGATCCCGGACTGGCTGCTCCTCGGGCCGGAGATGAAGGTGCCCTGTACCGCCTACGAGATGATCTGGGTCGGGGCGGATGGGACGGTGCAGATGTGCTACGTGACGTTCAAGCTGGGGAACCTGCACGAGACGCGGCTGCGGGACCTCCTCGGGACGCCGGCCCACTGCGCCGCCGCGCGCTCGGCGGTGACGCTCGACTGTCCGAACTGCCACTGCAGCTCGAACGAGCGGGTGATGAGGCACTTCGGGAGTCGGAGGAAGTACCGGGGGTAGCTGCCGAATCGGGGCCTGGAGCTGGGCGGGGCTGCGAGGGTGTCGGCGAGCTCGATGGGGCCCCGCTCGGGGGCGGGAGCCGATGGAGCGGACCCCCCGGCGCCGGGCTCGCGAGGCCGAAGAGAGAGGAGGCGCCGTGGGCCGCCAGGGCGCAGGGCGCTCGCGGAGCGAGCGGCCCACGGCGCCTCCTCTCTCTCTTCGACCTCGCGAGCCCTGTCGGGGGCCGCTGTCTCCCGCGCCGAGAAACCCCGTCGAGCTCGCGCGTGGCAGAGGTCGACTCGACTCGAGTCGGAGTCGCTTCGAGTGACGGCCATCTCGATCAAGGAATCACGGCAGATATCGGAGATTCGGTGAGCC
>DASVAP010000173.1:0-11153 GCA_036376275.1 Planctomycetota bacterium | reverse complement strand
GGAACGCGGAGACGCGGAGGGAGGACGCGGAGGACGCGGAGATGGAGCCAAGAGAAGAAACCAGAGGCCAGGCTGGAGCCCGGCGCTCCGGATCACGGCATGAACGGGCGGGTGGGGATGGCGGCGGGGAGGTCGAGGGAGGCGCCGAGGGCGGGCGGAGCGATGAGGGACAGCACGCCCTCGATCGGGCGCACGAAGCGCAACGAGGGATCGTCGAGCGAGCGGTCGAGGATCACGCGGAAGGCGCGCAGGCCGGCGGCGTCGGCGGCCACGGCCTCGACCTCGAACCAGCTCGCGCGCCAGCGCGTCCCGACCGCCGGCGGCTCCGGATCGGTGCGGTAGACGTACTCGAAGGGCGTGTCGAGGAACGGCGCTCCCAGGGACTCCAGCGTCAGCTCGCGCTCGCCCGTGCGCGTCCAGCGCAGCGCGCGCGGGCCGCCGTGCAGCACCGAGAAGCGCACGCTCTCGTCCGCGATCTCGGCGTGCCAGGTCGCGCCCAGGGTGAAGGCCTGCATGTGGTTCTCGCTCTGCAGCACCAGCACCTCGCGCCGCGGCGCCGGCGGCCCGACCTCGGTCGCGAGCGCCTTGGCGCGCAGGTGGTTCGCCATGCCCGGCAGGACGTCGAGGTTGTGCGCCAGGAGGTAGAGCCCCGAGCCCAGCGTGGCCGAGGCGGCGAGCGCGAGGCGGCCGAGGCGGGCCGGGCGCGCGAGCTCGCGCCAGCGCGCGCGCTCGGCGCTCCAGGCCGCCCCGAGCAGTGCGGCGGCGCCGACCACGGGCACGAGCAGCAGCCGGTCCGAGGGCGGCGCGGAGGCCTGCGGCAGGAGGAACAGCACCGTCCAGCCCGCGGCCAGCGTGCGCGCGCTCCCCTCCGGCACGCGCCGCAGGATCCAGCGCCAGAGCGGCCAGCCGGCGAGGAGGCCCAGCGCGACCAGCACGACCCTCGCGAGGGGCGCGATCGTCACGACGTCGAGCGGCACCGGCCCGAGCAGCGAGAGCACACCGCCCGTCGCCAGCACTCCCAGGTTCGCCAGGAACCGCCCCGGATCGCTCCACGGCGTCGCGTAGAAGAGGCTGCGCGTCCCGTACCCCGCCAGGGCCAGGAATGCGACGTGCACGGCGAGGAGCGCGAGCGCCCCGCTCGCCGGCCGCGCGCGCCCGGCGCGCCACAGCACCCAGGCGACGACCGGGAACACGAGCGCGCCGGACTCCTTCGACAGCGCCGCCGCGACGCCGAGCAGGATCGCCACGCCCGCGCGCCCGCGCAGCGCCGCGAGCACGGCCCCCGCGGCGAGGAGCGCCTCCAGCAGCGCGTTGCGGTTCGCGATCCACCCGACCGGGATCGCGCTGGCGTCGGACAGCGCGAGGACGAGCAGCGCCGCCATCGCCGCGCGCGGCGCGAGCCCGAGCGCGAGGTACAGCCGGTGCGCGACGACCAGCAGCGCCAGCCACAGCAGCAGGCTCGTCGCGTGGTACCCGCGCGCGTCGCTGCCCCACAGCGCGTGATCCGCCACCAGCGTCAGGCTCGTCAGCGGGCGGAAGAAGCGCACCTTCCAGTCGCTCCCCGTCCACCACGGCAGACCCTCGTGCTCGGCCCCGAAGGCGCGCCACTCCTCGGCCGTGCCGAAGTCGTACAGGTTCCAGCGCGGCACCGGCACCGGCCCACGCTCGCCCGCCAGCACGAGCTGCTGCGCGTAGTCGTCGGCGAAGAAGCCCACCCGCAGGGTCGGGAGCTGCACGAGGAGCCCGAGCAGCAGCACGAGCGCGAGCGGCCAGCGCCGGCGACGCCCCGGGGCCCCGGCGGTCGCCGTCCCGCCCTGGATCTCTGCCGATTCCATCGCGCGCGGAGTCTACGGATGCCCGCCGCGCCCGTCGCGCGGCGGAGGCCGGACTGGGCTGGACGACCCCGATCGGGTACGACGGCGCCATGGCGCGTCCCGCGGGCGGGCCGGGCATCACCGGCGAGCTGAGCGAGCTCTACGACGTGTTCGTCGACTGGCCCGGGCGCCTGGCGCGCGAGCTGCCCGGCCTGCGCGCGCAGCTCGGGGCGCTCGGCGCGCGCCGCGTGCTCGACGTCGGCTGCGGGACGGGCCAGCACGTGGCGGCGCTCCTAGCCGAGGGCCTGGACGCGCACGGGGCCGACGTGTCGGAGGACATGCTGGCGCGCGCGCGGGCGGCGGGCGTGCCGGGCGCGCGCCTGCACCGCTGGCGCCTGGGCGACGAGCCGCCCGACGCGCTGCGCGCCCTGGCGCCCTTCGACGCGGTGCTGGCCCTGGGCAACGTGTGGCCGATGCTGGTCACGCCGTACGACCTGGCCGCCGCCGGGCGCGCGCTGCACGCGCTCCTCCGCCCCGGCGGACGCTTCGTGGCCGGCCTGAAGGCCTTCGAGGCGCGGCGCGCGAGCGGCCAGCCCTACCTGCCGCTCCTGCGTCGCGCGCACGCGGGCCGGACGCTCTGGTTCGTGCGCTTCGTCGACTTCGAGGTGGCGCCCGTCGAGGGCGTGCGCACTTGCGACCTGCACATGACGGTCGTGGCCGGCACGGCCGACGAGCCGGCGCCGGAGGTGCTGCTGCACCGCGCGACGCGCGTGCGCTCCTGGAGCGCCGCGGAGCTGGCCCGCTGGCTCGATTCGGCAGGTTTCACGGACGTGCGCGTCGGCGGCTCGCTGACGGACCCCGCGCTCCCCGCGACCGGCGAGGACGTGTTCGCCGTGGCCGAGCGGCCCGGCGCAAGGGCTCGGAGACCGTGAAAGAAGGCGCGCGACGATCGCGCGCTCGGCCGATCCAGAGCCCCCGCGCCGGTGGATGCCTGCGGCATCCTTCGGCTCGGCGGCTTCAGCCCGCGCCGCGCGGCGCGCCGGGCGCGTAGCGCCGCGGCGGGAAGCTGGTCGCGACCGCGCGTCGTGCGGCGGCGAGGTCGGAAAAGGCACCGTCGTGCAGGGCCTGCACCAGCACGTTGCCCAGTGCGGTGGCCTCGACCGGGCCGGCACGCACGGGGAGGCCCGTGGCCATCGCCGTGGCGCGGTTCAGGAACTCGTTCTGGCTGCCGCCGCCGACGAGGCAGAGGCCCGCGACGCGCGTGCCGGTCAGCTCGGCCAGCAGCGTCACGACCTCGGCCGTGCGGCGCGCGAGCGCCTCGAGCACGAGCTGCGCGAGGTCCAGCTCGCCCTCGACCGGCGCCTGGCCGGTCTCGGCCAGCTGCGCCGCGATCGCGGCCGGCATGTCGGGCGGGTTCAGGAAGCGCGCGTCGTCCGGGTCGAGGCGCTGGGCGAGCGGGGCGCGGCCGGCCAGGGCCTGCTGGAGCGCGTCGTGCTCGAGGATTGCTCCGCGCCGCGCCCAGGCGCGCCGGCAGGATTCCAGCAGCCACAGGCCCATCACGTTCTTCAGCAGGCGGTTCGTGCCGGCGACGCCGGCCTCGTTGGTGACGTTCTCGGCCGCGGCGCGCGCGGTGAGCACCGGCGCGCGCGTCTCGAGCCCGACCAGCGACCAGGTGCCCGACGAGACGTAGGCCCAGCCCGGCTCGAGCGGCGTGCCCGCCACGGCGCTGGCGGTGTCGTGCGTCCCGGGCGCGACCACGGCCAGCTCGCCGAGGCCCAGGCGGCGCGCGAGCTCCGGGCGCAGCGTGCCGAGGCGCGTCCCGGGCTTCACGAGCGGCGGCAGGACCTCGGCCGGGATCCCGAGGCGCGCGCAGAGCTCCTGGTCCCAGGTGCGCGCGCCGTCGGGGGCGAAGGTGCAGAGCTGCGTCGTGCTCGCGTTCGTCTCCTCGCCCACCCCGGAGCCGCACAGGTGCCGGTGGACGAGGTCGGGCACCATCAGGAGCCGCCGCGCACCCGCGGGCCACTCACCGGCCTCGAGCTGGGCCAGGAGCTGCGCGCTGGTGTTGATCGGCATCGACTGGATGCCCGTGCGCGCGTGCAGCTCGGCGCGCGGGACGCGCGCGAAGAGGCGCGGCAGGATCCCCTCCGTGCGCCGGTCGCGGTAGGAGATCGGGTCGCCCAGCAGGCGCCCCTCGGCGTCGAGGAAGGCGTGGTCGACGCCCCAGCCGCACACGCCGACGCTGACGAGCTCGGCCCCCGCCGCCCGACCCGCCGCCGCGAGGCCCAGCTCGACCTCCGCCAGGATGCGCGCCAGGTCCCAGCGCTCGTGCCCCTCGACGACGCGCACGTCGTGCACGAAGCGGTGCACCTCGTGCAGCTCGACGCGGCCCTGGGCGACGCGCCCGACCATCACGCGCCCGGAGCCGGCGCCGAGGTCGACGGCGGCGTGGGCGCGCGCGGCCGGCATCGTTCCTAGACGATCCCCGAGCGGCTTCCGGCGGCCGACGGACGTTCGGCAGCCTTCCTGGCCCGGTAGCCGCTGGCGCGGAACACGCCGAGCGGATCGATCGCGCCGCCGTTCCGCAGCCTGGCCATTGCCAGGATCGGCTCGACGTCGGTCGTGAAGGCGCGCTTGAGCGTGCGGTGCGCCATCAGCACGTCGTTCGTCTGCTGGAAGCGCTCCAGCGCCTCGCGCTCGACCAGCTGGGCCTGCACGAAGGCCCGCTGGAGCTCCATCGCGCTCGCCAGCAACGACTCGACCGGGTCCGTGACGTTGTGCGACTGGTCGAGCATGTAGGCCGGGGCGAAGCGCGCGTCGGCGCGCGCGGCGTCGACCAGCTCGTTGAAGATCAGGAAGAGCTGGAACGGGTGGATCGAGCCCGCGTCGAGGTCGTCGTCGCCGTACTTCGAGTCGTTGAAGTGGAAGCCGCCCAGCTTCCCGAGCTGGATCAGGCGCGCCACGATCATCTCGATGTTCACGTGCGGCGCGTGGTGGCCGAGGTCGACCAGGCACATCGCGCTCGCGCCGAGCTCGCGCGCGACCCAGTAGCTCGTGCCCCAGTCGTTCAGCACGGTCGAGTAGAGCGCCGGCTCGTAGAGCTTGTGCTCCAGGAAGAGCGTCCAGCCCGCCGGCAGGCTGGCGTGGATCGCGCGCAGGCTCTCGAGGTAGCGCTCGAGCGCGCCGCGGAAGTGCACCTGGCCGGGGAAGTTGCCGCCGTCCCCGATCCACACCGTCAGGGCCTTCGAGCCGAGCGCCTCCCCCACCCGGATCACGTGCCGGTTGTGCGCGATGGCCTGCTCCCGCACGGCCGGGTCGGTGTGCGTGAGGCTGCCGAACTTGTAGGAGTGCCGCTGCCCGGCCTGGTCCTGGAAGGTGTTCGAGTTCATCGCGTCGAACCCGAGCCCGCGCTCGGCGGCGAAGCGCGCCAGCGTGGCCGGCTCCTCGGGCTCGTCCCAGGGGATGTGCAGCGACACGCGCGGCGTCGCCCGCCCGAGCTGGTGGATCGTGGCGCAGTCGTCGAGCTTCTCCCACACGTCGCGCGGCTCGCCCGGCCCGGGGAAGCGCGCGAAGCGCGTCCCGCCCGTGCCCACGCCCCAGGAGGGCACCGCGACCTCGAAGCGCTGCGCCGCGGCCGTCAGGCGCTCGACGTCGAGCCCGCGCCGCGCGAGCTGCGTCCCGAGGTGCGCGAGGTCCGCCTCGAGCTCGGCCCGCCGCGCCCGGTTGTGCCGCTCGATCTCGTCGCCCGCGATCCGGTAGGGCTCGGCCATGGCGCGCAGCATAGGCGCGCGCGGCCGGGCGGACGAGCGGTTGCACGGCCCCCCTGCGCGACCGAGAGTGGGCGGCATGAACCGCGCCTTCTCCCCTGCTCGCCAGACGCTCCTGACCTCGGTCGCGCTGCTGCTCCTGCGCCTGGTCGCCGGCCTCGCCTTCGTCCTGCACGGCTGGGGCAAGATCCAGCACCCATTCGACTGGATGGGGCCGGAGTCGAGCATGCCGGCCGTGTTCCAGCTCCTCGCCGCCGTGGCCGAGTTCGGCGGCGGCATCGCCTGGATGCTGGGGCTCTTGACGCCGCTCGCCTCGCTCGGGCTCCTGTGCACGATGGTCGTCGCCTTCTGGTTCCACGCCTTCGAGCGCGGCGATCCGTTCGTGCCGGCCGGTCCGGGGCCGTCCTACGAGCTGGCGGCGGTGTACCTGGCGGTATCCGTGCTCTTCCTCCTGGGCGGGCCGGGGCTCTTCTCCGCCGATCGGATGGTTTTCGGGCCGCGGGACTAGCGCCGCAGGGCTGGAATCACCGTCTGGCGCCGCCCATCTCGATCCCCATGGCCTCCAGCGCACGACGCCTCGAAACGAACGTCCCGGGCGACTTCTTCGTCGACGCGAGCTGCATCGACTGCGACACCTGCCGCTGGATGGCCCCGGCGACCTTCGACCGCGCCGGCGAGCACTCGCGCGTGCACCGCCAGCCGGACTCGCCCGCGGACCGGGCGGCGGCCGAGCGCGCCCTGATCGCCTGCCCGACGGGCTCGATCGGGACCGAGACGAAGCACGACCTCGGCCCGGCGCGGCGCGCCTTCCCCTTCCCGATCGCGCCGGAAGTGCCCGACGTGTTCCACTGCGGCTGGCACGCCGAGTCGAGCTTCGGTGCCGCGAGCTACCTCGTCACGCGCCCGCCGGAGCGCGGCGGCAACGTCCTGATCGACAGCCCGCGCTGGAGCCGACCGCTGGCGGAGCGCATCACCGAGCTGGGCGGCGTGGCGACGCTCTTCCTGACCCACGGCGACGACCTGGCCGACCAGGCGCGCTGGGCCGAGCACTTCGGCGCGCGACGCGTGATGCACGCCGGCGACGCGCCGGAGGTCGAGATCGAGCAGCGCATCGAGGGCCTGGAGCCCGTCGCCCTCGACCCCGAGCTGCGCCTCGTCCCGACCCCCGGCCACACGCGCGGCTCCGCCTGCCTGATCTACCGCGACACGTATCTCTTCTCCGGCGACCACGTCGCCTTCAGCGAGTCGCGCGGCCACGTCTACGCCTTCCGCACGGCCTGCTGGTACTCCTGGCCGGTCCAGATCGAGTCGATGGAGCGCCTGGCGCGCGAGCCCTTCGAGTGGATCCTCCCCGGCCACGGCCGCCGCTGCCGTTTCAGGCCGGATGAGATGCGCGCCCAGATGCAGCGCTGCCTCGCGTGGATGCGGGCGGGGACCGAGGGCGCGTAGCTCCGGCCAGGAGTGACCCGGGGGGAGGGCCGGACTAGGACCTGGCCCGCGCCCCTGCGGGCAAGAGGGCCCAGCAAGCGGCCCAGCAAGCGGCCCAGCAAGCGGCCCAGCAAACGGCGACAGCAAAGGGGTAAGGAGAAGATGCTCGCTCTCGGGACCTGGACGATCGTGGTCGCGGCCACCGCCTTGGCGCAGACGGGCGAGTTCCGCGCGCTCGACGACACGCCGAGTGACTTCGCCAACCTGAACCCGGAGGCCGTCCGGCCGCTCGCGCTGTCGGAGGACGGCGCCGAGCTCTACGCCCTCCACGTGCACGGCAGCCAGGTCGTGTGCTTCGCCGGAGAGCCGCCGGCCGAGCGCGCGCGCTTCGACACGCCGCTCTTCCCGGTCGCGCTGGCCGTGGACGGCGACGACCTGCTGGTCGTCTGCGAGGGGACGACGTGCCTCGTGCGCCTCGATCGACGGACGGGACAGGTGCGCAACCTCCTCGCGCTGCCCTCCGAGCCGGGGGACCTCGTCGTCGACCGGGTGCGCCGGCGCGCCTACGTCGCCTGCGCCGGGGTGGACGCGCTGGTCGAGGTGGAGCTCGGCACCTTCTCGCTGCGGAGAACCCTGGTCCTCTCCTCGAAGCGGCCGCGCTTCCTCGCGCTCGAGCCCGATGGCAGCGTGCTGGTGGCCCCGGGCGTCTCCGGCAACAACACGGGCGTGCTCGGCGACAAGCTCGTGGACCTCTCCGATCCGGAGGTCGCGCCGCTCGGCGGGCTGCCGGACCAGGACCTCTTCCGGCTGCGGCCGGGCGACACGACCCTCCGGCCGGTCCTGCGCGGTCTGGGCTCGCTGCTCTTCGCCCACGGGCGCAACCCGGCGACGGGCGCCTACTGGATGCTGAACGTGCAGTCCCTCAACGCGGATCCGGTCCTGCCGGGCGAGCGCGAGCTGCGCGGGCGCTTCGCCCGCAACGAGCTCTCGATCGCCAGCCTCCCGGCGACGACGAGCGGGAGCCTGCTGGGGACGATCGACCTCGACGACGTGGATCCCGGCCCGGGCGTGCGCTACCGGCGCGGCCTGAGCGTGGGGCAGCCCTTCGGGCTCGCCTTCGCGCAGGACGGGCGGGCGTACCTGGCCGCGCCCAGCGTCGACAAGGTGTTCGAGCTCGACCCGTCCGGAGCCCGTCGCGCGGAGCTCGTGCTGCCCGACGGCTCGATCCCGCTCGGCGTGCTCGTCGACGAGGCCGGCGGGCGGCTGTGGGTCCACGCCTGGGGGGCGAGCGAGCTCCACGCGTTCGAGCTCGACTCCCCCACCTCGCAGCCCGCGCTCACGCTCCCGCTCGGACGCGACCCGACGCCGCCCAGCATCCGCGCCGGTCGGCGGCTCTTCTACGACGCCTCGTTCTCGGCCGCCGAGCGCTTCACCTGCAACCACTGCCACCCGGGGGGCGGCGCGGACGGGCTCGTCTGGGACCTCTCGGACCGGCCCTTCGACGACAAGGGGCACCTCGTCACCCAGACGCTCTTCGGGCTCGAGGCGAAGTTCCCGTACCACTGGCGGGGCGAGCGCACGCTCGGCGAGTTCAACGCGGCCTTCCGCGGCCTGCTCGGGCACGCCGCGCCGCTCCCGGCCGAGGACTTCGCGGCCCTCGAGTCGTTCCTCTTCAGCCTGCGCACGCCCGCCAATCCGGGCCAGGACCTGACCCGCCGCCTGGTGCGTCGGGCCGGCCGGGGCGATCCGGTGCACGGCCAGGAGATCTTCACGACGGTGCCCACCGTCCCCCCCTTCACCTGCGCGCAATGCCACGCCCTGCCGACCGGCACCAACGCCGACGTCATCACCTTCGACTTCGACCTCTTGCCCGCACGTACGCACCGCGAGGCGCCCGCGCTGTGGGACGGCAGCCTGCGCTTCAAGGAGCAGCCGCTCGTCGGCGTGCGACTGCCGGGCAACGTGACGATCGCCTTGCCGGCCCTCGGTGCGGGGTTCCAGTCGCGAGGCGAGATCGCCGGCCTCGAGAGCTTCCTGCTCGGATTCCCCCTCTCCACGGACGACCACCGGGCGCTGCAGGCCTTCCTCGAGCAGCTCGACCACGGGCTCGCGCCCGCCGCGCAGGCGGGCTGGCTCCTCGGTGCCGGGTCGGCCTTCGGGGTGGCGGAGGAGATCGAGACGATCCTGCTGGAGCAGGCCGGCCGCGGCTGGCTCGACGTGGTCGCCTGGAGCCGCGTGGAGGTCGACGGTGCCGAGGGCACGACACGCTGGTGGTTCGATCCGGCACGCGAGCTCTTCCTGCCGCAGGACGCGCGCCAGCGGACGCTCACCTGGCCCGAGCTCCGCGGCGCCGCGGAGCGGGACGGCCTGCGGGTCGTCGTCCAGGGGCTGCCCCCGGGCACCGGGCGCGCGTTCGTCTTCGAGCGCGAGGGGCCGGAGCTCCCCCCCACCGGGGAGCTCGCCTTCGTCGCGCCGCCGCGGCTCCTGTGGAGCAACGCACGCGTCGCCAAGCTCACCTTCGAGACGTCGGTTCCGACCGATGCCGAGCTGCACTTCCGGACCACCGTCGGCCCGCCGCGCCTGGTGCGCAGCCGGGATCGCGCGCGCACCCACACGCTCGTGCTGCAGGACCTCGCGTCCTCGGCGCCCGGAGTCGTGCGCTTCGACTACGTCGCCGACCTGGTGGTCACCGACGCGCGCGGGAAGCGGATCGCCGTCCCCCTGCCCTCGTTCGCCAGCGGCGACTCGATCGCCAGCCCCACGTCCTTCGTGGCCGTCGTGTCCGAGGCCGCCTGGGAGCGCGCGGACTGGGATGCGGGGAGCGGCACGCTCACGGCGCGGGCGCGCTTCCGCCTGACGCGCAAGCCCGGCCTGGCCCTGCGGCGTCCGGCGGCCGATCACGTCCTGGTCGCGCGCCTGATCGTCGACGGCGCCGTCCACGGCAGCTTCGCGGGCTCGGCGCCGCGCTCCTTCACGCTCTCGGGCGAGCCCTACGGGTCGCTCCCGGGGCCGTTCCTCTTCTCGAGCACGAGCCGCGTCACGGGCGACGACGCCGACGGGGTCGTCACGCTCGACTTCACGGCCACGGAGCTCGGCGAGCGCCCGGAGATCTTCCTGAACGTCGAGGCGCTGCCGAAGATCGACCCGGCGGTCTTCGACCCGGCCGCGCCCGACTTCAACAGCATCGCGACGCTCTCCTGGTCGCTACCCGACACGCGCCCCGAGCTCCGGCGGCTGCGGCTCGAGCTCCCGCGCGAGCCCCCGCGGCGCGGCCTCGTCCTGCGGTGACGGCCAGGGCGGTCGCGGCCATGGTGCGCTTGTCAGGATCCGGGGCCTCGAATAGAAGGAATGGCGTGAAGCCGATCCTCCGACTCACCGCCCTCGAGGTCGCCGGCCCGCATTCCCTGCGGGTGAGCTTCAACCATGGCGTGACCAAGCAGGTGAACCTGCGCCCGCTGCTCTGGGGGTCGATGTTCGAGCCGCTACTCGACCCGACGGCCTTCGCTCGAGTGCGTCTCGACCCGAGCTTCGGCGTGCCGAGCTGGCCGAACGGTGCCGATCTCGCCCCGGAAGCCCTGCTCGCGCTCCCGGACGAACGTGGCGACGCGGCCTGAGTCGATGAAGGCAGACCAGGAAGCCACGGACTGGCGTCTGCAGGGTCAGGAGCAGTACCTGCAGGGGCAGCACCTGGCTTGGCGAACGTACCGCCGCTACGCATCGAACCCCGACTGGGACCACGACCACTGTGCATTCTGCTGGGCCAAGTTCATGGTCGAGGATCACCCGGACGTGCTGCACGAGGGCTACGCCACGCTCGACGACTACCACTGGATCTGCGCGACGTGCTTCGCGGACTTCCGCGAGCGCTTCGAGTGGGTGGTGTCCCCAGACGACGGGCCGCCCTGACGGCGGCGCTCAGCGTGGGAACGCCGTCACGTTCCCCGCATCCACGTTGAGCACGTTCCCGGTCGAGCGCGAGGAGCGCGCGCCGGCGAAGAACAGCACCGCCTCGGCCACGTCCTCGGGGCGGACCTCGAGCTTGAGCAAGCTGCGCTGCTTGTAGTGCTCCTCCAGCGCCTCCGGCGCGAGTCCGCGGGCGGCGGCGCGCTCGGTTCTCCAGGTGCCGGCCCAGATGCGCGAGCCCTTC
>DASVAP010000167.1:0-9308 GCA_036376275.1 Planctomycetota bacterium | reverse complement strand
CCTTCGAGAGCTAGGGCGGCACGGGCGCCAGCGGGCCGGACAAGCGGGTCACGGCCGAGGGCAGGGCCCCAGGGGGCGAGCCCCACGCACCAAGAAAAGCACCAGCCCACGCGGAGGACGCGGGAGCAGAGAGGAAGAGGGTGAGGAACGAGTGGAAGGACCAGCGGATCAGTCCTGCGCGCTCGCCAGCGCCGCCAGCGCGTCGGCCGGGAACAGCCACACGAGCCGGCCCGTGCCCGGTGCCAGGTCCTTCCAGCGTGCCACGGCCAGGTCGACGCGCGCGCAGGCGGCGGTCGGGAAGTCCGGCTCGGCCCCCGTCAGCTCGGCGATCAGCAGCGAGAGCCCCGGCTGGTGTCCGACCAGCAGCACGCGTTGCGCCTCCTCCGGGAGGGTCGCGAGCTGGTCGAGCAGCGTGCGCGCGCTGGCCTCGTAGACCTCGCGCCGCTGCTCAAGCTCCACCGCGAGGCCGCCGGCCTCGAGCGCGAGCTCGGCCGTCTCTCTCGCGCGCGCGGCGGTCGAGGAGAGCACCAGGTCCGGCAGCTCGTCCAGCCGCGCCAGGGCCCGCCCCACGACCTTCGCCGTCTTCCGCCCGCGGCCGCGCAGCACGCGCTCGTGGTCGCCGCCGGCGGCGGCGTCCTCGGCCTTGGCATGACGCAGGACGTAGAGCGTGAGGACCACGGGTGGCTCGGTGCGGCGGTCCCAGCGTAGCCGCTCGGGCGGGGGGCGAGCACGCCGGGCCCGCGCTTCTGGCCCTATTCCGGCACGATCCGCAGGCGCACGCCGCAGTCGGAGAGGAACGCGTCCTCCTCCTCCAGGTCGGCGCTCGTCAGCGGGTGCTTCTCGAGCCAGCGCACCGGGAAGCGCAGCTCGAGCCCGTCGCTGCCGGCCTTGATGCGGAAGGCCGGCAGGGGACGCGGCGAGCGCGTGCGGTGCAGGCGCGCGGCCACGCGCAGCAGCACGCACAGGCGCAGGAGCGCCTTCTCGCCCGGGGCGGCGAAGTCGAAGGCCCCGCGCGCGAGCTTGCGGCGGTGACCGCGCACCAGGGCCGCGAGCCGGAGCTGGTCTTGGCGCGAGAAGCCGGGCATGTCCGAGTTCTCCAGGATGTAGCCGCCGTGCTTCTGGTAGCCGGAGTGCGAGAGCGCCAGGCCGACCTCATGCATGCGCGCGGCCCAGGAGAGCACCTGGGCCGAGTCCTCGCGCGCCAGCTCCCAGGCCTCGGCCACCTGCTCCAGGCAGCGCAGGGCGGTGCGCTCGACGCGCTCGGCCTGGTCCGGGTCCACATGGTAGCGCTCGGACAGCGCGCGGATCGTGCGGTCGCGCACGTCCTCGTGGCGGATGCGTCCGAGCAGGTCGTAGAGCACGCCCTCGCGCAGCGCGGCCTTGGAGGCGCGCAGGCGCTCGATCCCGAGCGTCTCGAAGGCCGCCTTGACGATCGCGACGCCGCCGGCGAGCACCTGGGCGCGCTCGCGCGAGAGCTCCGGGAGGTCGAGCTTGTCGAGCTCGCCGGCTGCCAGCAGCGCGCGTCGCAGGCGCTTGACCTCGCTCAGGGTCAGGGTCCCGTCGGACCAGCCGCTGGCGCGCGCCAGGTCGCAAAGTGCCACCATCGTGCCCGAGGCCCCCACGCACTCCTCCCAGCCGGCCTCCTGGTAGCGCCGTTGCAGCGGCTCGAACTCGAGCGCGGCCGCGATCTCGGCCTTGCGGAAGGCCTTGCGCGTGAAGACGCCGCCCTCGAAGTAGCGCTGCGTGAAGCCCACGCAGCCCATCGCCAGGCTGTCCTTGAGCAGCGGCGTGAAGCGCTTGCCCACGATGCACTCGGTGCTGCCGCCGCCCACGTCGATCACCAGGCGCCGCCCGGCGATGGCCGGCTCCTCGTGGGCCACGCCCAGGTAGATCAGGCGCGCCTCCTCGCCGCCCGGCAGGACCTCGATCGGCGTGCCGAGGGCGGCGCTGGCGCGCGCGATCAGGTCCTTCGGCTGCTTGACCTTGCGGAAGGTGTCCGTGGCCACGGCGCGCACGCGCGTCTCCGGCAGGTGCCCCAGGCGCTCGCGGAAGCGCTTGAGGGCCGTCCCCATGCGCTCCAGGGCCTCGCCCGAGAGCGTGCCGTCCCCGTCGAGCCCCGCCGCGAGCCGCACGGGCTCGCGCAGGCGGTCCTGGACCGTGAGCTGGTCCCCCAGGACCCGCGCGATCACCAGGTGGAAGCTGTTCGAGCCCAGGTCCACCGCCGCGACCGGCTGCTGCTCGCTGGTGCTCCCGGGCATCGCGGCCAATCGTGCAGGAGCCCGGCGGGGCGATCCAGGGCGCGGACCGCCGGAGCGCCGGGTTTTTCTTGGGGCCGTGCATCCGGGCCTGGGGCTGCCCCGTAATCCCGCACGACGCGACTCTCCTCCGATCCCTCCCTGGCGTGCTCCGCTTGCTCCAGCCGCTTGGCCTGATATTCCCCTCCAGGATGGCCGCTGGCCCGGATGCCGCCAGGGAGGGAGTTTCTCGGCCGTGGGGTCCGAGAGCCGAGGCACCGCTGGCGAGCCGCGGATCTCGATAGGTCGGCCCAGCGCCCGGGCGGGTCCGGAGGCGAGTGCCGAAGGGGGTGGTCACCGCGGGCCGCCACTGGCAGAATCGTCTGCAGAGGTGGCGTGCGATGCGTTTTCTTGATTGTCGGAAGGTGTCGGGTCTCTCGATCCTGGTTACTGCGTATCTCGGTTTCTCGCCACTGGAGGCGCAGGAGGGTGCGCGCAGCGGTGGGGCGGAGCGGGCGGCGGACGAGTGCGCCGCGTTCGAGTTCGCGGGCGTGGTGCTGGAGCCGGGCGGCGCCCCTGCAGCGGGGGCCGTCGTGGTGAGCACCGCCGGTGGCCAGACCGTAGCGGCGCGTGACGGAACGTTCCGGCTGCGGACGAGCATTCCGCTCGGGTGCGAGAGCGTGCGTGTCACGGCGGTCGGCCCGGGCGGCCTCGTTGCGAGCACGAGCGTGCCCCTGGGGATGACCTCCGGAACCGTGCGGCTCGATCCTCTCCTGCTGCAACAAGGAGGGGCTTGCGAACCGAGCTGGTTGCCGACCTTCGGCTCAACTTCGGGCGTCAGCGGCCCCGTCTACGCCATTGCCTCCTTCGACGACGGTGGCGGTCCCGCGCTGTACATCGGGGGATCCTTCGCCCTGGCGGGCAGCACGACCGTGAACGGCATCGCCAGGTGGGACGGCACGAGCTGGTCGGCGCTCGGCAGCGGGATAGCGGGCTCCGTCGGGTTCGGAACGAGTGTCAGTGCACTGGCGGTCTTCGACGACGGAGGTGGACCTGCGCTGTACGCGGGTGGAGACTTCACGACCGCTGGCGGCACACCGGCTCGGTGCATCGCCAGGTGGGACGGCACGAGCTGGTCGGGGCTTGGCAGTGGGTTGACGGGCCAAGGGATGGTCAACAGCCTGGCGGTCCACGACGACGGCAGCCTGGCGTTCCTGCTCGCGGGAGGCGATTTCAGCCACGCCGGTGGAACACCTGCGAACAACATCGCGCGCTGGAACGGGTCGTCCTGGAGCGCCCTCGGCAGCGGCGTGAACGGCACGGTCACGAGCATGGTCCTGCACGTGGAGGGTGGAGGGCCCGTGCTCCACGTCGGTGGCACGTTCACGACGGCCGGGGGCACGACGGTGAACCGCATCGCGCGCTACGACGGCTCGAGCTGGTCGGCCCTCGGCAGTGGCATTTCCTCCGGGGTCGTCCGTGCCCTGACCTGGTTCGACGACGGCGGGGGACCGGAGCTCTACGCAGGCGGCTCGTTCACCATGGCCGGCGGCGTGGCGGCGAGTCGGATCGCGAAGTGGGACGGAGCGACCTGGGCGCAGGTCGGCAGTGGATTCAACACCTCCGTCGAGGCGCTTGCCGTGCTCGACACGGGCAACGGACCTGAGCTCTTCGCCGCCGGCGCGTTCACGAGTGCGGGCGGGGTGAGTGCGGCAGGTTGCGCGCGCTGGGACGGGACGAGCTGGGCGGCGCTCAACGGCCAGCTCGACGCAAGCCTCCGCGCCCTGACGTCGTTCGACGACGGCAGCGGACCAGCCCTCTTCGTGGGCGGTCTCCAGTTCACCGCCACGGGCCTCGGTCCCAACCATGTGGCCAGGTGGGATGGGGCAACCTGGGCATCCCTGGGGACGGGCGGCCTCCACGGAAGGGTTCTCCAGCTCGCTGTCCACGATGACGGCAGTGGCCCGAGTCTCTTCGCGGGGGGATACTTCGACTGGATCGGGGACGAGAGGGTCGACAAGCTCGCGAAGTGGGACGGCTCGAGCTGGAGCTCGCTCGCGGAAGGACTCGAGGTGTTTCCCAACGACCTGGAGGTCTTCGACGACGGCAGCGGTCCGGCTCTCCATGCCGGGGGTGCCAACACCGTGGTAGGTGCCACCCAGGTCGCGAAGTGGGACGGTGCGAGCTGGTCGAGCCTCCCTCCCCCGCCCCATCCGCACGCGGTGACGTGCATGACGGTGTTCGACGATGGGAGCGGACCGGCGCTGTGCGTGGCGACCAACCGCTTGATCGATCCCCTGACCTTCGAATCCCTGAGCCGCGTCATGGCCTGGGACGGTGCGAGCTGGAGGGTGCTCGGATTCGGCGAGATCGCAGGGGCGGTGTGGACTCTCCAGGCGGTGGACCACGGCAGCGGCGAGACCCTCTACCTGGGCGGCTCGCTCACTCAGCCGGGCCTGAACAACGTCGCGAGATGGAATGGCGCGAGCTGGGTCGACGTCGGTGGCGGCGTGTCGGGCGAGGTGCAGGCCTTCACCGCGTACGACGACGGCAACGGCCTCGCGCTCTACGCCGGCGGGAACTTCCACTTCGCCGGTGGGCTCCCGGTCAGCCGTGTCGCCCGCTGGGACGGCACGAGCTGGTCGAGCCTGGGCAGCGGTGTGAACGGAACCGTCGGTGCCTTCTCGGTGTTCGACGACGGCTCTGGCCCCGCCCTCTACGCGGGCGGGACATTCACGCTGGCCGGAGGAGCGCCAGCGAACCGCATCGCGCGCTGGGATGGAACGAGCTGGAGCCCGCTCGGGAACGGTGCGAACAACACCGTCGACGCCCTGGCGACCTACGATGACGGCGGGGGCACTGCGCTCTTCGTGGGCGGCAGATTCGGCCCGCTGCTCGATTCCGGCGACCGGTATCTCGCCAAGTGGAGGGGTTGTCTGGACACCCTTCCGCCCGAGCTCTCGTGCCCCGTCTCCGTGGTGCAGGGCGACAGGGATGCACCGGGTGAGGTGGTGACCTTCACCGTCACGGCCAGCGACAATCTCGATCCTGCGCCCACGGTGGTGTGCGTGCCGCCTTCCGGCAGCCTCTTCCCGCGCGGCACGACCCTCGTCACCTGCACCGCCACGGACGCGTCCGGCAACCAGGCCGTCTGCCAGTTCCCGGTCACCGTCTACTCCAAGGCCCGGCGTCGCTGACCGGCCCCGGCGGGCTCAGCGTGGGTAGGCGGGCTCGGCCAGCTGCCAGGCCGCGCCGCTCAGCAGGAGCCCGCGCGGCCCGCGCTCGAGGCGTCCGGTGACGGTGAGGTAGTTCTGACGGAACTCCTCGGTCGAGGCTCGCAGCCAGGGCTCGAGGGCCGAGCGCTCGGCGGCGGGGATCGTGGCGCGCAGGGAGGTCTCGCGCTCGCCGGCGCGCAGCAGGGCGGTCAGCGAGCCGTCGGGCTCGTCGTAGAAGCGCTCGATCGCGCCGAAGACGGTCACGCGGGCCGCGGGATCGGCCCGGCAGCGCTCGAAGGCCCGCGCCAGGCCCGCGGAGTCCTCGTGCGAGACCAGGGTCTCGTCGCCGGCCGCCACGCGTGCCCGGAAACCCTCGATCGCGGCCGCGCGCGCGTCCCACCACGGGAGCAGCTCGGCGTAGGGCCGCACGGCCGAGGGGGCGCCCGGGGTCCGGGCGCGGTTCGTGGCCGGGTCCCAGATGCCGAGGCGCTGCTCGCGCGCAGCCGCCTGGGCGCGCACGAACTCGGCGTGCAGCGCGCGGTCGTTGCCGTACTTGTTGAAGTAGGGCGACTTGCCGAGCTCGACCAGCAGCAGGTTGAAGTTGCGCCCGTCCGGGAGCAGCACGTGGCACAGCAGGCGCCCGTAGGCATCGCGGCGCCGCCCCTCGGGGAAGGCGAGCCCGACGCGCGGCGCGGCCCCGAGGCCGGCGAAGAGCGCGCGCGCCCACTCGGCCGTCTCCTGGCCGAAGACCGTCTGCGGCTTGGTGCGGGAGGCGAGCGGGCGGCCGCTGATCTTCTCCTCGGTGTCGACCGCGAGCAGGCGCAGGGTCACGACCTCGCCCTCGAGGCGCACGTCCAGCGTGTCGCCGTCGACGACCTTGACGACCTCGGCCGTGGCCTCGGATGCGAGCCGCGCGGGCGGGGCCTCGGCCTGGGCGAGGAGCAGGGGCAGCGCGGCGAGGAGTCGCATGGGGAGCGAGCGGAGGGGCTTGAGCAAGGCTTGACGGCGCGTTCGCCCGCCATTGACGCACGCCGGCGATCCTGGTGACACATCGTGCAGCGGCCCGCGGGACGCGCAGGGGCGTAGCCCGGGGTCGCCAAAGCGGTAGGAGTGTCCTGCCGAGGGCCGAAAAGCCCTCGTGCAGGCCTCCAGTTGCCGCGCGGGCCCGCGGTCCTCCGTACCGACTCCCGGGGCCCCACGACGGCAGGGCGCCCGCGGTCCTGGAGCCGGCCGGGCTCGCTCCCCGACACGACGACTGCGGGCTCGGTCGGCTCCTTCTCCGCGTGCCCGCCGGCCGACCGGGCGCACCGGCCCCTACTTGTCGGCCACGTCCTCGAAGTCGAAGGCGTTCTTCGGGTCGGCGGGGACGATCTTGAAGACGTAGGGGGCCTTCTTGGGGGCCTCGGCCTTCGTCTCGGGCTTCTGGGGAGCCTGGGCGGGAGCCTCGGGCTCGCTCGGCTTCTTCTCGTCGGGCATGGTGGATCTCCGGGGATCGGTGGACGGTGAGCGGGGGCGTCAGACGAGCAGGCCGGCGCGGGCGATGTCGTGCACGCAGCGCTCGGCCTCGCGGCGCACGGGCTCGGGGAAGACCTCGACGACCTGGGCCAGGGTGCGCGAGCCGTCGCAGCGCGCCAGGACCTCGGCCGCGGCGGGAGAGAGGCACTGCACCTCGCCCGTCTCGGGGTCGTAGACCAGGCGCGAGGGCGAGGGCGCGAGCGGGGCGAGCTCGCGGTCGAAGCGCGCCAGGTCCTCGGGCTCGAACAGGTCCGACTGGTAGCGCGGGCGCACGGTGGCGGAGTCGATCGAGGCGACCACGCGGTCGATCTCGCCGCGGTCGTAGACGAGCTCGCGCTCCAGCAGGCGCTGCTTCCTGCGCGGCTGCGGGCGCGGACCCGCGGCGGTCGAGCTCGAGGCGCTCTTCTCGAGCACCTCCCGCTCCAGCGCCGCCCAGCTCCCGTGCTTCACGAGGTACAGGAAGTAGTGCGACTTCAGCTCGTGGTAGAGCATGTTCGTGTTCTGGAACACGGGGAAGTGCGAGCGCAGCGCGGCCGTGAACTCGAGGTAGGTCTGGCGCGCCTCGGGGCGGCTCATGCCGCTGCCGGTCTTGAAGTCGTAGTAGACCTGCAGGTCGGCCTCGGGATCGGGATAGATCTCGACGATGTCGAACTCGCTGCGGCGCCGGAAGATCTCGGAGCTCTCGTCGAGGTAGAAGACGCGCACCGAGACCTCCTGGATGTAGCGCTGGTTCTCCAGGATCGTGCGCAGCGTGGCGCGCGCCTCCTCGCGCGTCTCGGTCGGGAAGCCGACCATGGCGTAGAGCGTCACGGAGATCCCGGCCTCGTGCGTGTTCTTGATCAGCTCCAGGCTCTTCTCGGGGTCGATGCCCTTGCACATCGCCGTCAGGACGCGCTGCGAGGAGCTCTCGTAGCCGTAGGCGATGCGCTTGCAGCCCGACTCGGCCAGCAGGCGGCAGGTCTCGGCCGTGAACACGTCGTGCTCGAGGCGCGCGTCGCACCACCAGTTGACCTTCAGGCCGGCCTCCAGGATCGCCTCGGGGAAGCGCTTGGCCATGTTGGGCGGCAGGTCCTCGATCGCGAGGTAGAAGGAGCTGGCGCCGTGCTTCTGCTGCAGGATGCGCATGTCCTCGACCGTCTGCTCGATCGAGCGCCCGCGGTAGCCGGGTCCGATCACGGTGTAGAGCGTGCAGAAGACGCACTTGCCCCAGTAGCAGCCGCGCGTGGCCGCCAGCGGCAGCACGAGCTCGGGCGAGAGGTACTTGTCGAGCGGCAGGCCGTCGAAGTCGGGCGTCGGCAGGGTCTTGATGTCGAGCGGGTCGAGGTGGGGGGTCTTGACGACCTCGCCGCTCTTCGCGTCACGGTAGATCAGGTTCGAGACGTCGGAGAGCTTGCGACGGCCCTGCACGACCTCGCACAGGTGCAGGAGCGGCCGCTCGCCCTCCAGCAGCACGATGCTGTCGATCAGCGTCCACAGCTCGGCGCGCCTCGACAGCTTGTCGGCCACGTAGGCCATCAGCCCGCCGCCGACGGTGATGTGCACCGACGGCTTCCACTGCTTGATCAGGCGCGCCAGGGTCAGGGCCGGGATCGCCTGGCTGGGGAAGGTGATCGAGATGCCCACCAGGTCCGGGTCGATCGCCTGCAGGCGCGGCAGGGTGTGCTCGCGGAAGAACTCGAGGTAGGGGTTCTCCTGCTCGTCGGAGAGGGCCGCGACGATCTCGGCGCTGCGCTCGACCCGGTGGCGCATCACGAAGCCGTGGGCCGTCAGGCGCGTGGGCGCGTACTCCTGGCTGAACAGGCGCAGCCCCTGCTCGACCGTGCGCCCGGCCCAGAGGTAGCGCTCGTAGTCGTAGAAGTCCTCCGGCGAGCGCAGCACGCCCTTCGCCTCCTCGATCGAGCGCGCCACCTCCTCCCCGACCAGCGCGATCTCCGACAGGCGCTGGTACTCCTCCATCTGCGAGAAGACGAGCTCCGGCGAGCGCTCCAGCTCCGCCAGGCGCTCCGGCGCGCGGATGCGGCCCAGCGCGCGCTCCAGCCGCTCGCGCGACAGGAAGTGGTCGTAGGCCGCGATGTTCTCGTCGAGCTGCCACACGTCCTCCACCCCGTTCGCGCGCAGGTAGGCCGTCAGCGACGGCAGCGACAGGTACGGCTGGGTGAAGTGTCCCTGGGGCGGGAAGACGAGGGCGACCTTCATGGCGGGAGGGGAGACAGGGCCGGGGGACCCCGCCTACGGCCGGGGGCGCGCTCAGGATAGTGCTTGCTGTCACTCGGTCATCCAGAACCCGCCGGGAACGGCAGGCTCCGTCAGGCCGTCTCGAACAGGCTGCGCGGGAGTCCGGACT
>DASVAP010000160.1:0-3634 GCA_036376275.1 Planctomycetota bacterium | reverse complement strand
ACCGGCCCGGACTGGAACGCGACGAGCGCGAGCACGACCAAGTTCATGGCATCCTCCGGGAAGCGAGCATAGCCCGCGCACCGCGGCCCCTCACGCGGCAGGCCGCTTCGCCCAGGCGCGCGAGACGAAGTAGAGCACCAGGCCCAGCGCGAGGATCTCCATCCCGTCGGCCGCCGCCTCCGGCTCGCGAACGACGAGGTAGCCGGAGGCGAAGAGCGTCATCGCGAGGTACACGGCCGGCACGAGGGGCCAGCCGGGGATCGGCACCTTCGCGGCACCCTCGCGCAGGCGCAGGCGCACGAGCCCGACCACCGCCGCGGCCGCGCACAGGCCCAGCGTGAAGCCGATCGTGCCGATCAGGCGGCCGAGCTCGGCGAACCACACCACCGCGATCGCCGCCGCGGCCTGGAACAGCACCGCGACGCGTGGCACGTCCCCCTGGAAGTCGAACAGGCGCGGGAAGAGCCCGTCGGCCGCCATGCGCGCGTAGACGCGCGGGCCGGAGAGCACCATCGAGGAGACCGAGGTGAACAGGGCCAGGGCCACGATCAGGGTCAGGAAGCGACGCAGCGCCGTCCCGCCCAGGGCCTCGGCCGCGATCGCGCCGACCTCGGCCTTGCCGGCCAGGGCCTCGAGCGGCGCGGCCAGCACGAAGACCGCGTTCAGGGCCAGGTAGAGCACGCTGACCAGCCCCGTCCCGAGCAGCAGCGCGCGCGGCAGGTTGCGCTCCGGCGCGCGCAGCTCGCCGCCGACGTAGCCGGCCGCGTTCCAGCCCGAGTAGGCGAAGGAGATCCACACCAGCGCGACCGCCAGCGCGCCGAGGTCGAAGGGCGGCGGCTCGGCCGGCGGCAGCGGCGCGCGCGCGCCGAGCTTCCAGGCGCCCAGCAGGACGAACACGAGGATCAGCGCGACCTTCAGGGCCACGACCGCGTTCTGCACGAGGACCCCGGGCGCCAGGCGCAGGCCGTGCAAGAGGCCGGCCAGGGCGATCGCGAGGGTGCCGATCCAGCGCGGGTCGCCGTCCAGCTCGAAGGTCGAGTGCAGGTACAGCTGCAGCCCGAGCGCCGCCGCCGCGATCGGCCCGGTGAAGCCCGCCAGCAGCGAGACCCAGCCGGCGAGGTACCCCGCCAGCGGGTGCAGCGTGCGCGCGAGGTAGGTGTACTCGCCGCCCGACTCGGGGATCGCGCGCCCGAGCGCGCCGTAGCACAGCGCCCCGCAGGCCGCCGTCACGCCGCCCAGGGCCCAGGCCAGCAGCACGCGCCCGGGCGAGCCCAGGTCCGCCAGCGCGAAACCGGAGGTCGTGAAGACCCCGGCCCCGACCATGCTGGCCACCACCAGTGCCGTGGCGCTGGGGAGACCGAGGCGCCGCCGCGCGCTCGATTCGGCAGCCATCGTGCCCGTCAGCGCTCCCCGAGCGCCCGCCGCGCGCGCGCCAGCGTGATCAGGGCGAAGGCGGTGCCGTAGGGCTTGTGGTAGCTGTACAGCGGGTAGTCCCAGAAGGAGCCGTCCGGGTCGCGGCAGTACATCACGGCCTGCACCAGCAGCTCGGCCGCCTTGCGGCGCTTCTCGCGCGGCAGCTCCTCCAGGGCCCAGGCCGCGTAGGCGTGCCCATACAGGTAGAAGTAGCCCGAGATCGCGAACCACGACTCGTGCGGGATCGGGCGGCGCACGCCGGCCTTCTGGTAGTCGGGGAAGCGCACCAGCAGGTCGTCGAGGGCGCGCTCGAAGTCGCTGGCGGGCACGCCCGGACCCAGGCGGTCGAGCGCCAGCAGGCACACCGGCCCGCGGCAGGCCGAGCCGGAGCGCTCGTTGATGACGTGGCGCGGGCTGTACTGCAGGTAATCGCCGTACAGGAAGGCCCCGTCGGGGAGGCGCGAGCGCTCGATCTCCCCCACCGCGCGGCGCACGAGCGCCGCCGGCACCTCGACCCCGGCCGCGCGCGCGCGCTCGAGGCCCACCAGGATCGTGGCCGTGGTGAAGCTCATCGAGGTGAACGAGGGCTGGAAGGTCGGCACCGCGTCCAGGCTGAGGTAGCCCCAGCCGCCGTCGAGCGTCTGGTAGGCCGCGAGCTTCTCGACGAGCCGCGCGCAGGCCCCGCGCAGGGCCGGCACGCGGTCGCCGCGCGGGTCGCGCAGCAGCTCCTCGCCGAAGCACTGCAGCGTGTAGCCGAAGGCCCACACGTTGTAGTGCTCCATCCCGCTCTGGCGCTTGACCGCCGACTCGGCCAGCAGGAAGTCGAGGGCGCGCGCGATGCTCGTGCGCCTGGCCGCGGCGGTCTCCGCCTCGCCCGAGCCCACCTCGCGCAGGGCCAGCACGCACAGCGCCGTGGTGGCGACGCGGAAGGCCTCCTGCGAGCCCGGGAACGAGGCCAGCACCTCGATCGGGCGCGGCGAGTGGTGCGAGCCGAAGGAGCCGTCCTCGTTCTGGTGCGCGAGCAGCCAGCGCGTGCCCGTGGCGAGGGCCTCCTCGAGGCCGACGCGCGCGGAATCGGGCGCGGGGAAGGCGCCCTCGGCGCCGGCCTGCGCGGCGCCCTGGCCGAGCGTCGTGCCGGCGAGCACCAGCAAGCCGAGCGCTCCGCGGGCCAGGCGCGCGCCCACGCGCTACTCCTTCGCCCCGGCGGGCTCGAGGCGCACGCGCTGGCCGTAGCGCGCGCCGGCGAGCGGCGCCGCCAGCGTGGCCACGGCCTCGAGCGTGAGGTCGCCCGTCCCCAGCGCGCGCGGCAGCGGATCGAGGGCGACCCGCGCGCGCGCCTCGCCCGGGCCGTGCAGCGGGCGCACGACGAACTCGCTCCCGTCGGCGAAGCGCGCGCGCTCGCCGTCGGTGACCTCGAAGGTCACGCCGCCGGGCTCCGGCGGGACGACCAGGAAGACCTCGGCGCGCGTGGCCAGCGTCGCGCCGCGCTCGAGGCGCGCCGGGCTCTTGCCCGGGCGCCAGTCGCGCCGCGCGCCGTGCAGCAGCACGCCGGCCTCCGGCGCGCGCAGCTCGAACAGCGCGCGGTCGCGCTCGAGGCGCGCCAGGGCCTCGGTCTTCTTCGCCAGGGCCTCGCCCGAGCGCAGCTCGGCATCGGCGCGCGCGCGGGCCGCCAGCTCCTGCTCGCGCTCGAGCCGCTCGAGGGCCTCGGTCTGCGTGCGCACCTCCTCCTCGCGGCGCTCGCGCTCGAGGGCCTGGTCGAGCTCGCGCCGCACGCGCGCCCGGTCGAGCGCCAGCGCGTTCTGCTCCTTGGTCAGGGCCAGGCCGCGGCGCGAGCGCTTGAGCACGATGTCCTCGGTCGCGTCCACCAGCTCGTCGGCCGCGTACATCTTCTCGAGCTGGTCGAGCTCGTCGGTCTGGTCCTCGAGGTTGGCCTCCTGGTAGCGCTTGCTGAGCTCGTCCTGGCGCGCCGAGAAGGCCAGCTCGTTCGTCTTCCAGCTCTCCAGCGCGCGCCGGGCGCGCTCCAGGCCGGCCTGGGCGCGCGCGCGGGCCGATTCAGCAGCCCTGGCCTCGAGCCGGTTGCGCTCGAGGGTCGCCTCGTGGTTCAGGCGCTGCGTGCCGAGCTCGAGGCGCGCGTCGGCGAGCTGCTCGTCGATCGCGCGCGCGTCGCAGCGCGCCAGCACGTCACCGGCCGCCACCGTCGTCCCCGGCGGCAGCACCTCGA
>DASVAP010000158.1:0-3039 GCA_036376275.1 Planctomycetota bacterium | reverse complement strand
GGGCCGCACACGGTGATCCTGGTGCGGCATGCGGAGAAGGACGGGGCGCAGGCGGGGAACGATCCGGCGCTCAGCGCGCGCGGCGAGGAGCGGGCGGTGGAGCTGGCGCGCGTGCTCGGGCGGGCGGGGGTGACGCGGCTGGTGGCGAGCGAGTTCCAGCGCACGCGAGCGACGCTCGCACCGCTGGCGGAGGTCAACGGGGTGGCGGTCGAGACGCGCCCGGCGCGCGAGCTCGAGGCGCTGGCGGCGGAGCTCGCGGCGGCGCCGGCGGGGTCGGTCACGGTCGTGGCCGGGCACTCGAACACGCTGCCGGCGCTGGCGGAGCGGCTCGGGGCGCCGTTGCCGGGGTTGGCGCGCGGGGCGAGCCTGGGGGAGCAGGAGTACGATCGGATGTTCGTGCTGACGGTGGGGCTCGCGCCGCAGGGCACGGGCGGCGCGACGGCGCTGGCGTTCGAGCTGCGCTACGGCGCGCCCTGAACCGGCATCCTCGGGACCGGCGGGCGGGGTCGTGGTCGTGTCGCGGGCGGCGCCCTTGCAAGCGGCGCGGCGCCAGGTTCCCCTCGACAGGATGCTCGACGCGCGAAGTGGCCTGCGAACGGGGTGGCTCTCGAGGCGTGCTGCGGCCGCCGGTCTGATCGCGCTCGCGGCCTGCGGGCGCGAGGAGACGGCGAAGGAACCGGCCGGAGCCGGGCCGGCAGGGGCGACGGGGATCGTGCACCTCGCCGACCGGCTGGAGGAGGCGCGCGTCGCGAGCGCCGCGGCGCCGGAGCGCGACACGCGCGAGTGGGTCTTCACCGGCTCGACGGCGGGCTGGAGCGCGCTCGACGGGGAGCGCGACCGGCGCCTCGCGCACGTGGCGCTCGCGCCGGGCGAGGGCGCGCTCGGGATCGCGATCGGCGGCGAAGGTGGCAGCGGCGGCGACGGCCCCCCCACCGGCGGGATCGCGATCGAGCTCGAGCCGACGCCGCTCGGCGAGTGGACCGGGATCCTGGTGCGCGCGCGCAGCCGCGATCGCTTCGCGGGCATGGGCGTGGTGCACAACCTCGACGAGGAGGGCGCGATCCCGGGCCTGTTCCACTTCTTCATGGGCGGCGAGGGCGTCGCGCCGGTCTTCAACGACGGCTCGACGCAGACCTACCACCTGCCCTTCGCGCCGCGCGCGCAGGGCGAGACGCTGAGGAGCCTCGGGCTGGTGGCGGCGGCCCTCGGTCCGGGGCGCCTGGAGGTGCTCTCGATCGCGCTCGTGCCGCGCGGGGCGGACTTCGCTGCGAGCCACGGGGTGCGGCCGGTGACGCGCGCGCACGTCACGCGGCGCACGCTCTTCGCCCACGCGCCGGCCGCGCTGGCCTGGAACGTCCGCGTGCCGGCCGGCGGGCGGCTCGACCTGGCGCTCGCCTGCCTGCCGGGCGAGACGGTGCGCTACCGCGCCGTCGTGCGCGCGGGCAAGCAGGAGAAGGCACTGGCCGAGGAGGTCGCGGACGCGACGCGCTGGCACGAGGTCTCCCTCGACCTCGCCGCGCTGGCCGGCCAGGAGGCCGAGCTCGTGCTGGAGGCCGAGAGCGACGCCGCCGGCGCGGTGGCATTGCTCGGCACGCCGCTCCTCTCCGGCGCGCCGCCCACGGCGGCGAGCGGCCAGCCCAGGGTGCCGAACGTGATCTTCTACGTGATCGACGGCGGCGGCGCGGACCTGATGAGCCTCTACGGCTACGAGCGCGAGACGACGCCGTTCCTCGCGGAGCTCGCCAAGGAAGGCGTGGTCTTCGAGCGCGCCTACTCGAGCTCGACCTGGACCCAGCCCTCGACCGCCAGCTTCATGACCGGCCTGCACCACAGCGTGCTCGGCGGGCTGCGGCGCGGCGTGCACTCGACGCCGATCCCGGAGGGCGCGACCACGATGGCCGAGCACCTGCGCCAGGCCGGCTTCCTGACGGCGAGCTTCACCGCCAACCCCAACGCCGGGCGCGTGATCGGCCTGGAGCGCGGGATCGACTACCTGAGCGACGCCGAGCCGGAGGATCACGCCACCTCCTCGGTCTTCCTGCACGAGGCCTACTTCGACTTCCGCCGGCGCCTGCCGGCCGAGCCCTGCTGGGTGCACTTCCAGACGGTCGACGTGCACGAGCCCAACCAGTCGCGCGCGCCCTTCGCCGGCAAGTTCGTGCCCGCCGAGGAGCGCGCGCGCGTCGAGCGCTGGGAGGAGGAGCTGTGGACGAAGGCCGGCGACCTCTTCGGCACGACCAGCATCGCCGACTTCTACGACCGCGCGCTCGAGCGCGCCGAGATCGACCGCAAGGCCTACTACGAGACGCGCCGCGGGCTCTACGACGAGACCATGGCGCACCAGGACCGCGAGCTCGGACGCCTGGTCGAGCGCCTGAAGGCCAGCGGCGAGTGGGAGCACACCTTGCTGGTGATCGGCTCGGACCACGGGCACCCGGCAGGCACCTTCTCGCGCTGGGGCCGCGGCCTGATCGAGCCCCGGCCGGAGGGCTGGCAGGGGGCCCTGTTCGACGCCTACGCCGCGCACGTGCCGCTCGTCTTCGTGTGGCCCGGGGCGATCGCCGGCGGGCGCCGCTGCGCGGTGCCGGTCTCGATGATCGACGTGCTGCCGACGCTGCTCGACCTGCTCGGGCTGCCGCCGCCGGAGGTGCTGCAGGGGCGCTCGCTGGCGCCCTACCTGCGCGGCGGCGAGCTGGCCCCGCGCGAGCTCCTGTTCGACGAGTTCCGCGTCGACGAGGCCAGCGGCGCGATGATCGGCAACCTCGAGCTGATCGACGGCAAGTGGGGCGCCTCGCTCGAGATCGGTCCGGGCGAGCTGGGCCGCCACAGCGTTCCGGCCGGCGGCCGCTGGGGCGCCGTGCACCCGTTCTTCGCCGACCGGCCGCGCCTGCTGCTCTACGACCTCGAGCAGGACCCCTTCGCCACGCGCGCGGTCAACGCCGAGCACCCCGAGCTCGTCGCGCGCTACGAGCAGCTCCTGCGCGAGCGCTGGGAGGCGCACCAGCTCCTGGCCGAGCGCTTCCAGGAGGGCGAGAGCGC
>DASVAP010000156.1:0-5956 GCA_036376275.1 Planctomycetota bacterium | reverse complement strand
CACGCGGTCCGGACGCCCCGCGAGCGCGCGAAGCGCGCGACTCCGGACCGCGTGGCGCCTCGAGAGCTCGACTGCACGGCGCCACGGGTCCGGCGGTAGCGCCACGGAGCCGCGGCGGGGCCCCGACGGGCGCGCAACATCGGCGCGGCCCCCACGCGCGCGCCGTCTCGCCCTCCCCAGCGAAACCCCGGTGCGCTCCCGCCCGCCCCAGCCACGGCGCCCCGACCGCCGCGCACCCAGGCCACCCAGACAATCCGACCCCCTCGCGACCCCGACGCCCCCGAAGTCCTGGCGTCCCGCTCCCCTCTCCCTACCTCAGCCGCAGCTTCAACCGCCGCTCCGGCTGCCCATCCAGCTCCACCGGCTTGGTGGTCTTCTTCCCGTCCGCCGCAATGGCCGTGACCGTGTACGTCCCCGGCGGCAGCGGCCCGACCACCGTGCGCTCGCCGTCCAGCCCATCGGCGAAGAGCGCGCTCATCTCGGCCCAGCCGAGCATGCCCGTCACCGTGCGGCCGTTCGGGTCGGTGACCGAGACGCGAACCGCGGCGGGCGTGCCCTCCGCGTCGACCACCTCGACCAGCAGCTTCGTGCCGGCGAGGAGCGTGAGCTCCACGCTGGCCTTCTCGCCGGCCTCGACGCGCACCGGCGCGCTCTCGAGGCTCGCCAGGCTCTTGCCGCGGGCCGAGACCACGTACTCGCCGGGGGCCAGGCCCTTGTACTCGAAGGTGCCGTCGGCGGAGCTGGTGGTCATCGAGAAGCGGTCGAGCAGGCGCCCGCTCGCGTCGCGCACGAAGAGCGAGGCGTCCTTGACCGGCTGGCCCGCGGTGTCGAGCACCTTGCCGGCGATGCTGCCCGGGGTCTCGAGCTGGAAGTCCACGCCCTCCAGCGTGCGGCCCTCCGCGACGCGCAGGCCGGCGCGGAGCGTGCGCCCGGAGGCGCTCTCGTTGCCGAAGGCGCCGCCGAACAGGGCCCCGCCGGCGGCGACGGCGTACTCGCCCGGGCGCAGGTACAGGAACTCGTAGGCGCCGCTCGCGTCGGTCACGGTCTCCGAGTACTGCCCGCCCAGCATCGAGCCGAGCTCGACCCCGCCCTCGGTGACGAGCGAGACGCGCGCGTTGCCGAGCGGCTGGCGCTGGGCGTCGCGCACCGTCCCGCGCACGCCGCCCAGGGGCAGGGCGAGGTCCAGGGTGTGCTCCTCGACCTCCGGGACCGTCGCGCGGAACTCGATCGTGTGCTGCTGGAAGGCGCTGGTCCCGCCCGTCACCTGGACCGACACGAAGTACTTGCCCGGCTCGTCCAGGCGCGCCTCGTAGCGTCCGGCGGAGTCGAGGTTGGCGACCTTCATCGCCTCCATGCCCTTCGAGCCCTGGGCGAAGAAGCTGACGATGCCGTTCGTGACCGGCTCGTCGCCATGGCGCACGCGCCCGCGCACGACGACCGGATCCTTCGGCGGCGCGCCGAGCACCACGTGCTCCTCCTCGCCCTCCTCGAGCTGCACCATCGTGAAGCGCAGGTTCTCGAGGAAGCCGGCGGTCATGTCGTCGGCCTCGCCCTCCGGGTCGATCGAGCCGCCCTGCAGCATGGCCGTGATCGTCCACGCGCCCGGGTCGAGACCGGCGATGCGGAAGCGCCCCTCGCCGTCGGACTGGGCCATCGACATCTCGAGCCCGCCCGGGGCCTGGGCCATCACGCGCACCGAGACCGGCTTGCCGTCGGGGCCGTAGACCTCGCCCGTGACCGTCGCGCCCCGGCGCAGGCGCAGGACCAGCCCCGTGCTCGTCTCCCCGGCGCGCAGGTCGACCTCGAGCGGGTCCGAGCCGGCGAAGCCCTGGGCCTGCGCCTCGATCGCGCTGCGCCCCTCCGCCAGGCCCGTCAGCAGGAACGTCCCGTCCTCCTTGCTGACCGCCTCGGGCCGGTCGGCATCGCCGCGCAGGCGCTGCAGGCGCTGGGCCGTGTCGACGTGCGGCGCGACCTTGGCGCCCGCGACGGGGGCGCCCTGCGGGTCGAGCACCGTGCCCGTCACGCTCGCGGCCGGCGCCAGCGTGATCACCAGCGGCTCGCCCTCCTGCGGCACGCTCACCAGCAGCGTGGTCGAGGGCCCGAAGCCCTCGGCGCTGGCCGTGACCTCCCACGTGCCCGGATCGAGGTCCGCCAGGCGGAAGGCGCCGGTCTCGTCCTCGAAGGACTGGTCGCGCTTCTCGGCCTGCTCGAAGAACACGGCCGAAGGCAGCTGGGCGCGCACGCGGAAGGTCCGCACCGGGGCGCCGGAGCGCTCCAGCACGCGCCCCACGAGCGCCACGGGAGCGCGCAGCTCGACCAGCACGTCGCTCGTCCCCGGAGCCACGCCCGCGGTGCGCCCGCGCCACTCGTCGCTGCCCGGACCCGCGTCGCGGTCGAGCCTGGCCGTGACGCGGAACGGGCCCTTGCCCAGGCCCGACACGCGGAAGCTCCCGTCGGCCGCGGCGGTGGCCTTGCCGTCCGCGCCGCGCGCGGCGTTCATCGCGCCCATGCCGACCATCGCCGCCGGATCGAAGCCGACGTCGATCGCGGCGCCCGCCGCCGGCGCGCCGTCGGGGAAGCGCGCGTGCCCGGCGATCGCGGCGCCCTCCTCCAGCGTCAGGACGAGCCCGCCGCGCTCCTCGCCCTCGCGCAGCTCGAGCTCCATGGGCTTGATCTCGAGGTAGCCGGCGCCCTCGGCCAGCAGCAGGATCTTGCCGGGCCGCACGTGGCGGAGGTCGAAGGCGCCCTCGGCGTCGCAGGTGGCCTTGGCCAGCTCCTCGCCCGGAAAGCCCCAGAAGCCGGTCTCGGCCGCGCGCACCTCGGCGCCCGCCAGGGGCTGGCCGCCGGCCGTGCGCACGACGCCGCGCAGGCTGGCGCCGAGGGAGAGCACGACGGTGAGCTCCTCGGTCCGGCCGGGGGCGAGCTCAGCGACCTTCACGCGCGTGTCCGCGCAGTGCTCCGAGTCGACCTCGAGCTCCTGCGCGTAGCCGGCCTGGACCGCGCGCAGCTCGAAGCGTCCCTCGGCGTCGGCGCGCGCGCGGCGGCGCAGCGGCAGGTCCGAGGCGCCCAGCGAGAAGTTCTCGCCGTCCGGCTGCAGGGCGAGCTCCAGCGCGCGCAGCGCCGCGGCCGGATCGGCCACGCCCGCCGGGAGCTGCACGCGCCCGAGCACGCGTGCGCCGAGCTTGCCCTCGAGCTCGACAGCACCCTCGCCGGGCGCGACGGGCACGGCGCGCGTCGAGTAGAGGAAGCGGCCGTCCAGCGCGAGCCACACCTTGCTCTCGGCTGCCAGCGGCAGCGTGAAGCGTCCCGTGGCGTCGACCGTGACGCTGGCGAGCAGCTTCTCGGCCTGCTTGCCGGCCGCCACGTCGTCGAGCAGCCCGCCCACGCCGTAGACCTGGCGCGGGGTGAGGGCCTCGGAGAGCGCCAGCACGCGCAGCGTCTCGTCCTGCGGCGCGCCGGCCGGGAGCAGCACGGAGCCGCGCAGCGTGCGTCCACCGGCCGTGGCGGCGGTGCGCTCCGCCTGGGTGTCGGGCGCCGCGCTCGCGCCCTCCCCGGTCGCCGCGGGGGCCGCCTCGGCGAGCGGCGCGGCGGGCGCGGCGATGGCCGCGGGGGCCGCGACCTCGGCCGCGGGTGCTGCGGCGGGCGTCGCCCCGCGCGGCGAGCCGCGCCCGGGGGCCTCGAGCGCGCGCCACAGGACGAGCACGGCCGCCAGGGCCAGGATCAGGGCCGAGACGAGCAGGACCGGCTTCTTCATGGAGCGGATGGGGGCAGGGGACCGGGGCCGGGAGGCGTCGGCGCAGGAGCGCGACGCAGGAGCAGGGCGAGGACGGGACACGGACTCGTCGCGCGAGCCCGCTCTTTTCCGCGCGCGCAGGTGCTCGATGGTCCCTCGCAACGGACAGCATACACGCGGCCGCGAGCCGCCCGCCCGCGTAGAATCCCGCCCCCTCGCTCCGTCCGAGCCGCGCATGACGAGTCCCCGAGCCGCCCCCGAGACGCCCGCCCACGACTGGCTGGAGTCCGTCTGGCGCCCGAGCCTCGCGCAGTCGAAGGAGCGCCGCGAGCCGTTCCAGACGCCCTCGGGCCTCCCGCTCGAGCCGCTCTACGGTTCGGCACCCGACGGCGGCTTCCCCGGCTGCTACCCCTACACGCGCGGGATCCACCCGACGATGTACCGCGGGCGCCTGTGGACGATGCGCCAGTACGCCGGCTTCGGCAGCGCGGCCGACACGAACGAGCGCTTCCGGCTCCTGCTCCGGAGCGGCCAGACCGGGCTCTCGACCGCCTTCGACCTGCCCACGCAGATCGGCTACGACTCGGACCATCCCCTGGCGGAGCCGGAGATCGGCAAGGTCGGCGTCTCGATCAACAGCCTGCGCGACATGGAGCGCCTGCTGGAGGGCATCCCGCTGGCCGACGTCTCGCTCTCGATGACGATCAACGCCACCGCCGCGGTGCTGCTGGCGATGGTCGTGGCCCTCGGCAAGAAGCAGGGCGTCGCCCCCGAGCGCCTGCGCGGCACGGTCCAGAACGACATCCTCAAGGAGTACGCCGCGCGCGGGAACTACCGCTTCCCGGTCGGGCCCTCGCTGCGCCTGACGACCGACCTGATGGCCTTCTGCGCCGCGCGCGTGCCGCAGTGGAACACGATCTCGATCTCCGGCTACCACATCCGCGAGGCGGGCTCGACGGCGGTGCAGGAGCTGGCCTTCACGCTGTCCAACGCGCGCACCTACGTGCGCGCCGCCCTGGCGGCGGGTCTCGCGGTCGACGACTTCGCCCCGCGCCTCTCCTTCTTCTTCAACGCGCACAACCACCTGTTCGAGGAGGTGGCCAAGTTCCGCGCCGCGCGGCGCATGTGGGCCAGGATGATGCGGGAGGAGTTCGGCGCCGGGGACCCGCGCTCCTGGACGCTGCGCTTCCACACCCAGACCGCCGGCTCGACCCTGACCAGCCAGCAGCCCGACAGCAACGTCGTGCGCGTGACCGTGCAGGCCCTGGCGGCGATCCTGGGCGGGACCCAGTCGCTGCACACGAACTCGCGTGACGAGGCGCTCTCGCTGCCGAGCGAGGCCTCGGCCAGGCTCGCCCTCCGGACGCAGCAGGTCCTGGCCCACGAGTCCGGCGTGGCCGACGTGGTCGATCCGCTGGGCGGCTCGCCCCTGGTCGAGGGCCTGACGGACGAGCTCGAGCGCCGCGCCCTGGAGCTGATGGCCGAGGTCGAGCGCCGCGGCGGAGCCGTGAAGGCGATCGAGAGCGGCTTCGTGCAGCGCGAGATCCACCTCTCGGCCTTGAGCGCCCAGCGCGCGATCGAGCGCGGCGAGAGCGTGGTGGTGGGCGTGAACCGCTTCCAGGTCGAGGAGGACCCGCCCGCGATCTTCAAGCCCTCCGACCGCGCGCGCGACGAGGTCCTCGCGAGCCTGGCCCGCGTGCGCGCCGAGCGCGACGGGGCCCGCGTCGACGGGTGCCTGCGGGCCCTCGACGAGGCCGCGCGCGGCTCCGCCAACCTCCTGCCCCCGATCCTGAGCGCGGTCGAGGCCTACGCGACGATCGGCGAGATCTGCGGCCGCCTCGAGAACGTCTTCGGGCGCTATCGCCCGCCGGAGGGGTTCTGAGCTTGCACGAAGCGCTCGCACCGCTGCTCCAGGGCCTGCACCACGTCGCGATCGTGGTCCCGAGCCTGGCCGAGGCGCGCAAGACCTACGTGGACGTGCTCGGGATGCGCGCGGGCGAGCCGGAGCACGTGGCCGACCAGAAGGTGAACGTGCTCGTGTGTCACGCCGGCGAGCAGCGCATCGAGCTGGTCGAGCCCGCCGCGCCGGACTCGCCGGTCTCGGGCTTCCTCGCGAAGCGTGGGGGTGGGCTGCACCACCTGGCGTACCGGGTGGCGAGCGTCGAGCGCGCGCTCGCGGTGCTGAAGCGCGCCGGGCTGCGGCTGATCGACGAGAACCCTCGG
>DASVAP010000154.1:0-58308 GCA_036376275.1 Planctomycetota bacterium | reverse complement strand
TGGCGCCGGGTGGGCGCAGGCGTCGACGGCCCCTTCCAGGTCTCCGTGGACGCCCTGACCGTGTTCGACGACGGCGGCGGCCCCGCGCTCATCGCTGGAGGGTCCTTCGCGACCGCTGGCGCCGTGCCGGCCCAGAACGTGGCGCGCTGGTCCGGCTCCGCATGGTCGGCCCTGGGAGCCGGCGTGGATGGGCGCGTGCGGGCCCTGGCGGTGCTCGACGACGGGAACGGGGCCGCGCTCTACGCGGCGGGCGACTTCACGAGCGCCGGCGGGCTGCCCGCGAGCCGGATCGCGAGGTGGGACGGCCTCGCCTGGACGCCGCTCGGGAGCGGCGTGGACGCCAGCGTCCGCGCCCTGCTCGCGTGGGACGACGGGAACGGGCCGGGCCTGATCGCGGGCGGTCTCTTCACGAGCGCCGGCGGGCTCCCGGCGGCCCACGTGGCGCGCTGGGACGGCAGCACGTGGCAACCGCTGGGCGGCGGCCTCCTCGGCCCTGTCCACGCGCTCGCCTCCGGTGGTGCAGGGCCCTCCGCGGCACTGCTCGTGGGTGGCGCCTTCGCAGGCGGTCCCGAGACCCGCGACAGCTACGTGGCCGCCTGGACCTGCACGGACGTGCAGCCGCCGGTGCTGACGGTGCCGGAACACGTGCTCGTCCTCGAGACCAAGGGCGGTGCGCCGGGCGAGGTCGTCACCTTCGAGGTGGGCGCGAGCGACTCCTGTGGCATTCCCCCGCTCGTCGTGTGCACGCCTCCCTCCGGCAGCTTCTTTCCCCGCGGCACGACCTGGGTCACCTGCGCGGCAACCGATGCGGCCGGGAACTCCGCCATGGCGGAGTTCCCGGTGACCGTGCGCCTCTCCGCGCACGAGCGCTGAACAGAGAGGCTCGGCCCAGGCGCGCCATCCTCGCGCGCCCCTCGTATGGGCTCGGAGCGGAGCAGGACGCCCGGTAGCCCGCGGAGGCCCCTCGGCCTCGCGCTGGCCGTCGGCCGCCCCCCGGCGCGCAGGGCGGAGACGAGGCAGGCGCGACCAGCACGTGCGCGGGAAGGCGAACGTCGCGACGGGCGCCCGCCAGTCCTGCGCGAGAGGACCGCTTCGAGACGCCGCGGGTGCTGCAGTAGGCTCTCCCCCATGGAACTCCAGAACCGCCGCGCCCTCCTCGCGCTCTGTCTCCACGCGTCCCGCGCCGACGGGGCGCGCAGCGCGGAGGAGCGTGACGCGATCCACACCGCCCTCGGGCGCATCCGCTCCGAGGGGCTCGACGCGGAGGCGCTGTGGGGCGAGGTCGAGGGCGGGCGGCGCACGCTGGCGGGCACGGCGCGCGAGCTGACCTCGCCCGAGGCGCGCGAGCTCGGCTACGAGCTGGCGGTGTGCGTGTGCGACGCGGACGGGGCGACGAACGAGAAGGAGCGCGCGTTCCTGGGCGAGCTGGGGCGCGAGCTCGGGCTCTCCAGCACCTTCACCGAGCGCTTCCGGCGCGAGGCGGACGCCCTGGCCGAGACGGCGCTCACCCCGGGGGCGAGCACGGGCGAGGTGGAGGCCCTGATCCTGAAGCGCGCGATCCTGTGCGGCGGGCTCGAGCTCCTGCCGCAATCGCTGGCGACGCTGGCGATCCTGCCGCTACAGATGCAGCTCGTGTACTCGATCGGGAAGCGCCACGGCTTCGAGCTCGACCGCGGGCACGTGAAGGACTTCCTGGGCGTGGCCGGCGTCGGGATGGCCTCGCAGCTCGTCGAGGGCTTCGTGCGCCAGCTCGTCGGCGGGCTCTTCGGACGCCTCGCGGGCGGGATGGTCGGCGGCCTCGCGCGCGGCGCGGCCGGCGCGGGGCTCTCCTTCGCGACGACCTATGCGCTCGGGCACGCGGCCGAGCGCTACTACGCCGGCGGACGCAAGCTCTCGGGCGCCGAGCTGCGCGAGCTCTTCGGCACGCTCCTCGGGCGCGCGCGGGAGCTCGAGCCACGCCACGCGGCGGAGATCGCGAGCCGCGCGCGCGGCATCGATCTCGGCGCGCTGGCGCGGACCCTCGGATAGGGAGCCGCGCGGGAAGCGCGGGCGACTACTTGGCGGCGGGCTTCGCGCCGGACTTCTTCTTGTTGCGCAGGCGCGGACGGCGGTTGCCGAAGGAGCCGCGCGCGATCTTGCCGCGCCTGGTTTTCTTGTCGCCTCTGCCCATGGATGCCGTTCGTCGGGTTTCGTCCGGGAAATGAAGGGCGCGCATTCTGGGGGCGCCACCGGGTTCCGTCCAGTCTCGGCGCGGGTTGGCACCGCACGCCAGGGTGCGCCTTCGATCCCGGGGGCTCGTGCAGGGCCGAGCTCCCCACAGGGCTGCTGGTCCTGGAGGCTGTCGCTCAGCGCACGCCTTCGAGGCAGGGATGGGAGGGCGAGGGCCGGGCGCCGATGAGCGGCACGAAGCGCGGCGCGGGCAGGGCCAGGGTACGCCCCGACACGTCCTCGCCGCGCAGGAAGGCGGCGACCGCGGCCTGCGCCTCGGGCATGGGGAGGATGTCCTCGTGACCCGCGTTCGCGACCACGAGGTGCGTGGCGCGCGGCATGCGCGCGCGCTGCTCCTCGGCCTGCTCCGGGGGCGTCTGGCAGTCGAGCGTGCCGCTCAGGAAGAGCGCGACGACGTCGCTCGCGAAGGGCGCGCGGTACTCCGCGCCCAGGTCGGGGAGATCGAGGCCCTCGCCGACGGCCGGGAACGGGAAGTTCATCGTGTTGGCGAAGAGGCTCGCGCGCTGCTCGCGTGCGATGCGCTCGAGGCGCTCGGGCGAGGCGCCCGAGGCGTAGTCCATCACCACTGCCATGGCCGAGGTGCCGGCGAAGCCGCGCAGGCGCTTCTGGACGAACCAGGCCAGGAGACGCGGGTCGCGGGCCTCGATCGATCTCAGGAGGCGCGGGAAGACGGGGAAGTCGTTGCCGTCGCCGAGGTCGAGGCGCAGGAGGAAGCGCAGGCCCCACGGCCCCACCGGGTAGAGCTCGTCCGCGCCGGTGGCCGGGTCGCGCAGCACGACCTCGAGCGGCTCCTCCTCGAGCTGCGCCAGCACCTTGCCGAGGAGCGCGGTGAGGTCCGGCACCTCGCCACCCACCTCCGGATCGCGCGCGACCAGGGCCGCGAGCCGGGCGAGCTGGCGGTCGTAGGTCGAGGGCAGCTTGTAGGTCTGGTCCAGGCCCTCGGTGCCGATCAGCACCACGCGCTCGAGGCGCGCGCCATGGCGCTTCATCGTGGCCAGTGCCAGGTGGGTGCCATAGCTGAAGCCGAGCAGCGAGAGCTTCTGGTAGCCGAGCGCGACGCGCAGCGACTCCAGGTCGTCGGCGCTCTCGACCGTCGTGTAGCCCGCGAGGTCCACGCCCTGTTCCCGGAAGTGCGCCAGCGCGCGCACGGCGACCGTGCGCGCGAAGTCGAGGGCCACGCCCTCGTCGAGCAGGAGGTCCACCGGGACCGGCTGGTCCGAACGCCACTCGAGGTTCGGGCACGAAGCACCCGTGCCGCGCTGGTCGAGCAGGATCACGTCGTGGTGCGCCAGCAGCGGGAGCCAGCCCTGCACGGCCTCCGGCTCGTCCGCGCCGGGCGTGGCGGCACCGCCCGGGCCACCGGCCAGGAACACGACCGGCGCAAGCGGCCGCTCGGCCGGGCTGCACAGGCGCAGGAAGGCGAGCTCGATCCTGCGCGTCTCCGGGTTCGCCCGGCGCTCGGGCACCTCGAGCCGACCCCGCTCGGCGCGCACGACGGTGCCGTCCGTGGCGCGCAGCTCGAGCGCATGGAGCTCGGGCGCCGGGGCCTGCGAGAAGGGGACGAGCGCGAGCAGCGACGAGACGATCATGCCGGACCTCCTTCGATCTCCACCAGGACGGACGCCAGCGCCTCCGGCTCGAAGCGCGCTCCCAGGTACCCGACCATCATGCGTGCGCCCTCGCGCACGAGCTCCCGATCCGTGCCACGCAGCACGGCCGTGTGCGGCGCCGCGGCGAACAGGATCCGGTCGCGGCAGGTGGCGGCGGCGAAGAACACCGCCAGCTCCACGGCGCGCTCCGGATCCTCGTGGCGCATCTCGGCCCGGTGCGCCAGCAGGGCCGCATGCACGAAGGCGAACTGGCGCGCACGCCGCGCGCGCATCTCCTCGTCGATCTCCGCGGGGTGCGTGCGCGCGTAGAGAGCCAGGGCGCGCATCAGGTTCACGCGCGGACGCAGGTAACCGACGAAGAGGGCCACGATGCGCGCCGCGGTCTCGCTCATCGAGCGGCTGGCCGCGAGGCGCGCGCGCGCGTGGCGCGCGAGGTAGAGCTCCAGGCGCTCGTCGTAGCGCTCGTACAGGGCCGGCAGCAGGGCCGCCTTGTCGCGGAAGCGCGCGTAGAAGGCTCCGACCGAGGTGCGCGCCGCGCGCACGATCTCGTCCACCGCGATCGCCTCGAAGGGACGCTCGTCGAGCAGCGCCTCGGTGGCCTCGAGCAGGCGCGCCAGGGTGCGCCGGCTGCGCTCCTGCTGCGGGCGGCGCAGGGCCTTGGAGGCGCCGGCGGAGGCTTCGCGAACGGGCATGAATCAGAACGATATTCTGATTTCGGGCTCCGCCACAACCCCCGCTCCGGTAAGACCCTCGGCAGCGGCCTCCGGGGCCCTCTCGTGCCAGTGGCGGGGATGGATTCGTATTTTGTTAGGGTCCTGCCGGGGGCGGCTCGACGATGTACGTCCCCCTCCGCACCCACGGGTGGCACTCGCTCCTGACCGGCGTCGATCCGCCGGAGGCGTTGCTCGCGCGCTCGGCGGAGCTCGAGCTGCCGGCGCTGGCGCTGAGCGACGTGGACACGCTCGGGGGGCTGGTCGACTTCCTGAAGGCGGCCGGACGCGAGCCGCGCGTGCGCGCGCTCGTCGGCGCGGAGCTCAGCGATCCGAGCGGACGCCCGGGACGCGTCGTGGCGCTGGTGGAGAGCGCGACGGGCTACCGCAACCTCTGCAAGCTCGTCTCGGCCCGCCAGCTCGGCGACGATCCGGGCACGCGCGACGCGGAGCTCCGTCCGGAGCGCCTCGAGCTCGCCGCGGCGGCCGAGCGCTTCCAGGAGGGGCTCGTGCTGCTGGTCGACCACCCGCGGCTCGCCTTCGCGCTCGCGGAGCGCGTGCCGGCGCGGAGCCTGTTCGTCGCCGTCTCCCCCGCCGCGCTGGCGCGCCGCGCGCGCACGCGCCGCGCGCGCCCGCTCGACGAGGGCGAGCGCTGGGCGACCCTGCCGGCCCCCAAGGTCCCGCCCCCGGCCCGCGCCACGGCCGCGGACGAGCTGCTCGAGTGCGCGCGCCTGCTCGGACTGGCGACGCTGGCCGTGCCCGACGTCCACTGCGCGCGGCCCGCGGGCCTCGCGGCGCACCGCGTGCGCACGGCGATCAAGCACAACGCGCTGCTGTGCGACCTGGCGCCGGAATGGCTGGCGACGGAGCCGGCGCACCTCCTGGCGCCGGCCGAGATGGAGCGGGTCTACGCGGACCTCCCGGAGCGCCGCGGGCCGTTCCGCACGCGCGCGCGCGGCTGCGGGGCGCTCCGGCGCACCCTGGAGGTGGCCGAGCGCTGCCGCTTCGCGCCGCCGCTGGGCGGCGTGCTCTTCCCCTCGATCGCGCTCGAGAGCCACGAGACGCCCTACTCGCGCCTGTGCGCGCTGGCCTTCGACGGCGCGAAGCAGCGCTACGTCCCGCTGCGCCCCGAGGTCGTGCGGCGCCTCGACCACGAGCTGGCGGCGATCGAGGAGCTCGGCTTCGCGCCCTACTTCCTGCTGGTGAAGAAGATCGCCGACTTCGCGCGCGCGCGCGGGATCCCCTGCGTCGGGCGCGGCTCGGCGGCCGACAGCCTGGTGGCCTACTGTCTCGCGCTGACCGACGCCGACCCGCTGCGCTACCGCCTGCCCTTCGAGCGCTTCCTCAACCCGGCGCGCAAGGACCGGCCCGACATCGACCTCGACTTCTGCTGGCGGCGGCGCGACGAGGTGCTGGCCGCGGTCGGAGAGGCCTTCGGAGCCGAGCGCACGGCGATGATCGCGACGCTCTCGACCTTCGGCCTGCGCGCCGCCTTCCGCGAGGTCGCCCTGGCCGAGGGCCTGCCGCCGGTCGAGGTCAACCGCTGGTCGCGGCGGCTCCCGGGCATGGGGGCCGAGCTCGGCGCGGCGGAGGCCGGCAGCGGCGAGGTGCCGGAGGGCGTCGAGCCGGAGGAAGAGGAAGGAGAGGAGCAGGAGGCCGACCACGGAGGCGCGGAGGACGCACGGGAGCACGGAGGGAATCCCGTCGCGGAGACGCTCGCGGCGACGCCGGAGTGCCGCGGCTTCCCCTTCGACGACCCGCGCTGGCGGCGCGTGCTGGACCAGGCGGCCGCGCTGCTCGACTGCCCACGTCACCTCGGCCTGCACCCGGGCGGCGTGGTCGTGACGCCGGGCCCGATCACCGACGTCGTGTCGCTGCAGCGCGCCGCCAAGGGCGTGCTCGTGACCCAGCTCGACAAGGACGGCGTCGAGGCCGTGGGGCTGGTGAAGATGGACTTGCTCGGGAACCGCGCGCTGACGGTGATCGACGACTGCCTGCGCGCGCTGGGGATGACGCAGGCCGAGCTCGCCGCCATCCCCGAGGACGACGAGCGGACGCGTGCGCTGCTCGAGCACGGCCGCACGCTCGGTTGCTTCCAGGTCGAGTCGCCCGGCATGCGCAACCTGCTGCAGCAGATCGGCGCGCGGCGCATGGACGACGTGATCCAGGCCGTGGCCCTGATCCGGCCCGGCCCGGCCGGCTCGGGCATGAAGGACGCCTTCGTGCGCCGCTTCCGCGGGCTCGAGGAGCCGCGCGCGCCGCACCCGCGCCTGAGCGAGCTCCTGCGGGACACGCACGGCGTGATGCTCTACCAGGAGGACGTGATGCAGGCGGTGGTCCTGCTGGCCGGCTTCGAGCTGGCCGAGGCGGACACCCTGCGGCGCGCGCTGGCCAAGAAGCGCGGCGCCGAGCTCGTTCACCTGCGCGCGCGCTTCCAGGAGGCCTGCACGCGCGAGCGCATCGCCGCGCAGGACGTCGCGCGCATCTGGGAGCTGATCGCCAACTTCTCGGCCTTCGGTTTCTGCAAGGCCCATGCGGTCACCTACGGGCGCATCGCCTACCGCACGGTGTGGCTCAAGGCGCACCATCCGGCCGAGTACCTGACCGCCTTCCTGAACAGCCAGACCGGTTACTACGACACGCGCGTGTACGTCGAGGAGGCGCGGCGCCTGGGCGTCGCGATCCTGCCGCCGGACGTGAACCGGAGCGGCGAGGGCTTCACGCTCGAGCGCCTGCCGCACGGACGCGGCGCGCTCCGCGTCGGCCTCGAGCGCGTCAAGGGGCTCGCGGAGACGACGCGCCGGGCGCTCCTCGCCGAGCGCGAGCGCGGCGGACCGTACCTGGCGCTGCCGGACTTCCTGGAGCGCTCCGGCGCGCGCACCGACGAGTGCGAGCGCCTGATCCTGGCCGGAGCGCTGGACGCCTTCGACCGCACGCGTCCGGAGATGCTCCTGCGCCTCTCGCTCCTGACGGCGCCGGCGCGCCGGGCCCCCGCCGGGCTCGACCCGTCCGCCCTGGCCGCCTGCCGCGCGACGCCGGCCGCGCGCGAGCGCGCCAGCTCCTGGTCGAAGCCCTCGCTGGCGGTGGGCCCCCGGGCGGACGGGGAGACGCCGCTCTTCCCTCATCCGCCTCCGCCGGCCGTGGCCCTGCCGGCGCTGGCGGAGCTGGACCTGGTGCGGCGCGGGCGCCTGGAGCTCGAGCTGCTCGGGCTGACCGTGTGCGCGCACCCGACCGCGCTCTTCCCCTGCGCGGCGCGCGACGGGCGCGAGCCCGTGCTGCCCTGCGCCGAGCTCGCGCGACACCGCGGCGAGCGCGTGACGCTGGTGGGCTGGCTGGCCGCCGCGCGCCCGGTGCGCACGGCGGCCGGGAGCTGGATGCGCTTCCTCACGCTCGAGGACGAGAGCGGCATCGCCGAGGTGGTCGTGTTCCCGCCGGTGTACGCGCGCGACGGCCACCGCCTGACCGGACGCGGCCCGTTCCGCGTGCGCGGACGCGTCGAGGACCACCAGGGTGCGTGCACGCTGCGCGCCGAGCGGCTGAGCTAGCCCGCCCCGGGCGCCCGCGGACCTCGCCCTCCGGGAGCCGCGCCGGTCCTCCCGGGCGGGCGCGAGCCGCCCGGACGTCTGCCGGCCTCCAGAGACCTCGATCTACCCGTGCCGACCGATCGAGAAGCCCGCTAGTCGCGGTAGCGCAGGCTGACGTTCTCGCGCCCCATCGTGCGCAGGCGCTCGGTGGACTTCTTGAGGCCCATGTGGTGCGCCTTGGAGACGACGCTCTTGACCGAGCGGTCGAGGGTGCGTGCCAGCTCGAGGTTCGACTTGGTCGGGTAGTCGCGGCGCAGGATCTCGAGCTCCTCGTCGCGCCAGCGCGGCATGCGCGTGGAGGCCTCGCCCGTGAGCTTGCGCACGAAGGCCTTGTCCTTGGCCAGGGCGTGCTCGTCGGCCAGCTTGCGGATCGAGTCGACCGGGCGCCCGAAGATGCGCGCCAGGTCGTCGTCCGTCCGGGTGCCGTAGATGCGCTTGAACTCGACCAGCTCCTCGCGCGTCCAGTCCTGGTCGCGCGTGATGCGGCCGAGCTCGAAGATGCGCTCGTTCACCTCCATCAGCGGCCGGCCGAGGATGCGCGCGATGACCTCCGGCGAGGTGGCGCCCAGGTAGCGGCGCAGGTTGAGGACCTCCTCCGCGGTCCAGGGGCCGTGGCGCGCGGGGCCCGAGAAGAGCTTCTCCGCCATGCGGCGGATGCTCGCCACGGGCCGCTTCAGCTCGCGCGCGATGGCCACGTCGTCGCGGAGCCCGTACAGCTCTCGCAGGCGGGCCTGCTCGGCCTGGGACCAGCGTCCACGCCGCGGCGTGATCGCCCTCCCCATTCCAACGTTGATGGGTCGCAACTTCCCCTCGTGGTGGTGGGTGGCTGGCCCGGGCCCCCTCGGGACGACTCTGTAGGACCAGGGGGGTGCAGCGCGAAGGTGCGAGGGGCGGGCCGCTTGGGATTCTAGCCAGGCCCTGCGGCCCAATGGAACCACCTGTAAGGGCCCGCGGAGGGCGCGCGTCACGCGCGCCGAAGGTCGCTCTCGATCGTGGATTGATACCGACTTCCAAAAGGTGGAACCGACCCGGGCCCGGATTCCGAGATCCTGACAATCAGGAGCGAGCAAACAAGTTGCGGCCGGCCTGCTCGAGCCGGGCGCGCACCTTGGCGGCCGTTTCCTGGGCGCAGGTCTCGCCTGCGAACTCGCGCAGCTCGGCCTCCGTCGAGTGCCGCAGGGCGTACTTGATCTCGGGCACGAACTGGGGCGCGACGCTGACGCCGTCGTAGCCGAGGCCGAGCAGCAGGCGGGCCACGGCGGGGTCGCTGGCCATCTCGCCGCAGACCGAGCAGGAGCGCCCCCCCGCGCGGGCCACCCGGGCGATCTCGGCCAGGGCCCGAATGACGGCCGGGTGGCAAGGGTCGTAGAGGCCCGAGACCCACGGGTTGTCGCGGTCGGCGGCCAGGAGGTACTGCACCAGGTCGTTGGTGCCCACGCTGACGAAATCCACCTCGCGCACGATGCGATCGAGCTCGAGGAGCGCCGAGGGCACCTCGACCATCGCTCCCACGGGCACGTCGTCGGCCGTGGCATAGCCCTGGTCGGTCAGCTCCCGCCGGACCTGGTCGAAGAGCTCGTGGACCTCGCGGACCTCCTCGAGCGAGCTGATCATCGGCATCAGGATGCTCAGGTTGCCGGCGGGGCTGGCGCGCAGCAGGGCGCGCAGCTGGACGCGGAGCAGGTCGCGCCAGCGCAAGGTGATGCGAATCCCGCGCCAGCCCAGGGCGGGGTTCGCCTCGGGCGGCGTCTTGAAGTAGGGCAGGGCCTTGTCCCCCCCGATGTCCAGGAGCCGCATGGTCGTCGGGCGGCCCTCGGTGCGCTCCAGGACCCGCCGGTAGAGCCGGTACTGCTCCTCCTCGGAGGGGAACTCGGTGCGCTCCAGGTAGAGGAACTCGGTGCGCAGCAGCCCGATGCCGTCCGTGTGGGCCAGGTCGAAGGTGTCCAGGTCCCGGACGCTCTCGACGTTGACCTGGACGCGAAACGGACGCCCATCGCGGGTCGCGCAGGGCAGCCCCGCCTCGGCGCGAATTCTGTCGTGGCGCTCGGCGAGGGAGCGCCGGCGCTCCTCGAAATCGCGCACGTCCGCCGGCGTCGGGGCCAGCAGCACGGTCCCGTGGTCGCCGTCGACGGCGACGGTCATGCCCTGCTCGAGGCGCGCGAGCAGGTTCGGCAGGCCGACGACGCAGGGCAAGCCGAGCGAGCGCGCCAGCACGGCGCCGTGCGAGAAGCGTCCGCCCGTCTCGGCCACGACGGCCAGCAGGCGCTCGCGCGCGACGAAGGTCACCACCGCCGGCGTGAGCTCGGCCGCCGCCAGGATGACCGCGCCCTCGGTCTGCAGCACCTGCTCGCGATCGCGCTCGAGCAACACGTTGAGCACGAAGCGCCAGGGATCGGAGACGTCGGAGCCGAAGTCGCGCACGCTGGCACCCTCCAGGCGCCCGAGCGTCTCCTGGTAGCGCTCGATCAGGAGCTTGACGGCCGCCTCGGCGTTGATGCGTTGCTCGGTGATGAGCTGCTCGACCTCGCTCATCGCGCGCGGGTCCTTGAGGATCATGCGGTGCACCGCGAAGATCTCGGCGTCCTTGGCGCCGGCCGAGGCGCTGACGGCGCGCTGGCGCTCCTCCAGGCGCTCGGCGGCGACGTTCAGCGCGAGGGCCAGGCGCCCGATCTCGAGCGGGACGTCCTCGCGCTTCACGGTCCAGGTCGGCACGTCGGCCGGACCCGTCAGCACGATGTGCACGCCGCCCAGGGCCAGTCCGGGCGCGACCGCGACGCCCTGGACCTTGCCGCGCGCCGGACGAGGAGCCGGCTGGGGCGCGGAGGCATTCATGGTCGGGCACGATAGCGGCCGGAGGCCGGTGGGCGCGAGCGCGCGGGAGCGGGATATGGAGCACGGGCTCAAGACCCGGGGAGCGCGCGTTCGAGTAGGAGCCCGCGCACCGCACGGACGACCGGAACCGCCTTCCGGACCGGGGCGTCTCCCGCCGCGAGGGGGACGCACGGGGCGCCTCCCATTCCCGACCTGTATCCCACCATGGCCACGTCCGCACACGCCGCCCGCTCGAGCAAGAGCGCTGGATTCCTGTTCCTCCTGGCCTTCGCGCTGCTCGCCGCGGGAGCGGGCTTCGCCTACGCGCCGCACTACTCGTGGCAGGTGACGCAGGTCGCGCGCCAGGCGGCCGCCCTCGGGCTCTCGAACGGCGCGCTGTTCGTCGGCGGGCTGGTGTGCTTCGGGCTCGCCCTGGTGGCGCGCGCCGCCGGGCGTGGGCCGGAGCTGCCCGACACGCGCGCCGAGAGCGAGGCCCTGCAGTCCGAGCTGCACCTCCTCAACGAGCAGCTCTCGACCAAGCTGGCCCAGATCCGTGCCTCGCTGCTGCAGCTCGGCGAGGGCCTGGCCACGGTCTCCGCCCAGCAGCAGCAGGCCCTGGCCGAGCCCCGGGGTCCCAAGGAAGGCGTCGAGGACCATGCGCGCGAAGCGGTCTTCCGCCTGGCGGCGAGCCTCGACAAGCTGCACGCGCACTTCGACGAGCGCCTGCACGCCGTCGACCTTCAGCTGCGCTCCGGCTTCGAGAACCTGCTGCATGCCAGCCACGACGTGCGGCGCACGCTGGCCGACCCGGCCGCGGCCGACTTCGCGCCGTCGATCCAGCAGCTCGACGTGCCGGAGCACTACCCCGCCCCGGGGCACGCCCACCCGCACGCGCACGACGCAGCGGGCCAGGCCCACGGCGTCCCGCCGGACCTCGCGCTGTACGAGACGATGCAGCGCCTGGACGCGATCGCCGGCGAGGGCGAGCTCGGCAACTCCTATCCGGCCTCCGGCGCGCACGAACCGCAGCCTGGCCCGGCCCTGCCCAGCTCGGGCCAGGACCTCGACATGCTGCTGCCGGAGGAATACCGGGACCGGTACTAGGCGATCCAAGATCGCCTACTGACTTCGCCGTCGGCGTGACCGCACCGGTTCTCCGGACGGGCGCGCGCCCGCCCGGTGATCCGGTGCGCGGATTCGACCAGGAGGGGCGCGCGAGGAGCGCGCGCCCGGCCGATCCTGAGCGTGTGGCAACCATGCCAGGGGCATGGTTGCCACACGCTCAGACCTGCGGCGGCGGGACCTCGGGCGGCTCCGACGGCGGCAGCTCGACGTCGCCGCCGCCGTCCTTGTGACCCTTGAAGAAGCTCGCGAACGGGTTGTAGCTCCCCGTCGGCCGGCTGGCCCTGCGGACCGCGTCGGCGTCGTACTCCTCGCGCGACGCTCCGCGCCCGCGTGCGGCTCCGGCACCGCCGCGTCCCGCGCCGACCCCGCCGCGTCCGGCACCACGCTCTCCGTCGCGGCCGCGCCCGCCGCCGCCGCGGCGTCGATCGTCGCCGCTCTTGCCCGTCACCAGCCCATCGCGCCGCGAACGCGCGGCGCGCAGGACCGGCTGGTGCTCGGGCCACTGTTCCTCGCGCTCGCGCCGCCCACCACGCCGGCCGGTGCGCGCGGGTCGTTCGCCGCCTTCCTCGGCGCCCTGGCCGCGCTGGGGCCGCGGGCCGGGCGGGCCGCGGCGGAAGTCGGGCACGTTCTTGAGCGAGAGCTCGAGCCGCGGCCCGCCGGCCGAGGTCACGCGCGCGCGCACGACCTGCCCGATCGAGAGCAGGGCGCGGGCATCGCGCACGTAGTGATGCGAGATCTCGCTGATGTGCACGAGCGCATCCTTGGCCAGGCCCACGTCGACGAAGGCGCCGAAGCTGGCCACGCTCGAGATGAGGCCCTCGACGACCTGGTCCTTCTGCAGCGTCTTCGGGTCCAGGTCGGGCGGCAGGAGCCGCGGCAGGAACTGCCGCGGGCGCGGGTCGCGTCCCGGGAACGCGATCTCGCGCACGAGATCGCGCCAGGTGAACTCGTCGACCTCGAAATCGGCCCGGCGCAGGCCCTTGGCCGCGTCGCGCTGGCCGAGCGTCTCCTCCACGCTCGCCCCGCCCTGCAGGATGACCCGGCGCGCCAGGTCGTACTGCTGTGGGTGCAACGCGGTCGCGTCGAGCGGCTCGCTCGAGTCGTACACGCGCAGGAAGCCGATCGCGTTGACCCACGCGAGGTCGTCCAGCAGGCCCTCGGTGCGCAGCTCCTCGCGCGAGGCGAAGGGGCGCGCGGCGCGACGCTCGACGAGCTTCTTCGCGCTCTCGAAGCCGAGCCCCGGGACGTGACGCAGGAACGAGAGGGGCGCGCGGTTCAGGTCGCAACCCACGTGAGCCACGCAGGACTCGACGACGTCGTGCACCAGCCGGCGCAGGGGAGCCTTGCCGAGCACGAGCTGCTCGCGTCCGAGCCCGAGGTGGCGCGGATCGAACTTCAGGAACTCCTGCAGCGGATCCTGGTAGCGGCGCGCCAGGCTGATGGCCTCGCGCGCCGGGACGGAGAAGGCCGCCAGCTCGCTGCGCGCCAGCTCGGAGTTCGCGTAGTGCCCGAGGCCGGCCTCGTTCACGAGCACCGCGCTGGCCTCGACGCCGAGCACCTGCAGCACCTCGCGCAGCTTCGTCAGTCCCGGACGCGCGGCCTTGCCGTTGCCGAGGCACAGGGCCATGACGCCCGTGCCGCGCATGGACTCGTTGAGCTTCTGCGCCAGCTCGGGGAGCGCCAGGCTCGAGGCCTCCAGCTTGATCTCGGCGCCCTGGGGCTCGCCGCCGGCGTCCACGACCACGATCACCCAGTCGCCCTTGGCGTCGACGTGCACTCCCGCCGCCGGGCGCGGGCCGGCGGCCGGCGTGAGCAGGATCTGGCGCAGGTGCTGGGCCACGAGGCGCAGCGCCTCCTCGTCGGCACGCTCGCGCAGCTCGTTGCGCACGTCGTCCTCGATCATCGGCAGGAGCCGCAGGTGCAGCGCCTGGCGCGCGACCTCGTCGGCCACGCTGGCGTAATCGGGATGGATGCGCCGTCCGAGGGCCGCGCGCACCTTGGGCAGGACGACGCCCTCGTCCACGCCGAGCAGGAGCGCGACCTGGCGCTGGGCCTGGGCCTGGCGCAAGGCGATCAGCCGGTGGCCCTGGAGCTGGCGCAGCGGCGTGTGGATCCGGAGCAGGGCCCGGTTGCGCCCGAGACGCCCCTCGTCGACCAGCGCGCGCACGCCGACCCTGGCATGCTTGCGCAGGAGGCGGCGCAGCAGCGAGCGCAGCTCGGGGTTGCGACCGAGACGATCCGAGAGGATGCGCATCGCCCCCTCGAGCGCCTGCTGCTCGGTGTGGACGCCGCGGTCGGGATTGACGTGCTGCGCGCACAGGCGCGCGAGCTGGGGCGAGAGGTCGATGTGCGCGGGATGGAAGGCCGCGCGCGCCGGCTGCGGCTCGGGCCCGGACGCGGCCTCGCCGGGCGCCTCGTGGGGCTCGCCGGCCCCGGCCGAGTCGCCCTCGGCCGTGCTCGCCTCGGCGGACTCCGTCTCGGGAGGCTCCGTCTCGGACTCCGCCGCTGCCGGCTCGTCCTCGTGCGCGGTGGCGCTCTCGTGAACGGCCTCGTCCGCTTCCGAGCTCCCCCCGGCGAGCTGCGTCGCGGAGGTCTCGGCCGCACCGGTCTCGCCCTCGTCCGTGCCGTTCTCCGGCTCGTCCGCGACGGGCTCGAGCCCGGGCGTGCCGCGCGGCGCGGGCGCCACGAGCGCGTCCGCCAGGGCCTCCAGCCCGCGGTCGATGGCCAGCTGGACCTCGGGCTCCGGCCGGCGGTACGGGAGGAAGTGGTCCTCCAGCTCGAAGCGATCCGTGCAGGCGAGCACCGCCTCCGGAGGCGGGCCGGACTCTCCGGTCCGGCTGCGCAGCTCCTCGATCGAGCGCAGGATCGTGGCCCGGCGCACGTCGAGCTCCTCGAACTGCTTCAGCCGGCGCGCGAAGCGACGGATCGAGCCGTCGCTGAAGTCGCCGATCTCGGCGCGGTGGTAGCGGGCAATGTAGGGGGCCTTGTTGCCCGCCTGGAGGAGCTCGAACACGCGCGCGGCGTGCTCCGTCCGGACGGCGAACTCTTTGGCCAGCGTCTCGACGATCGCTGCGGTCACTGTGAACCCTCTGGTCCGGGCATCACCGGACGAACGGGTGGTGGGACACGAAAGGCCACAAAGGATAGCGTCGCCGCGCGAATCGCGGTAGGCGCCCGGCGCCAGCCCGCGCGACGAACGGCGAGCGGCACGAGTTCCCTCCGAATCCGAGCCCGCCGCGGGCCCGCTCGGCCCCGCCCCGCAGGGCTCAGATGCGGACGATCTGCACCAGGGCCTTGCCGAATCGGAAGCCCGCCGCGTCGTCGAGCGCGGTGACGAGCTTGCCATCCACCTCGACCTGTGTGCCCGTGTAGCGCGCCCCGGCGGCCTCGAGCGCGGCCCGCGCGGCGCGGTCGCCGGTGACGCGACGGCGCTTGACCACGCCGGCCTTCGCCAGGGCCAGCGTGGCCAGCCCCCAGGCGCCGATCAGCTTGTCCTGCGCGTGCGCCTCGCGCACCAGGCGCAGGACGTCGCCGCTGTCCGCCAGCCAGTCCGCGCCGCTGCCGCCGCACAGGAGCAGCCCCGAGCAGGTCTCCAGCGTGGCGCCCGCCAGGGCGCCGTCGACCTGGAACTCGTCCTGCAGCTCGCCGCGCAGCAGCGCCCCGTCCTCGGCCGACACGACGCGCGTGCCCACGTGCACGTTGAACAGCGCCGAGCGCGCGTAGCGCAGGGTCGTCTCGGCGTAGCCGGCCGGAGGCACGACCACCAGCACGGTGCTCGTGTACTGGTGCACGACCAGGCCGTGCTCGTCGAGGACCTGCTTGGCGCCCTGTTCCTTCTTGGACATGGGGATCGGGCGTGGGTCAGGCCGGGAGCTCGAACACCGACGCGCGCGTCTCCTCGGCCAGTAGACCGGCGCCCTGCGCGACCTGGAAGGCCACGCGCTCGTCGAGGCCCGGCAGGGTCAGCTCGCCGAGCATGCGGCCGGAGAGGGCGTCGCGCACCTCGAGCATCGCGCCGCGCGCGAGGTAGAGCTTGCCGCTGTCGAGCGAGATGCTCACGTCCGGCAGCTCGTCGCTCTCGTCCGCCAGGACCTCGCGCCACAGCGGGATGGCGCCCGTCTCGCCGCTGCGGAAGGCCTCCAGGCGCAGCTCCTGGGGCGGGCTGGCCTGGCCCGGGCGGGACGGGACACGGTTGCCGGCCAGGACCACGCACTGGTCGTCGGCGCACACCAGCTCGTGGATGACGGGCAGGTCCGCGTCCAGGAACGCGTCGACGAAGTCTCCGCTCTCGAGGTCGAGCCGCAGCACGCCCTGGCGCTTGCGATTCGTGTCGGTGAAGACGACGTAGGCGTGCGGACCGATGCGCCCGACCAGGTGATAGCGCTCCCCGTCACGCGCGTGGCTCCAGACCTCGATCATGGCCGAGGTCAGGATGCCCGTCACGCGCTGGGGCGTGACGGTCAGGCACACGTCGCCGAACACGAGCGCCTGGTCGAAGGGGCGGATCTCGCTCGCGCCCAGGAGCTCGCCGGTCGAGAGCGACATGCGCGCGATGCGGTGGCTCTTGATCGAGGGTCCGAGGATGACCACGTCGTCCTCCTCGCCCAGGCCGCAGCCGAAGCCGCGCCCGTAGCCGACCTCGCAGGGCGAGACCCAGCGCTGCTCGCCCGTCCCGCGGTCGTAGGCCCCGAGCTTGCCGGGGATGACGTTGTCGATCCACTTGCCGCCGGCGGGCGGGTCGTAGCCGTGCAGGATGACCGGCCCGGTCTCGCCCAAGGCGATGCCGTCGATCTCGCCCTGGAACTCGCGGCTCCAGCGTCGTCGTGCGGTGCGCGTCATCGGGGCCGAATCCTAGAGAGCGCCAGGCCCGGAAGGAAGGCTCCCGCGGGTCCGGCCGGAGGCCCGCGCGAAGCTCGGCCCGGCGGCGTCGGAGCCGCGGGCTGGATCGGCCGGGCTCAGGCCTCGGGGTTGAGGATCTTCTCGGCCAGGTTGGTGGGCACCGGGCGGTACTCGAGGAGCTCCATGGCGAAGGAGCCGCGCCCCTGGGTCGCGCCGCGCAGGGCCGAGGAGTAGGCGAACATCTCGGCGATCGGCACGACGCCGCGCACGATGCGCAGGTCACCGGTGGCCTCGACGTCGCTGACCTCGCCGCGCCGCGAGTTCAGGTCGCCGACGACGCCCCCCAGGTACTCCTCGGGCACGCGCACCTCGATCTTCATGATCGGCTCGAGCAGGGTCGTGTTGCCCTCGGCCGCCATGCGGAAGGCCTGGATGCCGCAGGCCTGGAAGGCCATCTCGGAGGAGTCGACCTCGTGGTGCTTGCCGTCGTGGAGCCGGGCCACCACGTTGACGAAGGGGTAGCCATTGCGTCCGCCACCGCGCACGGCCTCGCCGATGCCGTACTCGACGGCCGGGATGTACTCGCGCGGGATGGAGCCGCCCTTGATCTCGTTGACGAACTCGTAGATGCCGTCGGCCGGGGCTCCGGACTCGAACTTGACGTGGGCCACGGCGTACTGGCCGCGCCCGCCGGACTGCTTGATGTAGCGCGACTCGACGTCCTTCGGCTTGTTGAGGCGCTGCTTGTAGGCGACCTTCGGACGCCCCGTCAGGACCTCGATGTTGTGCTCGCTCTTGATGCGGTTGACCACGACCTCGAGGTGCAGCTCGCCCATCCCGGAGATGAGCAGGTCGCCGGTCTCCTCGTTGGTCGTGGCGCGGAAGGTCGGATCCTCGCGCATCATCTTGCCGATCACCTCGGAGAGCTTGTCGCGGTCGGCGCTCTTCTTGGGCTCGACCGACATCGAGATGACGGCGTCGGGGAAGACGATCTTCGAGAGCGCGATCGGATTCTCGGGATCGCACAGCGTGTCGCCGGTGATCGTGTTCTTGAGGCCCAGGATCGCACCGATCCCGCCGGCCGGGACGCGCTCGATGGCCTCGCGCTTGTTGGCGTGGACCTGCACCAGGCGCCCGATGCGCTCCTCCTTGCCGGTGCGCGGATTGAGCAGGCTCGTGCCCTTCTCCAGCACGCCGGAATAGACGCGCACGAAGGTCAGGTCCCCGGTCGACTCGGCGATGGTCTTGAAGGCCATCAGGCACACCGGCTGGGCGTCGTCGACGCTGCGCGTCGTGCGCCGGTCCGTGCGCGGGACGTCGCCCTCCACGGGCAGGACGTCGAGCGGGCTGGGCAGGAAGGCGAGCACCGCATCCAGCAGCGCCGGGATGCCCTTGTCCTTCAGGGCCGCGCCACACAGGACGGGAGTGATCTGCATGTCGAGACACCCCTTGCGCAGGGCCGCGCGCAGGAGCGCCTCGGGGATCGGCTCGTCCTCCACGAAGAGATCCAGCAGCTCCTCGTCGAACTCGGCGGCCGTCTCGCACAGCTCGTGGCGGTGCAGCTCGTACTCCTCCTTCAGGTCCTCCGGCAGCGGGATCTCGTTGACGACCTTGCCGTTCTCCTCGTCGAAGCGGTAGGCCTTGCCGGTGATCAGGTCGACGTAGCCCGCGAAGGCCTTCTCGCGCCCGATCGGGATCTGCAGCGGGGCCGGGCGCGCCCCCAGGCGGTCGATGATCGTCTGGATCGAGCGGTAGTAGTCCGCGCCGATGCGATCCATCTTGTTGATGAAGCAGATGCGCGGGACCTTGTAGCGGTCGGCCTGGCGCCAGACGGTCTCGGACTGGGCCTCGACCCCGTGCACGGCGTCGAACACGGCCACGGCCCCGTCGAGCACGCGCAGGGAGCGCTCGACCTCGGCCGTGAAGTCCACGTGCCCGGGCGTGTCGATGATGTTGACCCAGTGGCCCTGCCACTCGACCTGGGTGGCGGCCGACTGGATCGTGATGCCGCGCTTGCGCTCCTCCTCCATGAAGTCCATGGTCGCGGCGCCGTCGTGCACCTCGCCAACCTTGTGGATCTTCGCGGTGACGAACAGGATGCGCTCGGTGACGGTCGTCTTCCCGGCATCGATGTGCGCCATGATGCCGATGTTGCGGCCGCGCTTGAGGCGCTCGGCCGTGCCCGAGCTGGGCTGGGTCTTGACGGCGGTCGTCATGGGTAGAGCGAGGCGAGAGGGCGGGGTGGAGGAGGGCTCGAGGGCTCCGGCGCGAGGCCGCCCGGCCGGGGGCGGCCGGGACCGCCGGCGAGGCCTCGGAACGGACCTCCACCGACGATTTCGAAGCCAACCAGGGTAGCGCCTGACCGGGTGCTGTCAACGACCGGGGTCGGGGGGGCCGGCGCTCGCCACGACCTGGGGCGGGACGGGCCGGCCGGCCTCGGCCGGGCGGCCGTGCACGCGATAGTCGTGGATGCGCAGCGGGATGCCCTCGCCGCGGCCGGGCTCGGGCGCGTCCTGCAGGTGGAGGTAGAGGACTCCTCGAGCTTCCCCCAGGGGCTCCCCTGCTGCGACCCGCTGGCCGGGCTGGACCCGCAGCGTGGTGGCCTCGAGCCCCTCCAGCAGGCACCACTCACCCGGTCCCGTGGCGAGCACGAGGATCTGCCCGGCGCGGCCAGGCGCACGGGCCACGAGCTCGCCCTCCGCCGGGGCCACGACGGACAGCGCACCACCGCCGCTGGCCTCGAACCCGAACCCGAAGCAGCGCCCGGGGTCGAACACCAGCGGGTTGTCGCGCGCGTCGTCGCCGCCGAAGCGCACGCGCGCCTCACCCTCGAAGGGCAGCCGGAAGCGCGTCGTGCTGTAGCGCCCCTCGTGCGAGGACGGATAGGCGATCGGCAGCGAGCACAGCCAGAGGCTGGCCCCCAGTGCCATGAGCGGCCAGGCGCGCCGGCGCTGCAACACGGGCCGCCGCCGCAGCGACCAGAGCAGGGCCAGCAGCATCCCGACCGCAGCGACCCAGCCCAGGAAGAGCAGTCCCAGCCGGTAGGCCAGCACCGGCCCCGCGCCGCCCGGCCGCAGCCCCAGGTACAGGAACAGCCCGGCCGTCGCCGCCGCCACGGCGAAGGCGGCGAAGGCCCAGGGCTCGAAGACCTCGCGGCGCTCGCTCACGGCTCGCCTGCGGGCCGGTTGCGCCCCAGGCGCTCGTGGGCGCCGACGAACTCGTGGGTGCAGAACGTGGCCAGGAGCGAGAGGTCGCCGGCCAGCACCGTCGCGCCGAGGATCGCGGCGAACACGTTGGCGCCGCCCGCGCCGCGCACGCCGAGCAGGTCCAGGCACTCCGCCGCCGTGCCCTGCCCCGAGCCGCCGCCGACGGTCCCGACCAGGAGCGTCGGCAGGTGCGCGCTGGCGTACAGGTCCCCCGCTGGCGTGGGCACGAGCTCGAGGAATCCGGTGGCGCACTCCGTCACGTAGGCCACGTCCTGCCCGCAGGCCAGGAACACGGCTGCGAGCCCGTTGGCCGCCTGCACCAGGCCGTTGTGCGTGCCCAGACGTGCGAAGCCGAGCTGGTAGCTGGCGTGGATCGCGGCCAGGTCCTCGGGCGCGACGCGCAGCTCGGCCGCCAGCACGGCACGCGGCACGACCACGTCGCACACCACGCTGCGCCCACGGCCACCGTGCAGGGCGCGCGCGTTGGCGCGCTTCTCGACGTCCTCGCCGTGCACGTAGCGTTGCACGGCCCCCGTCGCGCGCGCCACGAGCTCCGAGCAGGCCTCGGTCGCGCGCGCGGCCATGTTGATCCCGATCGCGTCGCCGGTCGTGAACACGAGCCGCAGCACGAGCCGCCGCCCGAGGAGCTCCGGCTCGATGCCCACCAGGCGTCCGTGGCGCGTGGTCGCCGCCGTCGCGCGCTCGAGCTCGCCGCGCAGTCCGGCGACGTGCGCGCGGGCGCGCTCGGCCGCGGCAGCATCGGCGTAGACGAGCATCGGGTGCTGGCTCAGACCCTCCGCCACCACGCGCGCGCGCGCGCCGCCCGCGGCCGCGAGGACCTTCATGCCGCGCGAGTAGGAGGCCACCATCGCCCCCTCGGTCGTCGCCATCGGCACGTAGACCTCGCGCGGTCCGGCCCCGGTGTCGACGCGCAGCGGGCCGGCGATCCCGAGCGGGACCTGCGCGAAGCCCACCAGGTTCTCGACCTTGCCACGCGCCTCTCCCGGCGGCACCGGGCGGCCGGCCAGGTGCTGGAGGGGGCGTCCGGCGACCTGCTCGCACAGCTCGCGGCGCGCACGCACCGCCGTCTCGGCGTGATCGTCCTCTGCCGCGCGCGGGATCCTGGGGAGCGCTGCCACGGGGGCTAGCTCAACCCGTTCCGGAGACAAAGAAAAGGGGGTGGAGCCCGTGAGGGCTCCAACCCCGGGCGGGTCCGACGGTCTCCATCCCTAGGAGGCCATCACGAAGCGCTTGGGAGCACCGACCGCTCTCGTCTCTCAGGTGGTTTCCATCGAGGAGGAGGGGTCAAGGAGGAAACCGTGTAGCCGGTGCTCCTGCTGTCCGCCGTCGGACCCGCAGCGGATTCATGGCCCACTGCGGGGCGACTTCAACGCTGCGGGTGGAAAACTTCCGGGCTCGTCGGACTCCTCGGGCGGGGTCGCGCTCGCGCGCGGGACCCCCTCGGCGTCCCACAGGGTCCACGGGCCGACGCGCCGTCCGCGCTCGTAGCGCCCCTCGGCCTCCTTGCGCCCCTCGCCGCGATAGAAGGTCCAGTCCCCCTCGCGCAGGCCGGCGTGGTAATCGCCCGCGCGGGCCAGCCAGCCCTCCGGCGAGTAGTAGGACCAGGCGCCCTCGCGGACGCCGGCGCTCGTCGCGCCCTCGGCCGCCAGGCTGCCGTCCGGATGCCAGAAGCGCGCGGGCCGGAGGTCGTCCGAGCCCGGTGCGCCGAAGTCGAGCTCCGAGCGCAGGCGGCCGTCCGCGAACCAGGTGCGCCACGAACCCGTCGCCTGATCGCGCGCGAAGTGGCGCTCGGCGGCGAGCACGCCGTCGCGGTGGTACTCACGTTCGGGGCCGTCGCGCTCGACGCGGCCGTCCGGGAAGACGCGCACGCGGCGCTCGCTCTCCAGGCTGCCGTCGGGCCGGAAGCGCCGGCGCGTCTCGTGCACGCCTTCCGGGCGCGGCGGGTCCGGCAGCGGTCGCCTCACCAGGCACGCTCCGGCGGCGCAGGCCAGCCCGAGCACCAGGGCGCGCGCGAGCGGGGTCACGGCCTCGGCCCAGCGGAGCCATGAAGGCCTCGGCTCGGGCGTCGCGAATGGCCCCAGGGGCATGGCCAGCCGGCGCAGCGCAGGTCGCTCGCGAGCGAGAGGACCGGAGCCGGCCTTGCGACCTGGTCAGCGCGGACTCGCCTGGAGCGAAGGGCCGCAGCTGGGGCCGGTCGCGGTGTCGGAGCCGAGGGCTGCATGGATCCGGTGGGCTCAGTGCGTCGTCGGCGGGGCGCTGCGTCGCGTCGCGCGCAGGTTCAGCATCTCGACCAGCACCGAGAAGGCCATGGCGAAGTAGATGTAGCCGCGCGGGATGTGCTGGTCGAGCCCGTCGGCCACCAGGGCCACGCCGACCAGCAGCAGGAAGGCCAGCGCCAGCATCTTCACGGTCGGGTGCCGGTGGATGTAGCTCGCGATCGCCTTCGCGCTGAGCATCATGAAGAGCACCGCGATCACGACCGCCGCGATCATGACCGAGATGTCGTCGGCCATGCCCACGGCCGTGATGACCGAGTCGAGCGAGAAGACGAGGTCGAGCACCAGGATCTGCGCGATCACGGAGCCGAACGAGGCCGCCCTGGCGCTGCGCTCGGGCCCGCCGCCCTCCATGCTGACGTGGATCTCGTGGGTGGCCTTGGCCAGCAGGAAGAGCCCGCCGCCGAGCAGGATCAGGTCGCGTCCGGAGATCTCCTGCCCCAGGGTGAAGAGCGGCGCCGTGAGCCCCATCACCCAGCTCAGCGAGAGCAGCAACGCCACGCGCCCGACCAGCGCCATGGCCAGTCCGATGGTGCGCGCGCGTGCGCGCTCCGCCTCCGGCAGCTTGGCCGAGAGGATCGAGATGAAGACGATGTTGTCGACGCCGAGCACGATCTCGAGCACGGTCAGCGTCAGCAGCGCGATCCAGGCCTTGGGGTCGGAGATCCAGTCCACGGGATTGGGCAGGGGTGTGGGCGGAGGGCGCGAGTACGCCAGCCCGACCGCCGGCATTCAAGCCCGGCCAGTGGCCTTCACGAGCCGGCCGGGGCGAGCTCGCTCCGCAGCCGCCGGCGCGCCCCCACGGCCTCGCGCACGTCGTGCCCCAGGCTGACCAGCACGGGCACGAAAAAGAGCGAGAAGAGCGTCGAGAAGGCCAGCCCACCCACGATGACCGCCCCCAGGCCGCGGTAGAGCTCGGCGCCGGCACCGCCCATCACCGCCAGCGGCAGCATGCCCATCACGGTCGTCGTGACCGTCATCAGGATCGGGCGCAGGCGCGAGCGCGCCGACTCCGCCAGGGCCGTGCGCGGCGCCATGCCCTCCGCGCGGAAGTTGTTGGCCTGGTGCACGATCAGGATCGCGTTGTTGACCACCAGACCGGCCAGGATCACGAAGCCGAGCATGGCGATCACGTCGAAGGCTGCCTGGCCGCCCGAGAGCCAGTGCGCCAGGCGGATCCCGATCAGGCCGCCGGAGAGCGCCGGCGGCACGGTCACGAGGATCACGAAGGGTGTCAGCCAGCTCCGGAAGAGCGCCACCAGGAGCAGGTAGATGATCACGATCGAGAGCCCGAAGCCGCTCGAGAGGGCCGCCAGCGTCTCGCGCAGGGCGTCGGCCGAGCCGCCCACGCCCAGCGAGTAGGTCGGGCCGAGCTCGGCCCCGAGGGCCGGCAGGACCTCCCGCTCGACGCGCTCGACCATGGCCTCGAGCGGCGCGTCGGAGGCGATGTTGACCGTCAGGAGCGCGTTGCGCTGGCGCTCCAGGCGCCGGATCGACTGCGGACCGATCGTGCGCTCGACGTGGGCCACGTCGCCCAGCGAGACCACCACCCCGCCGGCCGTACGGAAGCGGATCGAGGCCAGGTCCTCCTGCGAGGAGACACGCGCCTGCGGGGCCACGACGTTGAGGTCCACCTCGCGCCCGCCGTCGAGCATCTCGGTCACGCGCCGCCCGGCCACGACCGTCTCGACGATGCGCCCGATCTCGGCCACGTCGAGGCCGAGGTCCTTGGCGCGCGCCTCGTCCACGACGACGCGCAGCTCCGGCTGCCCCGTGACGATCGAGGAGCGCACCGTCTCGACCCCCGGCAGCGCGCGGATGCGCCGCTCGAGCTCGCCCGCACCGGCCTCCAGCGTGGCGAGGTCGGGCCCCGAGACCTCGACCTCGAACTGCTTGCCCGGGTTCTCGAACAGGCTCGAGCGCAGCGGCACGATGAAGCGGAAGCCGGGCAGGGTGAAGGCGGGCCCGAACATGCGCTGGTGGTAGGCGTCGAGCGAGCGTCCGTCCGAGTGCTCGGGCTTCAGGACCACGCCCCCGCCGTTGAAGCCGCCCGCGACCACGAAGACGCGCTCGGTCTCCGGCTGCGCCAGCAGCCAGTCCTCGAAGGGCCGGTAGTTCGTCTCGACCGCCTCCGGACGCGTGCCCGGGATCGGATCGGCGAAGAACATGACCAGGTTGCGGTTGCCCGTCGGCAGGTACTCGGCCGGCGGCGCCAGCGCGAAGGCCGCCAGCGAGAAGGCCGCCACCCCGCACAGGAAGGCGAACTTCCAGGCCAGCGCCCCGGCCCGCGGGCGCTCGAGCCAGGTGCAGAAGCGCCCGTAGGCGCGCCCGGGCGCGCCCGTGCCCACGCTGGCCTCGGGGCGCTCGAAGAACATCGCGCACAGGACCGGCACGACCGTCAGCGAGACCACCAGCGAGAAGGCCACCGCCGCCGAGATCGCCAGGGCGATGTCGACGAAGATCTGGCTGGCCTCGTCCTGCTGCAGCACGATCGGCACGAACACGGCCACGGTGGTGAGGGTCGAGGCCAGCACGCCGCCCCACACCTCCTTGCCGCCGTCGATGGCCGCGCGCAGGCGGTCCTTGCCGAGCTCGAGGTGCCGGAAGACGTTCTCCAGCACGACCAGCGCGTTGTCGACCACCATCCCGCTGGCGAAGGCGATACCCGCCAGCGAGATCACGTTCAGGCTACGCCCGAGCGCGAGCAGCACCGGGAACACGGCCACCAGCGAGATCGGGATCGACAGCGCGACCACCAGGATCGAGCGCGGGCTGCGCAGGAACACGAACAGGACCGCGATCGCAAGCACGGAGCCGGTGATCAGGTTCGAGCGCACGAAGCCCATGGCCTGCTCGATGTAGGTCGTCTCCTTGTAGACGGGCTCGAGCACGAGGTCGAGGTCGCGTGCGCGGAAGTCATCGTTGATGCGCTCGGTCTCGGCATCGACCGCGGCGATCAGGTCGACCACGTTGGCGCCGGCCTGGCGGCGCACGCCGATCCCGGCCGCGCGCCGCCCGTTCATGTGCAGGAAGCCGGCCGTCTCGCGGTAGCCGTCGACGATCTCGGCCACCTCGTCCAGGCGCACCGAGCCGGCCGGCAGCTCCTTGACGATGATGCTGGAGAGATCACGGGCCCGCTCGGCGCGCCCGACCGTGCGCACGATCGGCTGGCGCGTGCCGGTCTCGACCGTTCCGCCGCGCACGTTCAGGTTGGCGCGCTCGATGGCCGCGAAGACCTCGTCGAAGGTGACGCCGCGCGCCACCAGGCGCTCGGGGTCGATGCGCACCTGGATCTCGCGCGGTGAGCCGCCGACCACGAACAGCGACGAGACGCCGGGGATGCGCTCGATGCGCGCCTCGACCTCCTCCTCCAGGTAGCGCCGCACGCGGTCGGTGTCGTAGCGCGAGGCCACCGTGATCCAGTTCACGACCTCGTTGTCGCGCGCGCTGGCGATGGCGACCACGGGCTCGTCGGCCTCGAAGGGCAGGCGCGGCACCTGCGAGAGCTTGTTGATCACGTCCACCAGCGCGCCCTGGATCTCGAAGCCGTGCTCGAACTCCAGCGTGATCGAGCTCGTGCCCTGGGCCGAGAGGCTGACCATCTCCGCCAGGCCCTGCACGTTCTGGAGCACCTCCTCGAGCTCGCGCGTGACCTGCTCCTCGACCTCGGCCGCGCTGGCGCCGCGGAAGCTGGTCGTGACCGAGATGCGCGGCACGTCCACGTCGGGCTTGAGCTGGATCGGGATGCGCCCCACCGCCAGCCAGCTGGCGATGGCCACCAGGATCACGCCGACCGCGACCGTGTAGGGCCGCGCCACCGAGGCGGCGATCGGGTTCACCGCGCGGCTCCCGCGGCGGCGGCCGGCTCGCGCACGAGCAGCGCCACGCCCGGGAAGGCGCCGTCCGCCCCGGTCAGGAGCACGCGCTCGCCGGGCACCAGCGCGCCCTCCAGGGCCTCGACGGCCGAGCGGCCGCCCTCCTCGGACACGACGCGCACGGGCACGAGCTCGGCCACGAGCCCCGCCGCGCCGTCCGGCCCGGGCGGTCCCTCGACGGCGCGCACGACGCGCGCGCCGAGCTCGCTGTAGACGATGCAGTCGCTCGGGACGAGCAGCGCCCCCGGCACGGGCTCCAGCACCAGCTCGAGGTCGACGAACATCCCCGGGCTCAGCAGGGCCTGGCCGTCGTCGCCCGGCCCCAGGCGCGCGATGGCGCGGAAGCTGCGCGCGGCCTCGTCGGCGGCCGGGACGAGTGCGTCCAGGGCGGTCTCGAAGCCCTGGCGCAGGCCCGGCACGCGCACGTGCGCGCGCGACGAGGCTCCCAGACGCGTCGCGAGGCGCGCGGGCACGTCCACGTGGATCTCGAGGTGCTCGAGGTCGACCAGCTCGAACACCGGGTCGCCGCTGGCCACGTAGGCGCCGACCGAGACGTAGCGCGCGAGCACGCTCCCGCTCCAGGGCGCGCGCAGCTCGTTCTTGGCGAGCTCGTGGCGCGTCGTGGCCAGGCGCACGCGCGCCTGGTCGACGCGCGCGGCGGCGATGGCCAGGTCCTCGGGCCGCGTGCCGGCCTCGGCCCGCGCCAGCTGCTCCTCGGCCGCCGCGCGGCGCTTCTCGGCCACGCGCAGCTCGCTGACGCGCCGGTCCTGCTCGGACTCGGAGACCACACGGCTCTCGAACAGCTTCTCGGCACGCGCGACCTCGCTGCGCGCCAGCTCCTCCTCGGCCCGGGCCGACTCGAGCACGGCCGCCAAACGCCGCTTCTCCTCGTCGCGCTCGCCCGCCTCCAGCAGGGCCTCCTCGCGCTGGGCCAGCGCCAGGGCCGCCTCGGCGGCCGCCAGCTCCAGCTCCTCGTCGACGCGGTCGAGGCGCGCCAGCACGGCGCCGCCCTCGACGCGCTGGGCCTCCTCGGCCATGAGCTCGCGCACGGTCCCGTCGAGCTCGAAGGCCAGGCGCGCGCGCCGCGCCGCGCGCACGGTGGCGGTGAGCTGGGCTCGCGGGCGCAGCTCGCCCTGCTCGACTTCTGCCAGCGTCACAGGCAAGAGGAAGGGTGGACGCGGCGCGGGCGACGGCTCCTCGTCCGGACGGGTCAGGAACCAGCCGGCCAGGGCCAGCGCACCGAGACCGAGCGCTACGGCGATCCAGCTGCCGGGGGCGGGCATGCGGCGGCCATCATCCGCCGCACCGCAGCACCGTCAAGCGCGAGCGCTCGTCCCTACCTCGGGCGAACGCTGGGGCCGAGCAGCGGCACGAAGCGCACCGGCAGCAGGCGCTCCTCGACGAAGCCGTCGGCGGTACGGCGCACGAGCACGAGATCCTGCTCCGCGCCTCCGACCGGCACGATCAGGCGCCCGCCGGGCGCGAGCTGCGCCAGGAGCGGCGCGGGCACGTGCTCGGGCGCGGCCGTGACCACGATCGCGTCGAAGGGCGCCGCCGCGGGCCAGCCCTGGTAGCCGTCACCGACGCGCACGTGGACGTGCGCATGGCCGAGCGCTTCCAGGGTCGCCCGGGCGCGCGCCGCGAGCGGCTCGAGCAGCTCGATCGTGAACACCTCGCGCGCCAGCTCGGCCAGCACCGCCGCCTGGTAGCCGGAGCCCGTGCCGATCTCGAGCACGCGCTCGTCGCCCCTCAGCGCCACGGCCTGCGTCATGAAGGCCACGATGTAGGGCTGCGAGATCGTCTGCTCGTGCCCGATCGGGAGCGGGCGGTCCTCGTAGGCCTGCGCGGCGAGCTCGGCCGGCACGAAGCGGTGGCGCGGTACGCGGCGCAGGGCCGCGAGGACGCGCGGGTCGCGGATGTCACGCGCGGCGAGCTGGGTCGCGACCATCTCCTCGCGCTCGGCGACGCGCTCCTGGAACGCATCCGGGGCGGACGGCGACGATTCCTCCATCGAGATGGGCACCTTGCGCTCCTGGCAAGCGCACAGCATGCCGAGCAGCGCGGCCGGGAGGAACCCCGGCGCGCGCCGGGAGACCGTCGGTCGGCGGAGCCGGGACGTGGGGCGCCTCACGAGCGCATCCTGGCCGAGCGCAGCAGGTGCTTCGAGATCTTGCCCGAGCCGGTCTTGGGCAGCTCCGGCAGGAACTCGAGCGTGCGCGGCACCTTGTAGCCGGCGATGCGCTCACGGCAGAAGGCGATCAGCTCGGCCGCGCTGGCCGCCGAGCCCTCCCGCAGCACGACGGCGGCGTTGACGCTCTCGCCATAGGCCTCGTCCGGCAGCGCGAAGACCGCCGCCTCCAGCACGTCCGGGTGCTCGTGGAGCGCGTGCTCGACCTCGGTCGAGTACACGTTCTCGCCGCCCGTCAGGATCATGTCCTTCTTGCGGTCCACGATGTTCACGAAGCCGTGGACGTCCACGACCGCCAGGTCGCCGGTGTAGAGCCAGCCGCCGCGCAGGGCGCGGGCCGTCTCCTCGGGGCGGTTCCAGTAGCCCGGGGTCACGGTCGCGCCGCGCACGCGGATCTCCCCCACCGAGCGGTCGTCGGCCGGCACGCGGCGATCGTGCTCGTCCACGACCTCGAGCTCGATCCCCCCGAAGGGCCGGCCGGTGCGCGCGCGCAGGCGCAGCACCTCGTCCGGCGGGAGGCGGCGCAGCGCCTCGGGCAGGAGCCCGACGGTCAGGTACGGGCTCGTCTCGGTCATGCCGTAGGTCTGGGCGTACTCGCAGCCGAAGGTCGCGAGCACCTGGCGCACGAGCGCGGGCGCGATCGGGGCGCCGCCGGAGAGCACGAGGCGCAGGCTGGCGAAGCGCTCGCGCCGCGCGCGCGGGCTCTCGACCACGCGCTTCAGCATGGTCGGGACGAGGTTCGTGAGCGTGATGCGCTGGCTCTCGATGGCCTCGATCGCCCCGTCGGCCTCGAAGCGCGGCAGCATCACGTGCAGGCCCCCCACCAGCGTGAGCGCGAAGGTCGCCCAGGCGTCCGCCAGGTGGAACATCGGCGCGAAGTGGCCCCAGCGGTCGGCCGCTCCCAGGGAGAGCTCGCGCACGGCCCACTCGGCGTGGGTGGAGACGTTGCGGTGCGTGAGCACGACGCCCTTCGAGCGCCCGGTCGTGCCGCTCGTGTAGTAGAGCTGGGCCACGTCGTCGGGCGCGACGGGAGCGGGCGGCGCGCTCCCCGGCGCGGGCTCGTCCTCGCTCCACAGCACCTGGCGGAGCCCCGCCTCGCCCCGGCGCAGCTCGGCCGCGGCGCCCTCGAAGTCGCGCGCCGCGACCAGCAGGCGCACCTCCGCATCGCGCAGGATCTCGAGCAGCTCCGGGACCGCCAGGCGGTGGTTGAGCGGGCACAGGATCGCGCCCGCGTGGGCGGCGGCGAAGTAGCTCTCGAGGAACGTGCCCGTGTTCCAGTCGAGGATCGCCACGCGCTCGCCCGGCGCCAGGCCCTGGGCGCGCCAGTGGGCCGCGCGCGCGCTCACGCGCGCGGCGAGCTCGGCGTAGGAGCGCGTGCGCCCGCCCTCGACCACGGCCGGACGCGCGCCGTGGTGCTCGGCGGCGCGCGCGAGGATCGTCCAGAGGCCGGCGGAGGCGCTCATCGCGCGGATTTGTATCCTCCCGACCCCTCCTTGCCAGGTCCCGGCTCCCCGACGACATGGAAACCCCCAGCGTGACCTCCCCCGCCCGCGCGCGCCTCGCGCTCGTCCCCGTCTGGCTGATCGCCCTGTGGGTGCTGGCCGGGGCGACCTTCAAGCTCTTCTGGGGCACGCCGGCGCTGCTGCCGGCGGTCGTGCGCGACGTCGGGCTGGAGCTGGGGCTGACCTACAACCTGGCGATCGGGATCGAGCTCGCGATCGTGGCCGTGGCCCTGGCCCGGCCGCGCTGGGGCTGGGTCCTGCAGGCGGCCCTGCTGGTGGTCTTCGACGTCGTGCTGACGACCCAGATCGCGGCCGGCGACGAGAACTGCGGCTGCTTCGGGAACAAGTTCAGCATGCCGCCCTGGCTGATGATGGTGATCGACACGGCGCTGCTCGTGTTCCTGCTGGCCGTGAAACCCTGGCGGCACCTGCCGGCCGGCGCGCCGCCGCTCGTGCCGGTGGGCGCGGCGGCCGTGGCGCTGGCGCTGCCGTGGCTGTTCGACCGCCAGGTGCAGACCGGCGAGCTGGTCGCGAACGGCAAGCCGACCGCGGGCCAGTGGATCGAGCTCGACGTCGAGAGCTGGGTCGGCCAGACGATCTTCGACACGCCGCTCGCGCAGCCGCCGCTCTCCGGCTACGTCGACGTGAACGCGCTGCCACTCGAAGGCCTGTGGGTCTTCTGGCGCGCGACCTGCGAGCACTGCCGGGACCACCTGGCGCACCTGGCGGACACCGAGCACGGTGAGCGCCTGGTGACGCTCGTGCAGATCGAGGAGCCGAACGACACGCTCGGGAACCGCGTCGTGAACCGCATGCCGGACGGCAACTTCGTGCAGCACGCGGTGCTGCCGCCGGCCCTGACCTACCTGATGCAGACGCCGGCGGAGCTGGTGCTGGAGGCCGGCACGATCACGGCGGCAAAGGAAGCGGTCACGGTGGAGTCGGGGCTCTGAAGCCCAGGCGGTTCCCGGCGGACCGCGGAGGCGACCGCGTCCGGCGAAGCCGGACGCCACCAGCAACCCTTCCGGAATCCGTCGGCCGCGCTGGAGATCCTCTCGCCTGATCCCTCCGCGAGCTCCGCTCCTCCTCCGCGCCTTCGCGGTCGGATCGCTCGGAGACTGTGAAGGAATCGGAAGGCGCGCGAGGATCGCGCGCTCGGCCGATCCCGAGCCCTCGGGCCAAGGAGGCCTGCGGCATCCAGTGGCCCGGTGGCTCAGTTCTTCTGCGGGTCGACCTTCGGGCCGGCGCCCTGGCCCTCGTCGGGCACGAGCTTGCCGATGAACTCGGGCATCTCGACGCCGCCGATGTCCTTCATGATCTGCATCATCGGCGGCAGGGAATTGCCCAGGCCCTTCAGGAAGTTGGCCGTGGCGTTGCCGCCCTTGCCGTCGAGCGAGGCGCCCGAGTCCCACACCACGACCTTGTCGAACTTGACGTTCGAGATGGCCTTGGCGGCGGTCTCGGAGAGGTGCTCGAGGTGCTCGAGCATCAGCATCTGGAAGGCCTGCTGGGAGCCGCCGCAGGCCTCGACGATGTGCTTCAGGCCCTGGGCCTTCTTGGCCAGGATCTCGTACTGGCCGCGGGCCTCGGCCTCGAGGCGCGCGAAGGTCGCGGCGGCCTGGGCCTCGGCGTCGATCTTGCGCATGGCGGCCTGGGCCTCGGCGTCGACGATCGTCTTGGCCTTCTCGGCGTTGGCGACGGCCTCCAGCTTGGCGCGCGTCTCGGCCTCGATCTTCTCGGCCTGCGCGGCGGCGGCGCGCGCCTCGGCCCGGTACTGGGCCTCGAGCACGGCCGCCTGGGCCTCGCGGAAGCGCTTCTCGCCGCGCTCGAAGGCCTCGGCCTCCTTGACGCGCAGCTCGGCGTTGGTGACCGCGATCTCGGCCTTGGACTTGTTCTCGCCGGTGACGGCCTTGGCGTTGGCCTCGGCCACGCGCACGCGCATCTCGCGCTCGCGGTCGCGGAGCTGCGCCTCCTGCTCGTACTTGGCGGCCTCCTCGCCGACCACGGCCTTGGCGTTGGCGTCGGCGACGCGCACGCGCATCTCGCGCTCGCTGTCGCGCACCTGGGCCTCCTGCTGGTACTTGGCGGCCTGCTCGCCGATCGACTTCTCCTTGTCGAGCTCGGCCAGCTTGACCGCGCGCTCGCGCTCGGCCTCCTTGGTGCCGATGTCGCGCACCTTCTCGGCGTTGGCCACGCTGACGGCGCGCTCGCGCTCGGCCTCGGCCACGCCGATCGCGCCGCGCTTCTGCTGCTCGGCCACGTCGATCTCGGCCTGGTTGATGGCGGTCGAGGCCGCCTTGCGCCCGATGGCCTCGATGTAGCCCGACTCGTCCTTGATGTCGCGGATGTTGACGTTGATCAGCACCAGGCCGATCTTCTTCAGCTCGGGCTCCAGCGCGGTCTGGACCTTCTCCAGGAACACGTCGCGGTCGCGGTTGATCTCCTGGATCGCCATCGAGGCGATCACGTGGCGCAGCTGGCCGAAGATGATGTCCTCGGCCTGCTTGACGATCGCCGCGGTCTGCAGGCCGAGCAGGCGCACGGCCGCGTTGTTCATGGTCTCCTCGTCGGTCCCGATCGCGACCGTGAACACGCTCGGCACCGAGACGCGGATGTTCTCGGAGGAGAGCGCGCCCTCCAGGGGGATCTCGATCTGCAGCGGCTCGAGGTCGAGGAAGTCGTAGGACTGGATCAGCGGCCACACGAAGGCCCCACCCCCGTGCAGCGGGCGCGAGGACTGGCCCGCCCCGGTCTTGCCGTAGATCACCAGGATCCGGTTGGACGGGCAGCGCTTGTAGCGCGTGGCGATCATCAGGGCGAAGCCCGAGAGGATCACCACCCCCGCGATGACCATCAGCAGCGGCACGAGCCGATCGTCGAAAGGGATCTGGGCGGCCAGGGCCAGGGGCTGGGTCACGGCGTCTTCTCCTTGCTCTTGGTGTTCTTCAGCGCCGCGACCTCGAACGTGTCGGGCGTGCGCATGCTCCGGATCTCGACCAGGGCGCCGGTCGGGAGCTCGTCCCCCAGCGTGAAGGCCTGGAACTCCGCCGTGCGGCCCTGGAGCTTGACCGAGATCTTGCCGAAGCCCCCGTTCTTGCCGGGCACGCGCAGGTAGACGCGCGCCGACAGGCCCACGGCGTTGCGCGGGTCGAGGTTGCCCTTCGACTGCAGCTTCGACTGCATGCGCATCATCCAGGCCACCACGACCATCAGGGCGAGACCGGCTCCGATGGCGACCAGCAGCGTGGTCGTCTCGCCCCACTCGCGGCTCGTGCCCATCCAGCCCGTCAGCCCGAAGAAGGTCAGGAACGAGGCCACGGCGCGCACCGAGAGCAGCCCGAAGGCGCCGTCGTGGTGCTCGCCCCCGTCCCCGACGTCGCCGGCGCCCACGTCGTGGTGCAGGTCGGCGTCGCCTCCGTCGCCGAAGCCGAACAGCATCAGGAGCGTCTGCAGGACGAGGACGGTCCCGCCCGCGGCCGCGCAGGCCATGTAGCTGAGCTCCATCGTCCAGTCGAACCCGAAGATCGCCGTCGGCATCTGTGACCCTCCCCCGCTCGGGTGGGCAGGCGAGCCTACTCGCCCGTGCGCCTGCCATTCAATCGCCGTAGCCGGGGGCCGGCCCGCGCGCACGTGCCTATACTCCCGCGCTCCTCGATGCTGCTCCTCGCGCCGGCCCCGGACCTGATCGCCCACGTCCAGGAGATGGCCCAGAGCCTCTCCTACATGGGGCCGTTCCTGGGGCTGCTCCTGTGCGGGCTCGGGCTGCCGCTGCCGGAGGAGGTCTTCCTGCTCTCGGCCGGGATCCTGCTCTACAAGGGCGAGGTCGAGTTCGTGCGCATCACGCTGCTGTGCTCGTTCGCGATCCTGCTGGGCGATTCGCTGCCCTTCCTGCTCGGGCGGCGCTACGGCATGCGCGCCCTGGAGATCCCGTGGGTCGCGCGCGTGCTGCACCCGGAACGCTTCCAGCGCTTCCGGCGCAGGTTCGACGCGCACGGGAACTGGGCCGTGTTCGCCTGCCGCTTCCTGCCGATGCTGCGCATCCCCGGCTACTTCGTGGCCGGCACGATGGGCATGCGCTGGGCACGCATGCTGCTGCTGGACGGCCTGGGGGTGCTGCTCTCGGTGCCGGTCTCGATCTTCCTCGGCAAGCTGCTCGGCAGCCAGGTGGACCGGCTCAAGGACACGGTGCACGACCTGCACCTGATCCTGGCCGTGGTCGTGTGCGCGCTGTTCTTCGTCCTCGTCATCCGCGGGCGCTGGGCGCGCGCGACCCCCCCCACGGGCCGCGCCGGCCCTCCGGACGAGCCGCCCCCGCCGGCGCCCTGAGCCCAGCGCTGGCCACGCAGGGACTCCAGCGTCCGCGCCGGCCGCCCGGCCGGCCAGGTCCTTGGCCCCGCCCAGGCGCGCCGCTATCCTCCTCGCCCTCGATCCCGGCGGCCGGACCCCTCCGCTTCTCCATCCCGCTCCGCAGCGCCCGCGCGTCCGGCCCGACCGACTCCCCGCTCCCGTCGTTCCCATCCCCTGCGCGATGGACATCAACTTCCTACTCGTCTCCGGCGGGGCCGCCCTGCTGGCCCTCGTCTTCGCCCTGGTCGTCTTCGGTCAGATCATGCGCCGCGACCCCGGCGACCAGAAGATGCAGGACATCTCCCGGCTGGTGCAGGAGGGCGCCAAGGCCTTCCTGACGGCCGAGTACCGCTGGCTGGCGATGTTCGTGGCCCTGGTGGCGATCGTCATCGGGGTCAGCCCGGAGGCGAACGGCCTGGGCTGGAGGACCGCCATCGCCTTCGCCAGCGGCGCGATCGCCTCGGCCGCGGCCGGCTACTTCGGGATGTACACCTCGACGCGCGCCGCGGTACGCACGACGCAGGCGGCGCGCTCGAGCCTGAGCGAGGCCCTGCGCGTGGCCTTCAGCTCGGGCTCGGTCATGGGCATGACCGTCGTGGGCCTGGCGCTGCTCGGGCTGACGATCTTCACGCAGGTGTACACGAGCGGGCTGAGCGCGATCACCGAGAACGGCCTGAACGCCGTGCTGGGCTTCAGCTTCGGGGCCAGCTCGATCGCCCTCTTCGCGCGCGTGGGCGGCGGGATCTACACCAAGGCGGCCGACGTCGGCGCGGACCTGGTCGGCAAGGTCGAGGCCGGCATCCCCGAGGACGACCCGCGCAACCCGGCGGTGATCGCCGACAACGTGGGCGACAACGTCGGGGACGTGGCCGGCATGGGCGCCGACCTGTTCGAGTCCTACGCCGGCTCGATCGTGGCCGCCATGTCGATCGGCTTCTTCGCCTACCAGGGCGACGCGAACATGGCCTCGATGGTCGCGCTGCCGCTGGCGGTCAGTGCGCTCGGCATCGTGTCCTCGATCATCGGCTCGTTCTTCGTCAAGGCCAGGCAGGAGAGCCAGCTCCAGAGCGCGCTGTTCCGCGGCCTGGTGGTGGCCTCGCTGGTCGTCGCGCTGGCGACCTGGTGGCTGTGCACGATGGCCCTGCCCATGCCGGCCGGAGTGAGCGGGATGAACGTGTTCATCGCCATCATCTCGGGCCTGGTGGCGGGCGTGGTGATCGGCAAGCTGACCGACTACTACACCTCCGCCAGCTTCAAGCCGGTGCGCAACATCGCCTTCCAGTCGCAGACCGGCCCGGCCACCAACATCATCCACGGCCTGGCCACGGGCTTCGAGTCGGTGGCTCTGCCGGTGCTGGCGATCTGCATGGCGATCTTCGTCTCGTTCCACTACGGCGGGATCTATGGCGTGGCCATGTCGGCGGTCGGCATGCTCTCGACCCTGGGCATCTCGCTGGCGGTCGACGCCTACGGGCCGGTGGCCGACAACGCCGGCGGCCTGGCCGAGATGGCCGAGCTGCCCAAGGAGGTGCGCCAGCGGACGGACGCGCTGGACGCCACGGGCAACACGACCGCGGCCATCGGCAAGGGCTTCGCCATCGGCTCGGCGGCCCTGACGGCCCTGGCGCTCTTCAGCGCCTTCTGCACGCGCGCCGGCGAGCTCCTGAAGGCCTCCGGCGAGGGCGCGAACATGCTGGCCCCGGACGGCACGGTGCTGCTCGACGTGAACTCGGTGCAGGTCACGATCGGGCTCCTGATCGGCGGCTTCCTGCCGTTCCTCTTCAGCGCCATGACCATGCGCGCGGTCGGCAACGCCGCCAACAAGATGGTCGAGGAGGTCCGGCGCCAGTTCCGCGAGATCAAGGGCCTGATGGAGGGCACGGCCAAGCCCGACACCGGGCGCTGCGTGGCGATCGCCACCGAGGGCGCGATCCGGCAGATGATCGTGCCCGGCGTCATGGCCGTGACCGTGCCGCTGATCCTCGGCAAGCTCCTGGGCGTCCAGACCCTGGGCGGGATGCTGGCCGGCGCGCTGGTCTCCTCGATCATGCTGGCGATCTTCATGGCCAACGCCGGCGGGGCCTGGGACAACGCCAAGAAGTACATCGAGAGCGGCGAGTACGGCGGCAAGGGCGGCGCCGTCCACAAGGCGGCCGTCGTGGGCGACACGGTCGGGGACCCCTTCAAGGACACTTCCGGCCCGAGCCTGAACATCCTGATCAAGCTGATGACCGTGGTGGGCGTGATCTTCCTGCCCTGGTTCATCTGACGGCCCCGCGGGGCCGCCGCGCGGCGGCCCCGCCCACGGCGGGCTCGTTCTCCGGCCGCTCCTCCTTCCCGCCCGCGCCGGACCGGGCTACCCTGAGCCGTCTTCCCCGGGAGCCCCCCCATCGACTCGCGAACCTTCGCCGCCACGCTGGCCCGCTGGTGCCACGAGAAGAAGGGCGAGTCCGTGGCCGTCTACGCGGTCGGGAAGCGTCTGGGGCTGGCCGACTACTTCGTGCTCGCCACGGGCCTGAACCGCAACCACGTGCGCGCCCTGGAGAACGAGCTGCACGTGCGCGCCAAGGAGCTCGGCCAGCGCCACCACCCGGTCGAGGGGCACGAGCTGCGCTGGTGGGTCGTGCTCGACTTCGACGACGTGGTCGTGCACCTGCTGCAGCCCGAGGCGCGCGCCTACTACGACCTCGACCGCCTCTACGCCGACTGCGAGCGCCTGGACTGGGAAGCGGTGCCCGTGGCCGAGGACGCGCGCGCGGCCGAAGCGTAGGCCCCGGCGGACCGCGGACGGGAGAAGCCGACGCACTCCGCGTACAGGGCAGTGCCCCCGCCGAGCCCGACTCCCCTTCCCCCTCTGTTCCTTCCGTCTCCGCGTCCTCCGCGTCTTCGCCCCGCGTCTCCGCGCCCCTTCTCCCTCACCCCAGGAACAGCGGCAGCAGCGTGTCCTCGAGCTTGCGGAAGAGCTGGGCCGTGGCGCGCGTGTCGCGCAGGCAGTACTCGCCGATCTCCTCGATGCGGCCCTCGCGGTAGGCGCGCGCGATCTGCGAGCCGTCGATCGAGCCCTTGGGGCTCTCGATGTCGAAGCGCCGGCACCAGTAGTCGAGCTTGTACTGCTCGCGCCAGGCGCCGTGGAACGAGAGCACCTCGGTCAGGTCGACGTGCGTCGTCAGGTTGTAGCGATTCCCGCACAGGTTCAGGCTCGGCGCGACGCCGAGCTGGGCCGAGCGCAGCATCAGGATCGGACCGTCGTAATAGCGCCCGTTGAAGGAGACCAGGCGCGGGCGCTTGCGCTCGAGCACGTCCCAGAAGCGCTCCAGGAGCTCCTTCTCGCTCCCGCGGAAGACCTCCGAGCCCGGCACGCGCTTCCAGTCCGCCTGCTCGGCGTGCTTGCCCTCCAGCAAGCACAGCCCGCGGTCCTTCTCCAGGTTCCACATCCCGATCGCGATGATCTTCCCCAGGCCGGGGTAGAGCGCGGTGCGGTCGGGGGCCGAGGCGCGGTCCTCCTCGGTCTTCGCGCGCTGCAGCAGGTAGCCGCGCGTGATCTCGTCGACCTCGTCCCAGTGGAAGCCGGCGACCTCGATGTCGAAGGCGATGGGGTGCGGCATCGGGGCCGGAGTGTAGCGAGTCGGGGCCGCACCCCGCCGGCTCTACCTCGCACCCCGCAAGGAGCGGGCCCGTGCCTCCGACCCGCGCGGACCTCGCGAGGTACGCTTCCACGCGTGGATGCGCGCCGGTTGATCGCCCGCCTGTGCAGCCGCCATCAAGTCTCCCTGGACTTCGGCCGGCGCCTGGAGCCCCTGGTGGTCAAGGCGCTCCAGTCCGCCCAGGAGAAGCGCCGGCTGCTGCTCGAGATGGTCGAGCGCAGCTTCGAGGAGGAGGGCCGACGGGCCCAGCGCGAGCGCCGCGGGGGGAACAGCGAGGACGACTGGCAGGCCCTGACGACCGTGGCGGGCCTGCTGCACGGCTGGAACCCACCCTCCTGGTTCGAGCGCTGGGAGGACGAGCCGCCCCGGGCCCTCTGAGCCGATCGAGATCGGCTCGGAGCACGCCGTCTGCGCTTGGGGGGGCGCCGGAAGACCTTTCCGGGGGCCCAAGGACACCCCGGGCCCTGGAAGAACCGCGCCGCGGATCGTCTGGCGGGCGAGGCCCGCCAGACGTGACCGCGGCGGTCTCCGACGGATCGGATGGCCCGATCTGCGCTCGGGTCAGCGCCGCCTTCCGCCGGCCGCCTTCTTCTCCAGGCTGACCTTGTGCTCGAGCGCGGTGGCCTTGCCGGCCTCGACCTTGACCTTCTCGGTCTTGCCCTTGCCGAGCTCCTCGTGCCACCAGGAGACCTCGTACTCGCCGGCCGGCAGGCCCTCGAGCTTGAAGCTGCCGTCGGCGCCCGAGAGCGCGTAGTGCGAGGCGTCGGTCACGACGATGTAGCCCTTCATCCACGGGTGCACGTCGCACTTCACGTCGATCACCTCGGCCTTGGTGAGCTGCTGGTCGAGCGTGCCGGCCGCGGCGACGTTCTTGTTCATCGGGTCGTTCTTCTTCGGGAACGTGTGGATGTTGTGGTTCGTGTCGTCCGAGTTCTTGAAGCGCACCGTGGCGCCGGCCGGCAGGACCACGACGTGCGGCGCGAAGCGGCAGCCGTGCTGGTCGATCTCGATCGGCTCGGCCGGGATCTTCTTCTCGGCCCCGGCCACCTCGATCGTCAGGACGACGTTGGCGACGCCGCCCGCGGCGTCGATCAGCAGGGTGTCGTCCTTCTTGCTGATGTGGTCGTGCTTGCAGCCGGTCAGGGCCTTCTCGTCCATCGAGATGTCCGGCTTGGCGGCGGGCTTCTCGCCCTCCCAGACGATCTTGCCGGCGATCGAGCCGAAGTCGTCCGAGCGGGGCGCGGTGGAGCCGGAGAGGGCGCTGGCGGCGAGGAGGAGGGTGAGGGTCAGCATGGTGGGTCCGGGAAGGGGGGTGACGGAAGCGAGGAGTGTAGCGTGCGAGGCGCCGGGTCCCGAGGGCCTGCGCCGGGCGATTCTCCGCAGGGGCGAGCCCAGTGTGAGCGGATCCTGGAGAGGCGCGCGAGGATCGCGCGCCAGGGCCGATCCTGAGCGCCTGGCAACGATGCCAAGGGCATCGTCGCCGGGCGCTCAGTCGCGGACGGCCCGGTCCAGGTTGAAGAGCCAGGTCAGGACCGCCTCGATCTGGGCCGCGCTCGGCCCCGGGAACAGCTCCTGCCACTGGGTCTGGTCGGCCGGGAAGTTGGCCGGCATCGAGGTGCCCGGGTAGATGCGCGAGGGGTCCGTGAGCCACTCGCGCACCCACTCGGGCCGCAGGCGCTCGCGCGTGTGGTCGAGGTCCGGGGCCCAGGCGACCGGCGTCGACTGCGTCGGCGGAGCGTCGCGCAGGAAGTGGCACTGCACGCAGTTCGGGCCCTTGCCGGTCGTGTCGGTGACCAGCGCATGGACCTTCTGGAAGTAGTCCGGGTCGGCGCGCAGCACGGCGTCGACCAGGCTGGGCAGGCGCTCCCCGACGGCCTCGTACTGCGGGTCGACGCGGCCGGCGATGGCGAAGCCCACGTGGCGGCCGTAGGCGAGCAGCGCGTCGAGCCCGGTGGCGGTCTCGACCGGCTTGCCCTCGACGATGCCCTGGAGCGTGGCCGCGGGCAGGCGCTTCGCGAGCGTCTTCGCCCCCACCAGGCGCTCGATCTCCTGGGCGAGCTCGGCCGGCGTCTTCTGCTCCGCGAGCAGGAGCCGCCGCGCGTAGCGCGCGGGCCACTCGCGGTTCGAGCGGCTGGCGAAGTAGTCCGCCACCGCTCCCGCCTCGCCGGCGCCCCAGGTGAAGGTCGGCATGCGCACGCGGATCTGCTCGCGCAGCGGGGCCGGGTCGAGCAGGAACTGGTAGAACCACTCGCGCTGCACCTTGCCGCCCTCGTCCCACAGGACCGGCGGGGCGAAGGTCCAGCGCACCTTCTCGTAGACCTCCTCGGCGTACGGGCGGCGCTCGCCGTCGACGTCCTCGACGTCGTCGGAGTAGAGGTAGTGGTCGGTGACGAGGTCCACGAACTCGCCGCCGTGGGGGGGCGTCACGCGGATGCCGTCCAGGTCCTCGATCACGACCGTGTCGCCCACGTTGCCGAGGCCCGGCTCGGGCGCCAGCAGGCGCAGGATGACCTCCTCCAGCTCGCCCACGTCCGCCTCGTACTTCGCCACGTAGTCGGCGAAGCGGTCCATCGGCGGCGGCAGCACGTCCTCGTCGAAGACCAGGAACTGGCCGTGGACGTCGCGGGGCACGCCGTCCTCGTCCGTGAACTCGACCTGGCCCGGCTCGATCTGGTGGCAGCCGGCGCAGTTCTTCTGGCGGATCACGCGCTTGCCCGTGTCCATCGCCAGCTCCTCGGACGAGGGCTGCATCTTGGCGCGCTGGACCTCGTCGTTCACCAGGCCCGCGACGAAGCACGTCAGGGCCTCGATCTCGTGCTCGGTGAAGTTGAACCACGGCATCTTCAGCCGCTCGGAGGGGTTCTTGATCTTGCGCCGGTCGTAGGAGCGCGGCGCGCGCAGCTTCTGCTCCAGGAAGTTCTCGCGGTACTCCTTGAACTCGAGTACCTGGTGGTGGCTCCAGCCCTGCTCCTCGCCCAGGATCTCGTGCATGAAGCCGAAGTCGAGCTTGTCGACCGTCTTCGAGGCCCAGGTCGTGAGCTCGGTGCCGATCGGCTGCGCGTCCTCGAGTCCCGGGATCGAGTGGCACGAGTGGCAGCCCTGTCCGAGGACCCACTTCTCGCCCAGGGCCTCGAGCAGGGGCTCGTCGTCCTTCCACTCGGCCTGGAAGCGCCGGTCGAGCTCGCTGCGCAGCTCGCGGTTGAAGAACCAGCGCGCCTGCTCCTCGAGCACGTCGCGCTGGTAGGTGACCCGGTCGGCGCTCCAGCCGGCGGGCACGTCGCGGAAGAGCTCGTCCTCGAAGACGTAGGCCACGATGTCAGCCGCGTCCTGGTCCGAGAGGCGCAGGTCCGGCATGCGCGTCTCGCTCCAGTAGGCCGTCGGGTCCTTGATCCAGGCGAAGAGCCATTCGGGCGTCACCTTGCTGGCGACACCGCGCAGGTTCGGGCCGTGCTGGTTGGTCTCCCGCAGCTTGCCGGCCGGGTCGGTCTCGGCCTCGCGCTCCTCGGCCCCGTAGGGCGCCGTGTTGTGGCAGGCCAGGCAGCCGACCAGGCGGAAGACCTCGCGCCCGCGCGTGGCGTCGCCCGTGACCGGGATCCCGGGCAGCGGCTCGGAGGAGGCACGCGAGCGCACGAAGGCGCTGACGGCGGCGATCGCGGCGTCGCTCCACTCGTCGCCCTTCATCTCGCGCCCCGTGCCGTACTGCGAGTGCACGACCGTCACCTCGGGCGCGTAGTTCTCGAGGTGGAAGATCTGCGGCATCCACGTGGTCGGGCGGAAGGCCTTGGGATGGGCGATCCAGCTCTCGATGAACTCCTGGCTCGTCTTCTGGCCCAGGCGCGCCAGCGAGGGGCCCGGGCGACGCTGGGTCGGGAACCAGTCGACCTTGTGGCAGGCGTAGCAGCCGTAGCGCTCGAACAGCTCGAAGCCCTCGAAGACCTTGGGCGCCTCGTCGGCGATCAGGTCCATCGAGGACTTGTGGCACTGCACGCAGCTCGCCTCGACGTACTTCTCCGGCAGCATCGGGTAGTCCCAGTAGTGCTGCTTGTGCCAGTGGCGCTCGTCGTGCCAGTCGGCCGCCTCGGCCGCGTCGCTCGGGCGGTGGTCGGTGCGCTGGAAGTCGAGCGCCTCGCCGTTGCCGCGGTGGCAGATCGTGCACCCGAACTCGGACAGCGGGTGCGGCGACTTGGCGGTCAGGAAGAGGTCCAGGCGCGGGTGCGCCTGGAAGGGGTGCTCGGCCTCCTCGTAGCCCTCGCGGTCCATCGCCACGTGGCACGTCTGGCACATGTCGATGCGCTGCTTCTGCGTGAAGTTCAGCTCGAAGGTCAGCTTGGGCGGCAGGACCTTCTCCACCTTCAGGCTCGGACCGATGAAGTCGAGGCCGGGGAAGTCGCGGATGACGTTGGCGATCTTCGTGGGCGCGTCGTCCGGGGCCAGCGTGTCGAGCTTCTTGCGCACGAGCTCGATCGACTTGCCGGCGTTCTTGAGGGCGGTCTCGGCCTGGGTGACCTCGGCCTTGAGCTCGGCGATGCGCCGCTCCTGGGCGGCGACGGCGGCGTCGGCCTCCTGCTTCTCGCCGGCGCGGGCGAAGAGCTCGGTCTCGATCTGCTTGAGCTTTTCGGCGCCGAGCGACTGGTCGCCCGCGTGCAGGCGCTGCTCCTCGATCTGGAAGCGCTCCCAGTTCAGGACCTGCTTGACCTTCTTCTCGGCCTCGGTGGCCTTGAAGGCGTTGCCCTTCTTGTCGCGCAGCTCCTTCTCGGCCTCCTCGAGGACGGTCTTCCGCGCCACGAGGTCCTGGCGCGCACGCTCGAGCTCGGCGCCCAGGCGCGCCTCGTCGGCGCGCACGGCCTCGGCCGCGGGCGCGGCCAGCTGGGCCTCGGCGCGCTCCACCTCCATCGTCTTGAAGCGGCGCTGGTAGCCCTTCCAGGGCCGGTTCCAGTCGTCGATCACCATCCAGAAGGCGGTGACCAGCAGGAACAGGCTCCCGAGCGCGAACCACAGGTTCAGGCTCCCGACGCGATAGTGGGTGTCGCCGCGATCAGCCATCGGTGCGTGCGCTCGTCAGACGTTGAAGAACCACTCGGGGATGCCGACGATGTACTTCAGGTTCACGGTCCAGCGCAGCAGCATCTTCAGCGGCAGCAGCGCGAACCACAGGAGCAGGTGCATGAACACGTTGTAGCGCACCATGCCCATGCTCTGGACCATGCCCTTCAGCACGGTCTTGCCGAGCAGCGGCGGGATCGCGACGAAGAAGAAGATCAGCGCCAGGATCCCGGGCGCCTCGCGCACCAGCGGGTTGGTCGGCAGGTTGCCCTTCGCCCAGTAGACCCACACGTAGGTCGACAGGTCGACGTTCACGAGCGGCTCGAGCTTGTGCACGTCCCAGTACTCGAAGGGCCCGAAGAACGACCAGTTCGGCCCGCGCAGGAAGGTGCCCAGGATCACGAACAGCACCCAGAACAGCACGAAGCCGACCCAGAAGAAGATCCAGGCGAACTTGCGCTCCTCGAAGGTGTAGTAGCCGTTGCCCTTCGGGTTCGTGTCGAGGTACGGGATCGCGCACAGCCCGACGATGATGAAGCCGGGCAGGACGACGCCGGCGATCCAGGGGTCGAAGTAGACCAGCATCTCCTGCAACCCGAGGAAGTACCACGGCGCCTTGGAGGGGTTCGGCGTGCGCGCCAGGGCCGCCGGCTCCTCCAGCGGGGCCTCGACCACGATCGACCACACCGTCAGGAGCGCGGTGAAGAGGATGATGCAGATGAACTCGGTGTAGACGAGGTCCGGCCAGGTGAAGACCTTCTGCTTGCCGAGCTCGTGCTCGAGCCCGAGCTCGCCCTTCTTGCGGCGCTCGTCGTTGATCACCGCCTGGCGCAGCGCGAGCCAGGAGAAGTAGACCACCGAGGCCAGCAGGATGACGATCGGGATGTTGTCGCCCTTGGTGACGATCTTCTTGAAGTCGGGGTCGCCCAGCGCCCACACGAAGAAGACCGTCGAGAAGGCGAAGAAGGCGATCACCACCGCCGGCTTGCTGACGAAGCGCCGGAAGTAGAAGACGGCCGCCAGCAGCACCACGCTGCCGAGGAAGTAGCGCGTCGGCTCGAAGATCCAGTCGACCGCGCTCTTGAGGCTCTCGTTCCAGTCCACGGCTTCTCCCTTACAGCGGCCCCGAGATGCCGCCGTCCTTGCGCACGCGCCAGAAGTGGATCGCCATCAGCGTGGCCGCCGCCAGCGGCAGCCCCACGCAGTGCAGCACGTAGAAGCGCAGCAGGGCGCCCTCGCCCACGAAGCGCCCGGCCAGCAGGCCGAAGCGCGCGTCGTCGCCGGCGTGCACGAAGTTGAGCCCGCCGAAGGCCAGCAGCGACGCCCCCGGCCCCTCGTGCCCGAGGAAGGGCGTGGCGCGCGCCATGTTCGAGCCGACCGTGATGGCCCACACCGCCAGCTGGTCCCAGGGCAGGAGATAGCCCGTGAAGGAGAGCAGCAGGGTCAGCACCAGCAGGATCACGCCCACGTTCCAGTTGAACTCGCGCGGCGGCTTGTAGGAACCCGTCAGGAACACGCGGTACATGTGCAGCCAGACGGTGATCACCATCATGTGCGCCGCCCAGCGGTGCATCTCGCGCATCACGCCCAGGGCGACGTGCTCGCGGATCCCGATGATGTCCTGGTAGGCCGCCTCGGCCGTCGGGCGGTAATAGAACATCAGGAGGAGGCCGGTGATCGTCTCCACCAGGAACAGGAAGAACGTCAGCCCTCCCATGCACCAGGTGTAGGAGAGCCGGATCCCGCTGCGCCGCACCTTGACCGGGTGCAGGTGCAGGAAGGTGTTCGAGAGCACCGCCAGCGTGCGGTTGCGCGGCGTGTCCGGGTACCCGTGGCGGAAGATCGAGCGCCAGATCTGGGTTTCGCGGAGCGCCTGGAGGAGCTTCTGCATCGCGCGGGAGGTCGAGGGGGCGGACTACGCGGTGTAGGGCAGGTAGGCGCCGTCGAGCTCCCACTGCCCCTTCTCTTGCTGGAACTTGGTGTTCTTGTCGATCAGGATCTGCCCGTCCTCGGCCAGCATGATCTTGTAGCGCTCGAGCGGGCGCGGCGCGGGTCCCTCGATGTTGATGCCGGTCTTGATGAAGCCGGAGCCGTGGCAGGGGCACTTGTACTTCTCGTCCGCCGCCAGCCAGTTCGGCGTGCAGCCGAGGTGCGTGCACACGGTCGAGAGCGCGAAGAAGCCGGTCGGCTCGCGCACGATCCAAACGCCGTAGGTGGCCTTGAAGCGCTCGTCGACCGCGTCGACCGCGAACTCGCTCGGGAAGCCGGCCTTGAACTCCTGGGGCGGCTCGTAGAGCACGTTGGGGAACAGGAAGCGGCCCATCGCGCCCAGCAGGCCGGCCGAGGCGCCCGTGAAGAGCGCCCAGCCCAGTCCCAGGGCCGAGAACAGGCCACGGCGCGAGACCTCGCCGCGCAGCGGCGCGCGCACCAGCGTCGGCCCGCGCTCCGCGGCGCCCTCGGCGTCGCTCTTCTCTTCCTTCACGTTCGCAGCGTCAGCCACGGAGGACCAGGGGTTCGGGATCGGGAGGAGACCGGGGAGCGGGCCGGATCAGGGGGCCCGGGGTGGAGCTCCAGCGCGGTCGTTGCAGGGGGTCGAGGGGACGGAATCGGGCCGTCAGGATGGTGGCGTCGGGCGCGATCTGCAAGCCCGGGCTGCCGTTCCGCGAGACCTCGGCGCGGGGTGGAGTCGCTCAGCCGCCGCCGGGGGCCGCGAGGAGCGCCCGGGCGGCGCGCTTGACGTTCGGGTCCGCGTCCTGCTCGGCCAGCTCCTCGAGCGCGGCGCGCGCGGGAGCCTGTCCGAGGCGTGCGAGGGCCTCCAGCGCCTTGACGCGGCTCTCCGAGACGCGCTGGGGCGGCCACTTGCGGGGGCTCGCGGCGCGCTCGGCCGCGTAGGGCTCCGGCGCCAGCGCCTCGCGCAGGACCGGCACGGCCGCGGCGTCCCCCAGGGCCGCCAGCGAGAGCGCCGCGCTCACGCGCAGCTCCAGGGCCGAGCGCGCGAGCATGGCCGCGAGGGCCGGGACGGTCGCCGGCGAGGGCAGGTTCTGGAGCCCGGCGATGGCCACCAGGACCAGGCCGGAGTCGTCGCCGTCGAGCAGGGCGATCAGGGTCTCGGCCGCCAGCGCGCGCTCGCGCTCCGCCAGGCGCGGCCCGATCGCCCCCAGGGTCATGGCGGCGTAGAGGCGGTACTCGCGCTCGGGATCGAGGGGCTCGGCCAGGCGCGTCATCGCGCACAGCTGCTCGACCCCGGCCGGGTCGCCGAGCTGCGCCAGGAGGCTCGACAGCACCAGCGGGATGGCCACGTCCTTCGGCCCGGCGAGCTCCCCGATCGACTCGCGCGCGGCGCGCAGCTCGGGCAGGAACGAGGCGTCGATCTCCCACTCCGGCGCGCGCTCGGCCGCCACGGCCTCCTCGTGCTCCAGCACCTGGCGCACGAGGTTGAAGGCCGCCTGCTTGCGCTCGTTGAAGCCGCCGTTCAGCAGCCGGTCGAGGTTCTGGCGCGGCGAGTCCTCCTCGCCGGCCACGGCCCCGAACAGCACGAAGACCAGCACCAGCACCATCACGATCAGCGCCGGCACGACCACCAGCGGGACGAGCAGGTTCTTGTAGGGGCTCTCGGGCGCGGGCTCGTCCGCCGCCGGGGCGGTGCCGGGCGCGTCGGGGTCGCGGATCTCGATCTCGGTCATGGCGAGCCGGGCAGCATACCCGCCGGTCCGGCCCTCACCCGATCCGGAAGTCGGAGAGGCGCGCCACCGGCGGCAGCTCCCCCACCAGCGGGCGCACGTAGTCGAGGAAGCGCGCGTCGACGTCGCTGTCGCCCTTCAGGAGCTCCGGCTCCATCGGCCGCGTCTCCTTGGCCACGTTGCGCAGCTCGGTGTGCGCGAAGGTGACCTTGTAGGGCCCCTCCGGGGCGCGCAGGATCGCGACCGAGCCGTGGGCGTGCTTCGTGCCGGTCGCCAGGCGCACGGCGGCGCGTCCGACGGCGCGCGCCTCCTTGGCGTCGACCGGCGAGACCACGCCCGGGAACGAGCGCTGCAAGTAGCCGAAGGTGTCGGCGCGCACGCGCAGCTTGGCGCCCAGGTTCTTCTTGATCTCGTCGGCCAAGAGGTCCCCCAGCGCGCCCGAGCCGGAGAGCTGCACGTTGCCGTGCGAGTCCTTCTCCTTGCTCTCGACCAGGGTCTTGCCGTCGGCCCCGTGGATGCCCTCGGAGGCCGCCACGAGACAGCGCCCGTGCTGCTTGTAGACGCGCTCGACGTCCGCGAGGAAGCGCTCCAGCGTGAAGACCCTCTCCGGCACGTACACCAGGTGCGGCCCGTCGTCCGGGTGGATGCGCGCCAGCGTGCTGGCCGCCGTCAGCCAGCCCGCGTGACGCCCCATCACGATGTCGATCTTGATCCCCGGCAGGCTGCGGTTGTCGAGGTTGTCCCCCATCACCGCCTGGGCCACGAAGCGCGCCGCCGAGCCGTAGCCGGGGCAGTGGTCGTTCCCGCGCAGGTCGTTGTCGATCGTCTTCGGCACGTGGAAGAGACGCACGTCGTAGCCCTCGGCCACGGCCAGCTCGTTGAGCACGTGCGCCGTCTCGGCCGAGTCGTTCCCGCCGATGTAGAAGAAGTAGCGCACGTCGTGCTTCTTGAAGGCCGCCAGGGCCTGCTCGCACTCCTCGCGCGTCGGCTTCTTGCGCACCGAGCGCAGCGCCGCGCAGGGGGTCCGCGCCACCGCCTCGAGGGTCGCCTTCGACTCCTGGCCGAGGTCGACGAGCTTGCCCTCCAGCACGCCCTTGATCCCGTGCAGGGCCCCGTAGACCTTCCCGATCGACTTCGCCGCCAGGGCCGCCTCCACGATCCCCACCAGGCTCTGGTTGATGACGCAGGTGGGTCCACCGGACTGACCGATCAGGGCGTTGCCGTGCGGGGGCTTCATGGCGAGGCGTGGGGCGGGAGGGACGGACGCGGGGCGCGACGGCGCATCGTAGCGAGCGCTCCCGGCCGCCTCGATGCGCCCCGCGGCCACCCTGCCCGAGCCCTTGCCAGCGCCCGGGCGCCTGCCTAGACTCCCCGCCCCCGCTGGGCGGAGCTCACCCTCCGCACCACCTCCCGTGCCCGGGTGGCGGAATTGGCAGACGCACTAGCTTGAGGTGCTAGCGGGTAACTCCATGCTGGTTCGAATCCAGTCCCGGGCACCATCTGCCATCAGGCACTCGTCCACGTGATCGCGGGTGGTCGAACGGACGCGCAGACCGGCATCCCGTCGGCCGCAGTCAGCTCCAGACGTCCGACCAGCACGCCCGAGCGCAGGGACTCCACGAGCACGTCGGCGGGCACGGCGTCCAGGCGCAGCTTCGCCCGCCGGAACATCGCCGGGGCGGCGCCGCCCTTGCGGCCGATCCACGTGAGGTAGAGGAAGCGCTCGTGGGGTGGACCGTTGACCGCCGGCCCGCGGAAGAGCGCCGCCCCGTCCCTCCCGCGGACCTCGATCGGAGTCTCCCAGCTCGCCTGGCGTGCGTCGCCCGGGACCATGACGGTCGGATGGCAACCGACCTTCTCGACGAGGCCGACGTGGATCTCGGCGTAGGGACCGCAGGTGCGGCCGGGCAGGCGTCGGCCGAGGATCCGGACCTGGACGGAACGAGGCTCCTCGGCCAGCCCACCGATGCGGGGTCTCGCCGGCTTCGCCTCGGCGAGCAGCGCGCGCCGGGCGCGGCGCGCGCGGGCCTCGCTGGACTTCGCGGCCAGGATCTCCTCGCGCAGCATCCGCTGCTGGGACTCCGTGCGGGCCTCCCAGCGCTCGCGCGCGCGCGCATCGGTGTCGATCAGCCGCCGCAGCTCGGCCGGGACCTCGGTCGAGGCGCGCTCGATCACGAGCGTCGCGCGCTCGCCGGGCGCCTTGCCGAGGGCCTCGAGCGTCTCCGGGCGCAGCTCGAGGAACCAGCGCTCCTCGTCCCAGCGCTTCAGCGAGCGGCGTCCGAGGGCCACGTCGTCCAGCGTGCCCTCGACCGTCGTCGTTCCGGTGAGCTTCCACCGGGCCAGCTTGTCGGCGGGCAGAACGACGAAGGCCGGCAGCTCCGCCTGCTTGCGCTCGATCCGCACGACGACCTTCAAGGATGCCATTCTCCGCTCTTCCCCTCTTCCTCCTCCGCGAGCTCCGCGTCCGCAACTCCGCGCCTCCGCGGTCCGCTGAAGACGTCGGCCGCCCCTACTTCCGCAGGATCTTCTCCATCGGCCGGCCCTTGGCCAGCTCGTCCACGAGCTTGTCGAGGTACCTGATGTTGCGCATCAGGGGATGCTCGATCTCCGCGATGCGCACGCCGCAGATCGTGCCGGTGATGAGCTTGGCGTTGGGGTGGAGGCCGGGGGCCTCCTTGAAGAAGGTCTCGAAATCGGTCTTGCGCTCGAGCTGCTTCGCCAGGGCCTTCTGGGTGTAGCCCGTCAGCCAGCGGATGACCTCGTCCACCTCCTCCTTCGTGCGGCCCTTCTTCTCCGCCTTGGCCACGTAGTGCGGGTAGACGCTGGCGAAGGACATGGCGAAGACGCGCTCGTGGTTCATGGCTGGGCCGCGATCATAGCCCGGCCCGCTCCTCACTCGCGCTCGAAGCGCGCCAGGTCCTCGAGGTGCCGCGCGGCGGCGCGCAGTGAGCGGCTGGAGAGCGCGTCCACGACGCGACGGGCCACGGGCGAGAGGTCGGTGCGCTCGACGAGGCGGCGCGAGAGGAGCTGGCCCGCCAGCAAGAGGCCGAGCCCGACCACGACGTTGGCCACCAGCCAGCCGAGGTCGAGGCGCGCCAGGAAGGGCACGCCGGAGAGCGCCTCGAGGAGCACCAGCGGGGCCGGCAGCCAGAGGAGGGTGCCGCCCAGCAGGGCCCACTTGAGCGCGCGGTACTCGGTCAGCTTGAGCAGCTCGAGCTCGCGCTGGAGGACGGTCACCGGGCGCGCGGGATCGAGCCGCAGCGCGTGCACGAGCAGCCAGAGGACGAGGCCCGTCAGCCCGGCGGCGAGGGCGACCACCGGGCCCGCCAGCAGCAGGTAGCGCGGCTCGGCGAGGTGCGCGCCGAGGACCGGCACGGCCAGCGCCAGCGCGCCCAGGCCCAGGAGCACCTCCAGCCCCCGGAAGAGCACGAAGGGCGCCAGCGCGAGGCGCACCTTGCGCAGGAGGAGCTCGCGCAGGATGCGCTCGTTCAGCGCGAGGCTGCGCTCCAGGGTCGCGCCGTGGGCACTCCAGGCCCGTTCCAGGTCATCCAGTCGCATGGCGTCGTTCCTGCGTCCGAGGGGTCTCCGTCCGCGCGCGCCGCTCCAGCGCGGCGCGCAGCCGCGCGCGCGTGCGCTGGAGCTTCGTGCCCACGTTGGACACGGAGAGCCCCAGCACCTCGGCGATCGCGGCGTGGTCGTTGCCGTCCAGATGCAGCAACACCAGGGCCTTCTCGAGCGGGCCGAGCTCGGCGATGCAGGCCTGCAGCAGCTCGACCTCGTGGCCGGGCTCGGCCGCGGCCGGGGCCGCCAGCGTGAACAGCGGCTCCTCGCTCCCCGCGCGGTGCCGGCCCTCGCGGCGCGCGTGCGAGATGGCCACGTTCAGGGCGATGCGGTAGACCCAGGTCGACTCGCGCCGTCCCGGATCGAGGCGCGCGAGCGCGCGCCAGAGCTGCACGGCGATCTCCTGCACCACATCCTCGCGCTCGGCCGCATCGCGCCCGTAGGCGCGTGCGACGCGGTGGATCAGCCCGGCGTGGCGCCGCAGGCACTCCGAGAGTCGGGAGGGGTCGCTGGTCACGCCGCAGGATGATTCGCGGGCCGGGGTCCGCGCGTCACAGCCGGGCCGGATTTCCGGGCCGGAGGGTGGGCTACTCCTCCGCGAGGCCCGGCCGCAGGCGCGCGTGCAGCCGCATGCGCTTGCGGTCGGTGGCGAGCTGCAGGAAGCCGGCCTGGAGCAGCTCCCAGGCACGGATGCGGCGCTCGGCGTCGCCCAGGAACTGGGGCTGGTGCTCGGCCAGGTAGCGCGCCTGGAAGGCGTCGACCTCGCGCTGCACCGTCTCGTCGAAGGCCGTGCGGTTCGCGTCGGAGACGTTGGGCCAGGTCTCGCCGGGGAAGTCGCGCGCCAGGACCTCGCGCTCGATGCGCGGGCGCTCGCGCGTCCAGTCGATGTGGTCCGCGGCGCTGCCGCCGACCTCGTGGGCCGCCACGCGCCGCGCGGTGGCTCCGAGGGTGCGCGGCGCGAGCCACACGAGCGCGTTGGCGCTGCCCAGGCCGGCCATGACCCAGGTCTTGAAGGCCACGTCGTCGGCCAACCGGGTGTAGCCCTCCTCGGTGCGGCCCGTGGCGTAGATCTTGAAGACCTGGCCCAGCAGGCGGTTCTCGTTCGAGAGCACGAGGTAGGTCTCGCGGCCCTTGAAATCGAGCGTGGCGACGTGCCCCGTGCCCGGGATCAGGGCGTTCCAGTACTCCTTCACGCGCGCGCCGCCCTGCAGGACGTTGTCCCACAGGCCCGAGCTGCCGGCGGTCGCGCCCTGGATGCGCAGCATGGCCAGCACGTCGTCGCGCTCGATCACGCGCCGGATGCCGGCCACCTTGTCGGCGTCCTGCACCCACAGCACCAGGGCCCAGGCGTAGACCGGGGTCGCGTCGTGCGGCGGGGCGCGCTCGCCGACCTCCTCGGGGTAGTCGTACTCGCGCACGAAGAGCGCCACGCGGTCGCGCAGGGCCGCGTCGATGTCGTCGATCAGGCGGTCGAGGTCGGGGTAGCTGAAGGCCTGGCGCACGAAGTCCTCGAGGTTCGTGATCGCGGCCGGGTCGATGCCGCCCACGACCGAGCGCAGCTCGCGCAGCAGGTCGCCCACGTCGACGTGCAGGTAGGCGAACAGGCCCGCGTCGGAGTGCACCAGGCTGGCGGCCTCGAGCATCTGCTCCTTGTCGAAGCCGCGCGCGTCGTAGAGGCGCTGCTGGAAGGGCGTCAGCACGTTGGAGGAGAGCTCGCCCGTCAGGTCCAGGCTCAGCACCGGGCCGAAGTCGAGCGTGCCCAGCGCCTCGCGCACGGCGCCGAGCTGGAACAGCTTGGCCGCCAGCGCGGTCCCGAGCTCGTTGGAGCGCGGATCGGGCCAGGTGCCGGCCACCTTGAGGCTCTCGGCCAGCGCGCGCTGGTCGACGTACAGCTCCAGCTCGTCGCCCGGCTCGCCGGTGCGCACGACGTTGTCGACGTACTTGGCCGAGCGGTCGAGCGAGTCCTGCCCGCGCGTCGAGTCCAGCGCGTGGGCCTGCACCAGCAGCTCGCCGCGCGTGGCCACGATCAGGACGTCCTGGAGGCGCGCGACGTACAGCGGGCGCGTCAGCGTGCCGCCCGAGAGCCGGAAGCCCAGCTCCTCGCCCTCGTGCGCGAAGGCCTCGCGCTGCAGCCCCTGGGCGGCGAGGTCGATCCAGCCGGCGCCGACCAGCGCGACGGCGAGCTTGCCGAGCCAGCCGGTGCGCCCGTACACGGCCCAGTCCGCCTCGGCCAGCGTCGGCCCCGCGAAGTTGCCGGCCAGCGCCAGGCTGCGCCCGCCGAAGAGGCGCAGCGGATCCACGCTCACGGGCAGCTCGGCGAGCGCGCGCTCGAGCTCCGCCAGTTGCTCCTCGACGCGCCACTCCGCCAGACGCGCGCCGAGGCCCAGCTCGAGCAGCGCCTTCCCGCCCGGGCTGGCCGCGAAGGCCTCCTGGAAGGCGAGGCGCGGGAACGGGTCGAAGTCGTCCGCCAGGCGGTTCTTCCCGGCGTAGAAGTCGACCTCGCGCGGGATCAGGCTGGCGACGGGGTACTCGTAGCGCCCCTCGAAGGGATTGAAGAGGAAGAAGGAGAAGGCCCACAGCCCGCCCAGCAGCAGGAGGACGAGCCCGATCAGGAGGTAGCGGAGCAGTCGACGGCCCATGCGCGCGCGGATTGTACGGCCACGTCAGCCCGACCGATTCATGAGCCCTCGGCTCCGACGCCGCGGCTGGCCCCATCTGCAGCGCTTCGCTCCCTGCGAGGTCTCGGCGACCTGCCAGAGGTCGCCTCCGCTGCTCTCGGTCGCGAATCGCTGCATCTGGGGCCAGCCGCGGCGTCTCGCTCGAGGCCTCATGAATCGGTCGGGCTAGGCGGCCTTCCGCCGCCTGGACGCGCTCCACGCGCGGATCTTCCCCGCGCCTCGTTCCCACGGACGCCGCCCGCGCGCACACTATCGCCTCGCCTGTCGCCCCTGCCATGCGCTTCGCCCGCCGCATCGACCGCATCGAGCCCTCCATCACCCTGGCCCTCGACGAGAAGGCCAAGGCCATGCGCGCCGCCGGGCGCGACGTGATCAGCATGGCGGTCGGCGAGCCGGACTTCCCGGCGCCGGAGATCGTGCAGGCGGCGGCGGTCGAGAAGGTCCGGAGCGGCGACGTGCGCTACACCCCCGCCGCCGGCACGCCCGGGCTGCGCAAGGCCGTGGCCGAGCACCTGAGCCACTCGCGCCGCGCGCCCTACGCCGCCGAGGAGGTCACGATCTGCCACAGCGCCAAGCACGCGCTCTCCGGCGCGATCTTCGCGCTGATCGAGGAGGGCGACGAGGTGCTCGTGCCGCTGCCGGCCTGGGCCAGCTACTTCGACCTCGTGCGCTGCGCCGGCGGGACGCCGGTGCTGGTGCGGCCCCACGAGGGAGTGCGTCCCGACCTGGCGGCCCTGGCGCGCGCCGCCACGCCGCGCACGCGCGCGATCCTGATCAACTCGCCCAACAACCCCTCGGGCTACGTCTACACGCCCGCCGAGATCGAGGGCGTCGTGCGCCTGGCCCTGGAGCGCGACCTGTGGATCCTCTCGGACGAGATCTACCGCGCCCTGGTCTACGGCGGCGAGGCCCTCAGCCCGGCCTCGGTCTCGCCCGAGGCGCGCGCGCGCACGGCGATCGTCGACGGGGCCTCGAAGGTCTTCGCCATGACGGGCTACCGCATCGGCTACCTGGCGGCGCCCCGCCCCCTGGCCGCGGCCGTGGCGAAGCTGCACAGCCAGACGACCGGCTCGCCCAACGCCGTCTCGCAGCACGCCTTCGAGGCCGCCCTGCGGCGCACGCCGCCCGAGCTCGAGACGATGCGGCGCGCCTTCGCCGAGCGCCGCGACCTGCTGCTGGCGGGCCTGGCCGAGCTGGGCCTCCCCTGCGCGCGCCCCGAGGGCGCCTTCTACGTCTTCCTTGACGTCTCGGCGCACCTCGACGCGCGCGGCTCGATCGGGTTGTGCGAGGACCTGCTCGAGCAGCAGGACCTGGTGCTGATCCCCGGAGCGGCCTTCGGCGTCGACACGCACGTGCGCCTCTCCTACGCGCTCTCGAGCGCGGCGATCCAGGAGGCCCTGCGGCGCCTGGGCGCGTTCCTGGCCGCGCGCCGCGGCGGCGCTCACGCCGGCAGCCAGCCGGCGCGCTCCAGGAACCAGTAGAAGCCCGCCAGCGCGACGGCGGCCGAGACCAGCGTGCGCACACGCGGCGGGACGAGGCCGGCGGTGCGCCCCGCGCGCACCGCGCGGCGGTGGGCGCGGAAGAGGAGCGCGACGAGCAGCGTGCAGGCCAGCACGAAGGCGAGCTGCCCGAGCTCCACGCCCAGGTTGAAGCCCAGCAGCGCGGTCACGACCAGCCCCTCGCCCGCCAGCGCGTCCGCCAGGAAGCCGGCGAAGCCCAGGCCGTGCAGGAGGCCGAACAGGAAGGCCTCGAGCCAGGGGTTGCGCGCCTCGCGCCGCAGCAGGTTGTCGCAGGCCACGTAGGCGATCGAGAGCGCGATGGCCAGCTCGACGAAGCGCGAGGGCACGTCGACCCAGCCCAGGGCCGCGGCCGCCAGCGTGACCGAGTGGGCCGCGGTGAAGGCCGTGACCACCCCGACCAGCGTGGCGAGACCCCGCGCGGCCACCAGCAGCGCCAGCAGGAAGGCGAGGTGGTCGCGCCCGGCCAGGGGCTCGGCCGGCGTGCCGAGGATGTGCTCGAGGCCGAGGCGCGTGAAGGCCGCGAAGACCCCGGGGCGGCGCACGTGCGCGGGGTCGAAGCGCCAGCTCCGCGCGCCGCCCGAGAAGGCGTGGGCCACGGGCGCGTCGTCGTTCCACACCAGCGTGCAGAAGTCCCGGTGCCAGGGGTTCGACTCGAGGAAGAGGTGCGTCTCGACCGCCAGCGACCCGAGCGGCGCGGCGGCCTCGTACTCGAGGCGCGCCTCGATCTTCTGCAGCTCGAAGGCGCCCAGCTCGGCCGGATCCTGGGGCACGAGGGCCACCAGGCGCCCCGTCAGGTGCTCCTCGCGCGTCCCCTCGACCTGCGCGAGGCGCAGCCCGGCCACCAGGTAGGCCTCGATCGCGGCGCGCCCGGCGGCGAGCTCACCCTCGTCCAGCAGCCCGTCGCGCGAGCGGTCCAGCTCCGGCCGGAACTCGATCAGCGAGAGCGCCTCGCAGCGCAGCTCGACCGTCGCGCGCGCCCCGGCGACGACGATGCGCGTGTGGCTCAGCGAGTCCGGGTGCGCCGCGCCGGCCAGGAGGGAGAGGGAGAGCCAGAGCACGCGCGACCCGGATTGTACGGGTCGCCCAGGCCAGGGGCCCCAGGAGGAAGCGGAGGCACGCGAGCCGCGCCATGGGCCGAGGAGCTCATCCCGTCTCGCTCGGTGGCAGGCCCTCGCGCGCCCCCGCGGGTCCTCGACGCCGCCGCGCGGGCGGCGCCGGTGGGCTCAGGTGCGCTCGTCCTCGCCGTCGTCGACCTTGGCGAAGGGCTCGAGCACGGCGGGCTCCACGCTCGCGACCTCGAGCTGGGCCGCGCAGTGCCCGCAGCCGTAGACCTCGCCGATCAGGAGCCGGCCGACGAGGCGCACCTCGGCTCCGCAGGCGGGACAGGCGGTCGTTCGGATCTGGGTCAGGGTCGAGGTTTCCAAGAGCGTTCCCCCCTCCTCGGGGTTCGGGTCGGGCCGTCCGCAGAGGGCAGACGGCTTGAACGCCATCCAGGTTCCACCTCCAGCGGGCCGATTCGAGAGGGAGTTCCCCCTAGGTAGTGCTCCCCTGGCCGGCGGTTGCACGCGTCGCTCAGATTGCGTCTTCGATGCGATAGCCGTTGCTGGCGCCCGGGAACTCCTCGATCGCGAGGCGCTGGAGGGTCCGCAGCAGGGCCGGATCGGAGCTGTCGGCGAGCACGTAGAACTTCCACAAGTCGCGGTACGAGCGCTCGAGGTCCGCCAGGCGCGGCAGGCGCTCGGCGAAGTCGGACAGCGGCCGCACGCGCTCCTCCCCGGGCCAGCGCACGTGGGTCTCGACCTCCTTGAGCTGCATGCGCGCGGCCGGGCAGTGCAGGATCACCTCGACCCGCTGGCCGGTGGCGAAGCGCACCAGGTCCGAGAGGCGCTCCTCCAGCGCCAGGCGCCCGGCGCGCGCCTCCGGGGCGAAGGTGCGCGCCACCAGCTCGTCCTGGACGGCGCGGTTCTCGTGGCGCGGGAAGACGCAGGCGCGCTTGGGCAGGCGCCGCTCGCGGAAGCGCGCGACCAGGTCGCGGATGCGGCGCGCGATCTCGGGCTCGGCCCGCGCAGCGCGGCGCTCCAGGAGCTCGAGCAGCGAGGCGTCCGTCTGGTCGTAGAGATCCTCCTCGCGCACGACCCCCGCCGCCGCCGCCAGCTCGACCGCGCGCGCGACGAGCGCGCCCGAGGCGACCTTGGCGTGGTGGTAGTAGACGCGCTCGGAGAAGTAGTAGCGCGCCTCCAGCAGGCGAATCGCCTCGGACAGGATGTCCTCGCGCAGGAGCTCGCGCTTCGCCAGGTCGAGGTAGAGGTTGCCGCTGGCGCGGTCGACCTTGAAGTAGGCCGCGATGCGCAGATCGACCCCCAGGCGCAGCCCGGTGAAGTAGGCGTCGCGCTGCAGGTAGTCGAGGATGTCCGAGCAGATCGTGTCGGACAGGATCTGGTGCCAGTAGGGGGGGACGCTCGGCTCGTCGTCCGAGTCGCGCCCCTTGGCCGCCAGCAGGGTCGAGAGCACCTCGCGCCGCACGCCCAGGCGCTCCAGCGTCCCCCCGAGCGGCGTCTCAGGCGCCAGCGCGCGCCGGAAGCGCGCCCCCGAGTCGTGGCGCGCGAACATCCCGGCCTGGTCCTCGATGTGGTGCCCGAAGGGGATGTGCGTGACGTCGTGCACCAGCGCCGCCAGGCGCAGCACGCGCGTCTCGCGCTCCCCCACGCCGAGCGTGTCGCGCGGGCTGAGCTCGAAGTTGCGGTTGATCGCCTCGACCATCCTCTGGGTCATCCACAGCACCCCGACCGAGTGGTCGAAGCGCGTGTGCACGGCCCCCGGATAGACCAGGTACGCCGTCCCGAGCTGCTTCACGCCGCGCAGGCGCTGCATCTCGGGCGTGTCGAGCACGGCCAGCTCCTCGTGCGTGAGGTACACGTCCCCGTGGACGGGGTCGCGCAGGACGGAGAAGCGCTTGGCGGAGGACATCGACAGCCGCGAAAAGGCGCGGCAGTCTACCGGAGCGCCGGCCCCCGCCCGGGCCCCGGGACCGCCAGGCTCCAGCCTGGCTTCTTCTCTCCTTGCCCCACCTCCTCCCCCACCCCCGCCGACTCACCTCGTTCCCCGGCGCCTTCGAGCTCCGCGGGCCGATCGAGCTCCGCCCGCCTCCGCGCTTCGACTCACCGGCCCTGCGTGCGCTGCGGGCCGAGCTCGAGCGTGAGCGCATCGCCCTCGGTGCGGGCACGAGCGCGATCGAGCTGGTGCTCGACGGCCGCTCCGGCCATCCGCCCGAGGGGTACGCGCTCACGATCGCTCCCGGGCTCGTGCGCGTGGTCGCGGCACGGGTGGTGGGCCTGAACCACGGACTGCGCACCCTGCTGCAGCTCCTGCGCACGGCGGAACCCCACGACGGGCACCGGCGGCTGCCCGCCCTGGCGATCGAGGACTTCCCCGCCTTCGAGCGCCGCGGCGTGATGCTCGACGTCTCGCGCGACCGCGTGCCGCGCATGGACTACCTGTTCCAGCTGGTCGAGCGCCTGGCCGAGTGGAAGCTGAACGAGCTGCAGCTCTACTTCGAGCACGCCTTCGCCTACGCCGGCCACGAGCGCGTCTGGCGTGGCGTCGATCCCTTCACCCCGGACGAGATCCGCGCCCTCGACGCGCACTGCCGCCTGCACGGGATCGAGCTCGTCCCGAACCAGCAGAGCTTCGGGCACCTGCACCACTGGCTGAAGCACCCGGAGTACCGGCATCTCGCCGAGGTGCCCGAGGGCATCCTCCACCCGTTCCTCGGCGCCGGCCAGACGACCCCGGAGCCCTTCAGCCTGTGCCCGACCGATCCGCGCAGCCTCGCCTTCCTCGGCGGGCTCTACGACGAGCT
>DASVAP010000109.1:0-22468 GCA_036376275.1 Planctomycetota bacterium | reverse complement strand
CCTGGAGCGTTCCGGCACGCGCAAGGACGAGAAGCTGCACTCCGCCAAGCGCCTGGCGCGCTGCAACACCCTGCGCCGCGTGCTGATGCGCATGCACTTCGCCGAGGCCATGGAGCTGCTGATCACCAAGCTCGGCGACGTCGACAAGATCGACGACTTCCTGCAGCGCTTCGACATCGACCCCGACGCGGGCGACGAGGGCAAGCAGGCCGTCAGCCCGGTGCGGATGCGCTGGTAGCTGCGCCGCTCAGAAGTCGAGGCGAATGGGCTCCGAGCGAGCGGGCTCGACTGCGAAGACCTCGAACGACCCGACGAGCGTGCGACCGCTCCCGCTACGCGCCTCGAGGGAGTAGGTGCCCTGGAGCAGGCCATCCACGTCGAACCCGAACCCGCTCTTGCCCCTGTGTGTGTTCCAGCGCTCGTAGCGATACTCGCCGTCCGCCGAGGTGACCCCTAGCCACGCCCGGATCGAGGGGTCGCCGTCCGGGAGCCGCAGGACGAGGGTGCGCACCGTCGCAGGCACGAGCGTGATCTCCAGCTCGGCGATCCGGCCCGGACTCACGTCCACCCAGACGTCCGGTGCCGCCCAGCGACGATCCTGGGTGCGCAACAGGTAACGCCCCGCCGCGAGCGGCCTGGACAGGCCGCGTGGGGGCAGCTCCTGGCTCGCGAAAGCACAGCCTCCCGTGAGTGGCGTCTCCGCCATCGGGCCGTTACGGATGCCCGCTCTCCACGAGCGACCGCAGGCGAGCACGTGGGTGAGAACGAGGTCTCGCTCCCCGAGCTCGACCCCGGGATGGGCGATCCGAACGCGGATCCACCCGGGAGGTGCGAGACGCAGGGCGCCGATGTCGAGGGTGGTGTACGCCTCGACCGAGCATTCGTCGCTGAGCCACGGATAGCCGTCTGCCGAGGCGCTCAGGGAGTACTCGCCGGGAGCCAGGGGACCCACGCGGAAGCGGCCCCCGCGGAGCTCGGCCTGGATGCTGGCGAGTCCGTTGCGCCGGAACGAGAGGCGCCCGTTCGCGAGCTCCTCGCCCAATGGCCCGCTCAGCTCGCCCGCGAGGAAACTCGTTGGGCGGTCCTCGGCGCGCAGCTGCAGGACGAGCTCGCTCCCATCCAGCACGAAGTCCTCGCGCAGCGCGACGACGAGGCCGTCCGGGGAGCGCAACACGAGCGCGAAGCTCCGGCCGAGGTCCTGCGTGAACGCAAAGCGTCCGGACCCGTCCGTTGCGGTCCGGAAGCGCTCGGAGCGCCCCAGGTTCGTGGGCTGGTCCTCGGCGCCGACGGTCCAGCCCGCCAGCGGCGCGCCGAGCTCGTCGAGACAGCGCCCGGCGAGCGTCACCTCGCTGGTGGCGGTCGCATCCCCGGCGCAGGAGCCCGGCGAGGGGCGGCTCGCGGCCGGCTCGCGCTGGATGGGAATCGAGCCCGGCAGCGCGGTCAGGACGGCCAGCAGGAGCGCGTTCATGGCGCCGCCGCTCCGCAACTCACGGGCCTCGCCCGCCGTCGGCCTGGAGCGCGCGGGAAGCGGAGGCGTGTTCCCGTCCCGCCACGGAACGGTACGCAACCGAAGGCTCGACGACGTCAGTCCAGTCGCTGCGCCCGCTCGAACCAGTAGAACAAGGCCAGCGCCGTGAAGCCGTCCTCGAAGTCGCCGCGTGCGAGGCGCGCGTGGACCTCGGCGGCGGGCTTCACGTGCACGCTGAGCTGCTCGCAGGGGCCGGGCTCGGGGGCCTGGACGAGCACGCAGTCGAGGGCGGCGAAGAGCTCGGCGCGGTGGGGGGAGATGCCGTTGGTCGGGTGGAAGGCCCCCAGGCGCACGATGCGGCCGGCGCGATAGCCGGTCTCCTCGAGCAGCTCGCGCGCGGCGGCCTGGGCCGGGCTCTCGCCCTCGTCGACGCGGCCGGCGGGGACCTCCCAGTGCGTGCGGCCGAGCGGGTGGCGGTACTGCCACAGCATCACGATCGAGCCGTCCGGCAGCACGGGCACCACGGCGACGGCGTCGTGGATCTCGAAGACGTGGTACTCCTGTTGCTCGCCGCCGGCCAGCTGGACGTAGTCGCGGCGCAGGCCGCACCAGTAGGAGTCGTACACGCGCTCGCTCCGCGCGAGCGGGAACGGCGGGAAGGGCGGCGGATCGCCGCGCGGGTCGCTCACGACGCGGGCTCGTCGCTCGGCCAGAGCTCGCGCCAGGAGGGGCGGGGAGTCGCGGGTCGGCCGGCCAGGCGCGCCAGCAGCGCGGGCGAGAGGCGCAGGTCCTCGAGGGCCGTCTCGGCCAGCGCCTTGCCGCAGGCCTCGACGATCGAGGCGGCGTCCAGGTGCTGGTACGCGAAGACCTCGTCCGGGCGGCCGCACTTCGAGAACTTGCGCACGGCCAGGGTCTCCTGCTTGACGCCCACGATCGAGCCGATGTTGTCGAGCAGGCCCGCCTCGCCGTCGCACACGGCCACGCAGGGCACGCGCCGTCCGGCGAGGGCGACGAGCTCGGCCTCGCTGGCGGCCTGGCCCGCGACCGCGTGGAGGTCGCCGCTGACGCCCAGGCCCTCGCGCAGGTGACGGTAGTCGTCCTGGTGCCCGAGGATCCCGAGCAGGAGCTCGGGCGAGGTCACGACGATCACGTTGGCGAAGACGCCGCGCGCGAGCAGCGCCTTGGCGGCCTCCAGGGCCTCGGTCGTGATCGAGCCCATCGCGAAGACTTGCACGACGTTCTCGCCGGGCTCGTAGCCGGCGTAGCCGCGCCAGTCGACCAGGTAGTAGGCCCCCGCGAGCACGTCCTGGCGCACCGCGGCGAGGATCTCCTCGTCGGGCCGCGCCGGCACGCCGGCCTCGTCGAGCGCTGCGCCCCACTCCTCGCCCGCGCCGGCCGGCTTGAGCAGGGCCCCCGGCTCGAGGTCGGCCTTGAAGCGCGCCGCGCGGCGCAGGTTCTCGAGCAGCGCGGCCTGGGGCACCGAGCGCGTCACGGCGCGCACCAGGACCCCGCGGCGGCCCTCGTTCTGGTCGAGCATGTGGCGGCGGATCGCGTCCGCCAGGATCCACTCCATCTCCAGCGCGAAGAAGGGCTCCCAGGTGATCAGGTTCGGGATCTGGATGTCGGACTTCCAGGAGTGCTGCGCGCCCTCGAAGGAGAGCGTCACGCCGCTCGGCGTGCCGATGATCACGAACTCCGAGCCCCAGTACAGGTTGTAGTAGAGCTGGTCGAGCGCGCGCTTGATGAAGACGTCGTACACGGTCATGATCGGGAAGCTCGGAGTGCCCGTGTAGTGGGCCATCTTCCCGAAGGAGCCGGCGGCCGACATGCAGTTGGCCTCGGCGATCTCGAAGCGGATGTGGCGCGTCCAGGGGTCGCTGAAGGTCATCAGCTCCGGGTGGCGCGCCTTGAACTCGATCTGCTCGGCCTCGGCCTCGGACTTCGGGCCGTAGACGCGCTTGTCCAGCACCGGGGCGATGTTGGTCGAGGTGCCGACGTCGGGCGAGAGCGTCAGGACGAAGCCGGCCACGCTGGCCCAGCGCTTCTCGTCCTCGGTCAGCGGCTTCTGCTTGGCGCCGCCGACGCCCGGACCCTCCGCCGTCGAGACGCGCACGAGCTTGGCCGCGATCTGGCCCCACATCCACTGCGTGTGGGCCATGGGGAAGAGCGAGAGGTCGATGTCGAGCGTCTCCGGCAGGCCGCCGGCCAGCTCGACGGCGCGGCGCGCGGCCTCGCGCTTCTCGCGCCGCGACTTGCGCGAGCGCGCGATGCCCTCGCGGAAGGTCGCCCCGCGCTCCGCCAGGTAGCGGCCCTCGGGGCTCTCGGGCGCGAACAGCGCGTAGGGGTCCTCCCTGGTCAGCCCGTACCGCGCCAGGAGCCCGACGACCTCGTCCTCGCTCGGGAGCGAGGAGTGGTTCGAGGGGTCCGCGAAGCACTCGAGGCCCCAGCCCTTGATCGTGTGGGCCACCAGCAGGGTCGGCTTGCTGGGGTCGGTCTTGGCCTCGCGCAGGGACGCGATCACGCGCGCGAGGTCGTGCCCGCCGAGGTCCGTGTAGGCGCGCACGATCTCGTCGTCCGAGAGGTCCTTGGCGAAGCGGTGGGCGCGCTCGGAGTGCTGGCGCAGGAGCGTGCGGCACAGGAAGGCGTCGCGCTTGAAGAGCGCGAGCTGGAACTCGTAGTCGGTCAGGACCTGCTCGAAGACCTCGCGCAGCGCCTCCCCGCCCTTGCGCGCGAAGAGCTCCTCGCGGAACGAGCCGTGCCGCAGCTGGATCACGCGCCAGCCGTTGGCCTCGGCCGTGCGCTGGATGCGGTCGCAGTCGCGCCCGTGCAGGCCCTTCTCGTTGGGCATGCGCGTGCCGTCCAGGTTCTGGCGGTTGTAGTCGATGATCCAGGTCACGTTCCCGAGCAGGCGCTCGGCCACGTCGGGCATGGCCTCGAGCAGCGAACCCTCGCGGAACTCGGAGTCGCCGATCAGCGACCAGAAGTGCGCGCTCTTGGGCACGTCGCGCCCGTGGTCCCTGGCGTAGCGGTGCGCCAGCGCCAGGTACACCGAGGCCACCGGCGGGATGCCGACCGAGCCCGAGGGCAGGAAGTGGAACGAGTCCGGGTCGCTGCGCGCGTGGTAGCTCTGGAAGACGTCCCGGGCGCCCGGCGCGGGGAACTTGCGCAGGCGCGCCATGGCGCCCTTGGCCTCGTCGGGCGTGAGCCAGGTGCCGTCCTCGCGTCCGAAGACCTGCAGCAGGTGGTGGCAGGCGTGGTCGACCGGCGAGGCGTGCGGCTTGCAGCACACGTAGTCCTCGACCTCGCGCACGGCGAGGTGCAGCGCCCCGAGGATGTGCAGCGAGCTGGCGCAGGCCGCCGGGTGGCCGCCGACCTTGGGGTCGCCCGGGCGCTTGTCCTTGCGGTGGTTCGCCTCCCAGATCATGTGCACCATCTGGGCGAAGGCGCGCTCGCAGATGCGTGCCAGGAGGGCGGTGGAGGCGGTGCTCGGCTCGGCGGTGGTGGTGGCCATGCGGGGAACGGTGGGCGATGCGAGGGTCGACCTCCCATTGTGCCAAGCGCGCCGCCCCGCGGCGCGGGGCCCGAGCCCGTTCCGCGCGCGCGGGCCGCGGAGCGGCGCTCGGTCAGCCCAGCGCGCGCCCGTAGACCGAGCGGTAGGCGGAGACCATCCGCTCGAAGGAGAACTCGCGCTCGACGCGCGCGCGGTTCGCGCGGCCGAGGCGTGCGCGCAGGGCGGGATCGGCCAGGAGGCGCTGCAGGGCGCGCGCCAGGCCCGCTGGGCCGGCCGCCGCGGGCACGACCAGCTCGCCCTGCTCCTCCGGCAGGATGCGGCGCACGTCGCCCACGTCGGTGGCGACGACCGGCAGCGCGCTGGCCATGGCCTCGAGGAGGGCCACCGGCATCTGCTCGGTGTCGGAGGAGAGCGCGAAGACGTCCATCGCCTGGTAGTCCGCCTGGGGCGCGACCCGGTGCCCCACGAGGTGCAGGCGCGAACCGAGGCCCGCGGCGCGCGCGGCGGCCTCGACGCGCGGCCGCTCCGGGCCGTCGCCGAGCATCAGGAGGTGCCCCGCGACGGCGCCCATCGCCTCCACCAGGCGCACCGGGTTCTTCTCGGGTCGCAGATGCCCGACCGAGCCGACCACGAGCTCCTCCGCGCCGATCCCGAGCTCCGCGCGGCGCCGCGGGTTGCCGTCGCGCTCCGGGAAGTCGCCCGGCGCCAGGCCGTTCGGGATGCGCAGGAGGTGCGGTGGCGCCAGGTGCCAGAGGGTGCGCGCGATCTCCTCCAGCCGGTGCGAGGGCACGATCACGGCATGCGTGCCGGGGAGCACCAGCCGCCGGGCCCACACCCGCCGGCGCTTGAAGCCCGCGACCTCGTCCGGGAGGAAGCCGTCCTCGTGGTGCACGACCGCCCGCAGGCCCGTCAGGCGCGCCGCGAGCAGCGCGTCCAGGGCGCCGAAGTTGTAGGTCAGGAGCAGGTCCGGGCGCCAGGTCACGAGCAGGCGCGCCAGGGCGCGCGTCGTGCGCAGCGTGCCGGCCCGCGGCGGCGCCGGCAGGAGCTCGACCCCGAGCTCCTGCGCGAGCAGCGTCCGGGCCGCGGTGTTGCCGTCGAGGGCCACGATGGCGTGGCGCCAGTCGCGCGGCAGCTCCGGCAGGAGGCGCGTTGCGCGCACCTGCGGCCCGCCCGGGGCGAAGGTCGCGAAGACGTGCAGGACGCGCGCGCCGCTGCCCGCGGGGTCGTTCACGGGCGCGCGCCCGGGAAGAGGCGTGCGAGGAGCTGCGCGGGATCCTCGCAGGGCTTCCAGCCGAGCACCTCGCGCGCGGTGCGGCAGGCGAGCTCGGGCCACAGGGAGCGGCTCTTCAGGTCGCGCCAGCTCGGGAAGGGATCGCGCCGGCCGCCGGCCTTCTTGACCAGCCACTTGCCGATCTCCATCGCCTGCGAGAGCGCCAGCGGGCGCGGGTGGAAGCGCAGCGCGCGGCCGGTGTGACGCGCGACGTGCTCGACCAGCGCGCGGGCCCCGAGCGGCGCGCGCGCCGCCAGGTTGAGGGCCCGTCCGTCGAGCTCGCGCCCGGCGTGCGTGGCCACGCGTGCCAGGGCGTCGGCCACGTCCTCGACCAGCACCAGCGGCAACGGGCGCTCGCCGCGGCCCCAGCCGACGCAGTGGTTGTCGCGCACCCACAGGCCGAGGCCCGAGTGCTGGAAGGGGGCCTCGGCACCGAGGACGACGCCCGGGCGCACGATCGTCAGGGCCGGCGCACCGCTGCGCGCCAGCTCCGTCAGGGCGCGCTCCGTCAGGATCTTCCCGCGTGCGTAGAGCGCGCGCGCCGCGGGGCGCGGGTCGGGGCCGTCGCCGTCGTCGACCACCGCGCGGCCGCAGTCGGGGCCGAGGTACAGGGCCGCGGTCGAGGAGACGTACACGAAGCGCTCGACGCGCTCGGCCCGCGCGGCCTCGTAGAGCGCGCGCGAGCCGCCCAGCATGGCGCGCTCGAGCTCCTCCCAGGTGGCGCCGCCGCCGGTGGCGAGGTGCAGCACGACGCGCGCGCCGCGCAGCGCGCTCCGCAGGGTCTCGCCGCCGGCGAGCTCGGCGCGCACGAGGCGCAGCTCGCCCGCGCGCGCGGCGCGCGCCAGGTCCTCCGGCAGGGCCGGCGGCCGGCGCACGAGGGCCGTGACGGAGAGGCCGCGCGCCAGCAGCGCGCGCAGCGTGGCGCGCCCGATGAAGCCGGTGGCGCCGGTGACCAGGACCTCGCCCGTGCGCGCCGGGCGCTGGTCGAGGGGCAGGGCCGCGGGCCGGGGCGTGGCCGGGAGGCGGCGCGTGGTGGCCGCGCACCAGGCGAGCACGCCGGCCACCTCGTCGGCCGCGCCGGGGGGCTCCGCGCCGGCGCGATAGGCCGCGTGGAAGGCCCGGATCGAGGCGCGCATCCCGGCGTAGAAGGCGTCGCCGCGCGGCGCGAGGCGCAGCGTCTGGCGCAGGTACTGGAGCAGGTTCCGCCGCGCCGCGCGCCCCAGCGCCCGGGCGCGGCGCGCGCCGGCGAGGTACGCGTCGAAGGCGTCGAGCCAGGGGCTCTTGGTCTCCTCGACCAGTCCGTCGCGGTGCAGGTCGGCCTCGAGCACGCCGTCGCTGCCGCGCACCGCCAGCGTGCTCTGCTGGAAGGTCGCGCCGAAGTGGAAGTGCAGCGTGGCGGTCCCGCGCTCGCAGCGCGCGCCGATCGACCAGCGCTCGTGGAAGGGCTGCCCCGGCCCGAGCTCGCGCGTGGCCAGCACGGTCGGCTCGACCTCGAGCGGCCGCCCGAGGAGCCGCACGAGCTGCGCGAAGGGGTGCACACCCTGCTCGAGGACGATGTTGCGCGGCTCGCGGAACATCCAGTGCGAGAAGTCGCGCGCGTCGAGCTGGCGCAGCGGCACCGCCAGGCGCACGTCGGCGTGCTCGATGCGTCCGATCGCCCCGAGGCGCGCGACCAGCGCGCGGAAGGCCGGGTGGAAGGTCGAGTTGTGGTTCGCGCCCAGCACCAGCCCGCGCGCGCGGGCCAGGGCGAAGAGCTCGGCCGCCGTCTCGCCCTCGAGCGCCAGGGGCTTCTCGACCAGCAGCGAGAAGCCGAGCTCCAGCGCCGCCCGCGCCAGCTCGGCGTGCAGGTCGGGCGGCACGCACAGGTGCACGACGTCGATCGCGTGGGGGACGAGCTCCTGGAGCTGCGCGACGGCCACGCCGATCCCGTGCCGGCGCGCGGCGGCCCGCGCGCGTTCCAGGGCCACGTCGCACAGGGCCACGACCACGACCTCCGGGACCTCGCGCAGGGCCTCGAGGTGCGTCTCGGCGATGTAGCCCGTGCCCACCAGGGCCACGCGGGTCGCGCGGCCGCCGAGCGGGGCGCGCCCGGGGGCGGGCCTCACGGCCGGGTCGGCGTGCGGGGGGGCCGAGGACGAGGGCACGGGGTCCCGACTCGGAGCGCGGCGGGGGAAGCCTTGAGGGGCATGGGGGAGCATCGTGCCGCCCGGCCCGGGGCCCCTGCCAGGGGCTCGTCCGGACGGGGGTGGGGAATCCCTCCAGGGGGAGCGCCGGGGGCGTCGAAAGGCCGTCCATCTCCTCCTTCTTGGGCCCGGGTCCTCGTCCTTCGGGGCGGGGATTCCGGGCCCTTTCTCGTCCGGCAGGGGGGCGCACCGGCGGTCTTGGAGGCGGATCGCGGCGCGAGTATCATCGCCCGATGGCGACCAAGCTTCCCGTCCCGCCCGGCGACCTGGGCGGTCCCTTCTCCGCCGGCGAGCCCGGTCGCCTGCCCGAGGGGCTGGCCTTCGACGACGTCCTGCTCGTCCCGCGTCACTCGGACCTCCTGCCGCGCGAGGTCGACGTCTCGACGCGCTTCTCGCGCAACGTGCGCCTCTCGATCCCGCTGGCCTCGGCGGCCATGGACACGGTCACCGAGTGGCGCCTGGCGGTGACGCTGGCGCGCGAGGGCGGCATCGGCATCATCCACCGCAACCTCTCGCTCGAGAGCCAGATCCGCGAGGTCGACAAGGTCAAGCGCTCGGCCAACGGGATCATCGTCGATCCGGTCACGCTGCCGCCGACCGCGACCATGGCCCAGGCGCGCGAGATCATGGCGCGCCACAACATCTCGGGCCTCCCGATCGTCGAGGGCGAGACGGTGGTCGGGATCCTCACGCGCCGCGACTGCCGCTTCCAGACCTCGGCCGAGACGCCCGTGGCGCAGGTGATGACCAGCGAGCGCCTGGTGACGGCCCCGCCGGGGACCTCGCTCGAGGAGGCGCGCAACCTGCTCTACCGGCACAAGGTCGAGAAGCTCATCATCGCCGACCAGAAGGGGCGCCTGCGCGGGCTGATCACGATGAAGGACCTCGACATGCTCGAGGCCTTCCCGCACTCGGCCACGGACGCGCGCGGGCGCCTGCGCGTCGGGGCCGCCCTGGGCGTGCGCGACTTCGAGCGCGCCGAGGGCCTGGTCGCGGCCGGCGTGGACGTGCTGGTGGTCGACACGGCCCACGGGCACTCGGCCAACGTGATCGAGACCGTGCGCGAGCTCAAGCGGCGCCACGCGGTCGACGTGGTGGCCGGCAACGTGGCCACGCCGGCGGCGGCGCTCGAGCTGGTGCGCGCCGGCGCCGACGGGATCAAGGTCGGCATCGGTCCCGGCTCGATCTGCACCACGCGCGTGATCGCCGGCGTGGGCGTGCCGCAGTTCAGCGCGGTGCAGTGGGTCGTGCAGGCCCTGGCCGGGACCGACGTGCCGGTCATCGCCGACGGCGGCATCCGCTTCTCGGGCGACGTGACCAAGGCCCTGGCGATCGGCGCCGCCTGCACCATGATCGGCAGCCTCTTCGCGGGCGTCGAGGAGAGCCCGGGCGAGACGATCCTCTCGCGCGGGCGCACCTTCAAGGCCGTGCGCGGGATGGGCTCGCTCGGCGCCATGGTCGAGGGCGGCAAGGAGCGCTATCGCCAGGGCGACGTGAAGGACGCGCACAAGCTCGTGCCCGAGGGCATCGAGGGCATGGTGCCCTACAAGGGCAAGCTCTCCGACTTCGTCTACCAGCTCGTCGGCGGCGTGCGGGCCGGGATGGGCTACTGCGGCGCGCGCACGATCCCCGAGCTGTGGCGCACGGCGCAGTTCGTGCGCGTGACCTCGGCCGGCCAGCGCGAGAGCCACCCGCACGACGTGGTCATCACCAAGGAATCCCCCAACTACTTCCAGGAATGAGCCAGAGTCCCAAGGGGATCCTGGTCGTCGACCTCGGCGCCCAGTACGCCCAGCTCATCGCCCGCCGCGTGCGCGAGGCCGCCGTGTGGTCCGAGATCGCTCCGCCGGCGCACGCGCTCGAGGTCGCCCGGCGCATGGACCTGGGCGGGATCATCCTCTCGGGCGGGCCGGCCTCGGTCTATGCGCCCGACGCGCCGAAGGTGCCGCGCGAGCTGCTCGAGCTGGGCGTGCCGGTGCTGGGCATCTGCTACGGCATGCAGTGGATGATGCAGCAGCTCGGGGGCGAGGTCCTGCCCGCGCACAAGCGCGAGTTCGGGCGCACCTCGCTCGAGGTCCTGCGCCCCGAGGGCGTGCTGGAGGGCATCGACGGCCGCACGGTGGTGTGGATGAGCCACGGCGACAAGGTCGCGCGCATCCCGGCCGCCTTCGCGACCCTGGCCGGCTCGGCCGACTGCGAGTTCGCCGCCGTGGGGCACGCGGAGCGCGGCTTCTTCGGCGTGCAGTTCCACCCCGAGGTCACGCACACCCTGCGCGGGCGCGAGGTGCTGGAGAACTTCGTGTGGCGCGTGTGCGGCCTCGCGGGCGACTGGAACGCCGGCTCGATCGTCGAGCGCGAGATCGAGGCGGTGCGCGCCAAGGTCGGGGCCGACGGGGAGGTCGTGCTGGGCCTCTCGGGCGGCGTCGACAGCTCGGTCGCGGCCGTGATCGTGCACCGCGCGATCGGCGCGCGCCTGCACTGCATCTTCGTGGACAACGGCCTCCTGCGGAAGGACGAGCGCGCCACGGTCGAGCGCGTGTTCGGGCAGCACTTCCACATGGACCTGACCGTGGTCGACGCCGCCGACCAGTTCCTGGGCAAGCTGCGCGGCATCACCGAGCCCGAGCAGAAGCGCAAGGTCATCGGGCGCGAGTTCGTCGAGGTCTTCCGGCGCGAGGCGAAGCGCTTCCAGAAGGCCCACTTCCTCGGCCAGGGCACGCTCTACCCGGACGTGATCGAGTCCGTGAACGTGCACGGCGGCAACACGGCCGTGATCAAGAGCCACCACAACGTCGGGGGCCTGCCCGAGGACCTCGACATGCAGCTGGTCGAGCCGCTGCGCGAGCTCTTCAAGGACGAGGTGCGCGCCATCGGGCGTCTCCTGGGCCTGGCGCCCGAGGTCGTCGAGCGCCAGCCCTTCCCGGGCCCGGGGCTGGCGGTGCGCTGCCTGGGCGAGCTCACGCGCGAGCGCCTGAGCGCCCTCCGCGAGGCCGACCACATCGTCACCAGCGAGATCGAGGCGGCCGGCGCGCACCGGGGCTTGTGGCAGTACTTCGCCGTGCTGCTGCCGGTGAAGTCCGTGGGCGTGATGGGCGACCAGCGCACCTACGAGGAGGCCTGCGCGATCCGCCTGGTGCAGTCGGAGGACGGCATGACGGCCGACTGGGTCCAGCTCGACAAGGAGCTGCTCGGCAAGATCTCCAACCGCATCATCAACGAGGTGCGCGGGATCAACCGCGTCGTCCTCGACATCTCGAGCAAGCCGCCCGGCACGATCGAGTGGGAATAGGGCGGAGGGCCTGGCCCGCCAGGGGAGGGCAAGCGTGCGCTCGTCGGCGCGCCTGGCCTGCAGGATGGCCCCGGCCTCCAGCGCGAACGACAGCGCGCGGCCAGGCCCTTGGGGCTCCCGGTTGGGCGGCTCGTCCGTGTCGAACGAGACCCGCGTGTCGCCGGGAGCCAGCCCGAACGGACCGATGGTGCAGGGCGACCAGCGGCTGGCCTCGAGCTTGAATTCGACGTGGGTGTCGCCGATCGTGACCGCCACCGTGCGTGGGGCGGCGCTGAAGAGCTGGAACTCCAGCAGCACGCGCACGTGCTCCGGGGCCTGGGCGTTTTCCCGGAAAGACAGGGCAAGGGGGAACTCCGGTACGGACCCGCGGGGCATGAAGCTCCTCGTCTGCCTCGTGACGACCTGCCTGGCTCCCGTCCTCGTCCGGCTCCACCAGGAGGCGCCGGCGGCCGAGTTCGTCTGCCCGCCCTGCGGGGAGGAGTGCCACTTCACGACCTACCCGGCGGCGGGCGGCTGCGGGGTGTGCGGGATGGCGCTCGTGCCGCTCTCCAGCGTGCCGCAGGTGGGGGTGCTGGTCCTGCCGCAGACGACCCTGGCGAGCAGCATGACGACGCTGGCGGTCTTCTCGGCCGCGAACGTCGGACGCGTCTTCACCGTGGCGGACACCGCGCAGCCGTTGCGGCTCTCCGACGCGCTCGAGATCCGGCCGCAGTTCGCCCTGGCCCAGGCCCCGGCGCTCGACGTGCTCGTGGTCACCGACGGGTACGGGATCTGGGACGACGAGCTGGTGGTCGAGTGGGTGCGCGCCGCGGCCGCGCGGGCGCGGGCGGTGGTGGCGGTGGGGCGCGGCGCGCTGGTCCTGGCGCGCGCCGGGCTGCTGGCGGGCGAGCGCGTGCCGGCCGATGCGGTCCTGGCGCGGCGTGGGAGCGAGCTGGTCGAGGGCGTGCACTTCGATGTGGACCTCGCCTACCGCCGGAGCGGCAAGCTCTTCCTCGCACGCGACCCGGGCAGCGCGCTCGATGCCTGCCTGGCGGCGATCGCCGAGCTGGGCGGCCCGGAGCGCGCGCGCGGCGCGGCGACGGCGCTCGGGCACGCCTGGACGCCGGGGGTGGAGGAGCGCTAGTGCTGGGTCCTTTGCTGGGTCCCTTGCTGGTGCTCCTCGGGTCACCCCAGGAGCCGTCCGCGCTCGACTGGCCCGGCTGGCGCGGCCCGGACGGCACGAACGTCTCGGCCGAGCGCGGCTGGAGCTCGGAGGGCGCGCCGGAGCCGCTGTGGCGCGCCCGGGTCGGCCGCGGGCACTCCTCGGTCGCGATCGTGGCCGGCGCGCTCTACACGCAGGGCTTCGACGAGGCGAAGCAGCTCGACCGCGTGGCCTGCTTCGATGCGGCGAGCGGCGCCGAGCGCTGGCGCCACACGGTCCCGGCCCAGCTCGACGCGCTCGGGCACGGTGGCGGGACCCACTGCACGCCGGCCGTGGCGGACGGGGTCGTGTACGCCTTCGAGCGCCAGGGCGTGCTGCGCGCCCTGTCGGCCGCGGACGGGAAGCTGCTGTGGGAACGCGACCTGCGGCGCGAGCACGCGGCCGAGCCGACCGAGTACGGCTTCGGCTCCTCGCCGGTCGTGGCCGGCGAGCTCGTGCTGGTCAACGCTGCGCGCGTGATCGCCGTCGAGCGCGCCGGCGGCAGGACGCGCTGGGTCAGCGACGACCTGGGCGCCTACTACTCGACCCCGGCCCTGTGCCGGATCGGCGGCGAGCCGAGCGTGGCCAGCTTCACGCGCCCCGGGCTGCACGTGCTGGCCCTGGCGGACGGCGCGCTGCGTCATCACTTCCCGTTCAAGAAGGGCGCGACCAGCGTCAGCGCCGCGACCCCGGTGGTCGTGGACGAGGCGACCCTCTTCATCTCCTCCGGCTACGGGCACGGCGCGGCCCTGGTCGACCTCGCCGGCGCCGCGCCGCGCGCGCGCTGGGAGTCGAAGGCCATGCGCACGCAGCTCAGCGGCTGCGTGCTGGTCGCGGGCGCCCTCTACGGCTTCGACGAGGCGGTGCTGAAGTGCCTGGACCTGGCCGGCAAGGAGCGCTGGCGCACGCGCGGTCTCGGGATGGGCGCGCTGACGGCCGCCGACGGGCGCCTGATCGTGCTCTCCGGCAACGGCGAGCTCGTGATCGCCGCCGCCACGCCCGAGGGCTACCGCGAGCTCGCGCGGCGCCGCGTCCTGGACGGCAGCTCCTTCTGGGCCTCGCCGGTCCTGTGGGGCGGGCGGATCTACGCGCGCAGCGGCGAGGGCGAGCTCGTGTGCCTCGACCATCGCTGAGGCGCGCCGGCTGCGGTTGCGAAACCGCTGCGCTCCGGTGGGCTACCCCATCCCGTGGGACGCGATTCGTCTGGGTGGAGGAGGAACGGACGGCAACCCCTCGCCCGGCTCGTGGCCCTGGCCCTGCTCCTGGAGATGGCTCCCGGCCCCGGTGCCCAGGGAGCGTGCGTCCCCGGCCCCCTGCGCCTGCGCGGCCGCGTGCTCCCTCCCCCGGCCCCCGGCGCGCTGCGGGCGGAGATCCGCTCCCCGGGGAACGCTCCCGACGGCGTGCGCCCGAGCGCGCGCCAGGTCGAGATCCGTGCGGAGAGCGACGGCACGTTCCAGCTCGTGGCTCGGCGCGCAGCCGACACCGGACCGGACGTCCAGCACACCCTGATCGTGTGGGTCGAGCCCGCGGGGCAGGAGCGGACGGTCCGTGCGGCTCGCGTGGACTGGCTGGGAGACCTGGCGGACGAGATCGAGCACGATCTCGGCGCCCTGACGCTCGTGCTGCCGCCGCTGCTCGCGGAAGGGCGCGCCGTGGACTCAGGGGCTGGAGTCCCGGCCCTCGTACAGGTGGATCGCCCCTGGCGCGACGAGGCCGGAGAGGTCTGCTGGAGCAGGGTGCCCTCGTTCGAGACGCGCGCGGCTCCGGACGGGAGCTTCCAGGTGCGCGGCTTCCTGCCGGAGGACGTGCAGGAGCTGAGGCTGCGGGCCTCGCACACGCTCGGCCCGGACAGCGAGGTGGTCGTGCCCGCCGGCGCCGGTGGCATCGTCCTGTCGAGCCTGGCGCGCGCGGAGCTCTGGGGCTCGGCCTGGCTGGAGCCGGAGCTCGAGCCCTACGTGTCGATCGCCGCTCACGGCCCGGCGCTCTTCGAGCTGCCGCTGCGCAGCCCGATCCCGGTGGACGAGCCACCCGAGCTCGGAGGCCTGGTCTTCGGGGGCCGCTCGTTCCCGCCGGGGAGCTACGCGCTGCGGCTCTCCGTCGCCGGCGAGCCGCAGCCCGGGATCGAGCTGGGCCGGGTCGTGCTCTCCGCGGGCGAACCCGCGCGTGTCCCGGGGCTCGACCTGCGCGGGTTCGTCCGACCCCTGCGCCTGACGCTGCGCGACGAGCAGGGCGCCCCCGTCCCGGACGCACGCATCCAGCGCCGCCGGCCGGGCGCGCGGGCGTTCGAGTCCCATGGTGGCGCGCGCGAGCTCGAGCCGGGCCTGTGGGAGCTCGCGACCACCGAGCCGGAGCTCGAGCTCCTGGTGACGGCGCCGCGCCTGAAGCAGGCGCACCTCGCGCGCGTCCTCGGTGATCGCACCGTCGTGTTGCAGCGGATGCTGGACGTGGAAGTGACGCTCGCGAACATGCCGCCCGTCGCCGGGAGCGCCCTCGACCTGCACCTCGCTTTGGAGGAGCCGTTGCCGGGCACCCTCGGCGTCCACGCGACGGGGAGCGTCGATCGCGGCTGGGCGCGCCTGGCGCTGACCGCTCCGGGCCGTTACACGCTCAGCGTCACCTTGAGGGATCCCGCGCCCTGCGGTCGCAGGGCCTGGAAGGGCACCTGGATCCGGCTGGACGTGCGCGACGTCGAGGGCCTGCAGCGCCTGGAAGCGCAGCTCTCCGAGCGCGACGTCGAGGTCCTGCTGGAGCGCTGGAAGGCCGCCGAACCACGCCGCTGAGCCGCGGCCTGCCCGCGCGGGAGCGTGCTGGGCTTTCGCTGCGTGACGGCCTCCGCCACCCCGCTCGGCGCGCGGACGGCGGCACGAGGCCGAGCCCACGAGGTGCTCGCGCGCCGCCTGAGCGGTCAGCCCTGAGGCGCCTCGTCCTCCGGACGCTCGAGGCGCGCGCAGACGAGCAGGCCGACGGCCAGGAGCCCCATCACCAGCGACAGCTTGAAGGCGAAGTGCCCCTGGAAGGTCGGGCCGCCGTGGAAGGCGCGTGCGCACAGGCTGGTGGCGAAGACGAGCGCCAGCGCGACGGCGCGCGCCGGGCGGGCGAGGCGCGCCGCGCCCCACAGGGCCGGCACCAGCAGCAGGGCGTAGTAGTAGTAGGCCGGCGAGGCCGCCAGCCACACGAACGGGAAGGAGAGGCACAGGGCCTCGTCGAGCGGCCGGCGCCGCAGCGCGAACGCCAGGCCGGCGGCGGCCGCCGCCTGCAGGCTCCACCACAGGAGCCGACGCTCCTCGAAGCGCGCGCGGATCGCCGCGGCCTCGCCCTGGCCGAAGTCGATCGTCCACAGGAAGACCTTCTTGAAGCCGATGGTGTCGGAGGCCGGGCGCTGGTCGTGCTCGACGATCTTGGCCTGGAACTCGCGCCAGGGCTCGAGCCCGCCCTGGGCCAGGGTCAGGGCGAGGACGGTCCCGCCGAGCAGCGCGCCGCCCAGCACGAAGCGCAGCGCCGCGCGGCGCGCCTCCGCGGGGCCGCGCAGGCGCGCCACCAGGACGCCCAGGGGCCCGAGCGCGAACAGCACCGGGAACACGCGCGACAGCGCGGCCCAGGCCAGCGCGGCCCCGCCCAGGAGCGGCCGGCCCTTCGCCAGGCAGCAGACGCTGGCCACGAGCCCCACGAGCCAGTCCGTGCGCAGGAAGGCGGCCCGGAAGTGGGCGTGGCTCGTGACGTAGTGCGTGAAGTAGAGCGTCACCGCGAAGAGCATCGCGCGCAGCCCGAAGGCCCACGCGACCAGCGCGAAGCCGCCCGCGAGCAGGAGCGGATCGAGCAGGACGAGCAGCACGAAGGCCGGGCTCTCGAGCGGCAAGAGCCGCGCGAGGAAGCCGCCCACCAGCGTCCAGGCCGGGGTCGCGTTGTAGCCCTTGTCGTGCAGGAGCTGCTCCCACATGCCGGGCGTCAGGGCCTCACGGAAGAAGACCACGTCGCCGCGGAACTCCGCCCAGCGCGCGGGCGTGAAGGGCGCGCGGATCGCCTCGGCCTCGGCGTGCACCGCGCCGCGGCGCTTGAACTCGGGCTCGCCGTGGTGCGCGGAGAGGTTGGCGAGGTCGTTCGAGCGCGCCACGAACCCGGTCTCGCGGTCGACCAGCACGGCGGCGTCGTACAGGCGCGTGTAGCCGAGCTCGGGCGCGTACTTGGCGCCGACGTAGTAGTGGAAGAACTCGTAGGGGTTGAAGTAGCGCCGCCGCTCCCAGTTCTGGTTGCTCCACAGCAGGAACCCGAGGAGGGCCGTCAGCGCCAGCAGCCCGAGGTGCACGCGCCGCGCGCGCGCGCCGCCGCGGCGCTCGACCCACGGCACCGCCAGGGCCAGGACGAGGGCGGCCGCGGGCAGGACGTAGAACAGCGCCTGGCGGACCGGCTCGGAGAACGGGTACATCAGCCGCGGCGCTGCAGCGCGCGCGTGATGCGCGGACCCGCCAGGCCCGCGGCGGCCCACAGGAGCAGCACGAGCAGCCCCAGGCGCAGGAACCCGCGCGGGCCGCGCGGCATGGCCCCCAGCAGGAACGCGGCTCCCAGCGCGCCGAAGGTGACCAGGCACAGGACCAGCATCCAGCCCTCGCGGAAGAAGAGCCGCAGGTCGCGGCGCGCGTGCTGGCCGTCGCCGGCCGGGACCCAGCCGCGCGGCAGCGCCGCGCGCAGGGCGCCCGGGGTCGGCGACGGTCCGAGGGCCTGCAGGCGCTCGGGCTCGATCAGCTCCGCCAGCGGCACCAGCCGGTCCGCGTCGCTCACGGCTCCTCCCGGATCAGGCGCAGCAGGATCTCGCGCGCGCGCGCCGGGTTCGCGCGGCGCCCGGAGGCCGCCATGACCTTGCCGAGCAGCGCCCCGAGGGCCTTCTCCTCGCCCGCGCGCACGTCGGCCGCGGCGCGCGCCGCGGCGGCGATCGCGCCGCGGCACCAGGCCTCGAGCTCGCCCTCGTCGCTGACCTGGGCCAGACCGAGCTCCGTCAGCAGGGCCTCGGGCGCGCGCTCGTTGCCGCGCATCGCCGCCAGGAGGTCCTTGGCGCCGCTCTTCGAGACGCGGCCGGCGCCCACCAGCGCGATCAGGGCCGCCAGGCGCTCCGGTCCGTAGCCGAGCTCGCGCGGTCCCCCGGCCCCGGCCTGGGTCACGGCGGCGGCCACGTCGTTGGCCAGCCAGTTGGCCGCCTCCTTGGGCGCGCCCGAGAGCCGCGCGGTCTCCTCGAAGGCCTCGGCCAGGGCCGGGGTGGCCGTGAGCACGCCGGCGTCGTAGGCCGAGAGCCCGAGCTCGGACTGCCAGCGCGCGCGGCGCGCGGCGGCCGGCTCCGGCAGGGCCGCCTGCTCGCGCGCCAGCTCCTCCTCGCCGAGGCGCACGACGCCCAGGTCGGGCTCGGGCAGGTAGCGGTAGTCGTCCTCGTCCTCCTTGGCGCGCATCACGCGCGTCTCGCCGCGCGCGGCGTCGTAGAGGCGCGTCTCCTGCTGCACGCGCTCGCCGGCCTCGAGGAGAGCGCGCTGGCGCGCGATCTCGCGCTCCAGCGCGGCGCCGACGTTGCGGAACGAGTTCAGGTTCTTGAGCTCGACGCGCGTGCCCAGCGGCTCGCCGCGGCGGTGCAGCGAGACGTTGACGTCGCAGCGCAGGCTGCCCTTCTCCATGTCGCACTCCGAGACCCCCGCGAAGACCAGCGTCTCGCGCAGGCGCGTCAGGAAGTCCTGGGCCTCCTCCGGCGTCCCGAGCTCGGGCTCGCCGACGATCTCGATCAGCGGCACCCCGGCGCGGTTCAGGTCGACCAGCGTGTGCGCGCCGCGGTCGTGGATCGCCTTGCCGGCGTCCTCCTCCAGGTGGATGCGCCGCAGGTGCACGCGCTTGCCGCTGGCCAGTGCGAGCTCGCCGCCGCGCGCCAGCGGGCGCGCGTACTGCGAGATCTGGTAGCCCTTGGGGAGGTCGCAGTAGAAGTAGTGCTTGCGGTCGAAGCGGCTGGCGCGATCGACCTCGCAGCCCAGGGCCAGGGCGGCGCGCAGCGCCAGGCGCACCGCCTCGCGGTTCAGCACCGGCAGCGCCCCGGGCGCGCCCAGGCACACCGGGCAGACGTGCGTGTTCGGGGGCGCCCCGAAGGCGGCCGGGCAGGGGCAGAAGAGCTTGCTGCGTGTGCCGAGCTGGCAGTGCACCTCGAGCCCGATCACGGTGCGCCACAGCATCGAGGGGGAGAAGACCATCGCCTCAGACCTGCTCCGCGAGCGCGGGGCGCCGCAGGTGGTGCTCGGTCGCCTCCTGGAAGGCGCGCGCGACCGCCAGGAGGTGCGCGTCGCCGCGGTGGGGGCCGGTGAGCTGCAGCCCGACCGGCAGCTCGCGCTGGCCCTCGCGCGCGAAGCCGGCCGGCACGCTGATCGCCGGCAGGCCCGCCAGGCTGGCGGGCACGGTCAGGGCGTCGGAGAGGTACATCGCCAGGGGATCGGCGCTCTTCTCGCCCAGGCGGAAGGCCGGCGTCGGCGTGGTCGGGCCGGCCAGCACGTCGACGCGCTCGAAGGCGGCGCGGAACTCGGCCGCCAGGGCGGCGCGCACGCCCGTGGCCCGGCCGTACCAGGCCGCCTGGTAGTCGCGCGAGAGCACGTAGGTCCCGAGCAGGATGCGGCGCACGACCTCCGGCCCGAAGCCGGCCGTGCGCGTGGCGGCCTGCATGCCGGCCAGCGTGCCGTCGCCCGCCACGCGCGGGCCGTAGCGCACGCCGTCGTAGCGCGCCAGGTTGCTGGCGGCCTCGGCCGTGGCCACCACGTAGTAGCAGGCGATGGCGAGCGCCGTGCTCGGCAGGGAGAGCGGCACGCGCACGCAGCCGAGCTCCTCCAGGCGCTCCAGGGCCGCCTCGCAGGCGGCGCGCACGCGCGGGTCGAGCCCGGGCCCGAAGGCCTCGGCGGGCACGCCCACGCGCAGGCCGGCGAGGCGCACCGCGTCCAGGCGCACGACCGGCGGCTCGTCGAGCGAGGTCGCGTCGCGCCCGTCGGCGCCGGAAAGGGCCTCGAGGGCGAGCTCCACGTCGCGCACGCTGCGCGCCAGGATCCCGACCTGGTCGAGCGACGAGCCGAAGGCCACCAGCCCGAAGCGCGAGAGCCGCCCGTAGGTCGGCTTGAAGCCGGTGATCCCGCACAGGGCCGCGGGCTGGCGCACGGAGCCGCCCGTGTCCGAGCCGAGCGCGAGCGGCACGAGCCCGGCCGCGACGGCCGCCGCCGGACCGCTGGAGGACCCGCCCGGCGTGCGCGCGAGGTCCCACGGGTTGCGCGTGCGCGCGAAGGCCGAGTTCTCGCCCGAGGAGCCCATCGCGAACTCGTCCATGTGGCCCATCGCGACCGGCACCGCGCCGGCCGCCAGCAGGCGCTCGACGACCGTGGCCGTGTAGGGCGGCCGGTAGCCCGCCAGGGCGCGGCTGCCGCAGTTCGTCTCGACGCCCGCCAGGCACAGGTTGCTCTTCAGCATCACCGGCACGCCGCACAGCGGCCCGGCCGGGAACTCGTGCTGGCGTGCGCCGTCGAGGCGCTCGGCCGTGGTGCGGGCCAGCTGGTCGAGCCGGACCGCGACCGACTCGAGCAGCGGGTCGAGCGCGTCGAGGCTCGCCAGGGTGTCCTCGAGCGTGGCGCAGGCCGCGAGCGCGCCCTGCGCGTGCGCGCTGGCCAGGGCGGAGGCGTCGAGCTCGGTCGAATCGTCCGTGCTCACGTCTCGCCTCCCACCGTGCGCGGCACGACGAAGAAGCCCCCCTCGTGCGCGGGCGCCGCCGCCAGGAAGGCCTCCGGATCGAGCGCGGGCACCGGCCGGTCGGCACGCGTGCGCGTCGCCGGCGGCTCGTCGGGCCGGGGCCCGGGGGCCTGCGCCAGTGCCTCGAAGGCCTCCAGGATGCGCCCGAGGTCGGCCGCGAGGCGCGTCAGCTCCGCGTCGGACGGCGTCAGGCGCGCGAGGGTGGCCAGGGTGCGCAGGGTCTCGAGGTCGACGGAGCTCAACGGGGCCTCGCGGCAGGGCGGATTGTACGCAGCGCGACGCTCCGATCCGACCACGCGCTCCCATCGGGAAGCGATGGCCGGCTTGCGGCTCCCCGGGGGGCTGCCTACCGTTCAGGCCATGCCCTGGTGGAGCGGGATCCTGCCTGGACCGGCCGATGCCTTCGGCCTCGGGCTCGTGCTGGTCCTGATCGGCATCTTCCTGCTGGCGAACGGGCTGCTCGTGCGCAACCCGCGCACGCTGCTGGCCGAGCACTTCGGTGCGCCGCGCGGCCGGCTGGTGATGCTGCGCTCGGCCCTCTTCCAGCGCCTGCAGGCGCACCTCGCCTTCCTGTTCCTGCTGGTGGGCTTCGCGCTGCAGGTCTACGGGCACTACCGCGCCGGCGGCGAGGTCGAGCCGGCGCGCTTCCCGCTGCGCTGGGTCGTGGCCCTGGCGCTCTCCGTGGCGGCCCTCGAGCTGGGCGGCTGGTGGCTCTCGCACGCGCTCTTCCTGCGCATCCTGCGGACCCACTTCCGCGCCCACCCGCCGGCCCTGGAGGCCGACCTGCCCCTGGCGCGCGAGCTGGGCGAGCTGTTCGGGATCGCCTCGGACGGCAACGACTCGGTCTCCTCCTACCTGGCGCGCATCCGCCGCCGGCTCGGCCTGGACGAGCCGCCGCGCGAGCCCGTCGCGCGCCGCGCCCCGGCCCGGCAGCCGACCGAGACCGAGGAAGGCTTCGTGTGACCGGCGCGCGGATCCTCCGGTCGAGGATCCGATGCGAGCCCTCCGCCCTGCGCTCCGCGCGCGGCTCCTCCCGCGACTCCTTCCGTGGCTGGCCGCCGCCTGGGCCGAGCTGGAGGCGGCCGTCTATCCGCCCCTGTGCTGGCTGTGCCGCGCGCGCCCGAGCGTGGACGGGCTGGGCTGTGCCGAGCACGCCCTCGCGCCGTGCCGCTTCGATCCGGACCAGGCGCGCTGCGAGGGCTGCGCCGAGCGCCTGCCGGCCGGCGTGCGCACGGGACCCTGCGCGGCGTGCCGCCGGCGCCCGCGGGGCTTCCGGCGCCTGCTCGCGGCCGGGCCGTACCGGCCGGAGGGCGCCCTGGCGCAGTGGATCCTGGCCCTCAAGCACGGCGGACGCGCCGAGCTCGACCGGCCCCTGGCGGCCTTCCTCGCCGCGGCGCTCGCGCCCGACGCCGCGCCGCCGCGCGGCGTGCTCCTGACCAGCGTGCCCCTGCATCCCCTGCGGCGCTTCGAGCGCGGCCACGACCAGGCCGCGCGCCTCGCGCGCGCCCTGGCCGAGGAGCTGGACCGGCCCTACCTCGCGACCCTGCGCCGGCGGCGCTGGACGCCGCCCCAGGGCGCGCCCGGAGCGCGCTCGCGCGGCGCGAACGTGGAGGGGGCCTTCCGCCTGCGTCCCGGCAGCGCCGCGCGGCTGGAGGGCCGCGCCCTGTGGCTGGTGGACGACGTCGTCACCTCCGGTGCGACGGCGCGCGCCTGCGCGGCCGAGCTGCGCCGCGGCGGGGCACGCGAGGTGACGGTGGTCGCCCTGGCGCGCGTCGAGCGCTCTGCGAACGCCTGAGCCGGCCACATCGACCCATCCGTTCTCTC
>DASVAP010000096.1:0-4437 GCA_036376275.1 Planctomycetota bacterium | reverse complement strand
CACGCTGGAGATCGCGAGCAAGAGCCGCGCAGGGAAGCTGCGCTACATGGTGTGCGACGACCGCGACACGCTGCTCTACCTCGTCAACCTGGGCAGCATCGACCTGCACCCGTGGATGTCGCGCGTGGGCTCGCTCGACTCACCCGACTGGTGCGTGATCGACCTCGATCCGAAGGAGGCGCCCTTCGCCGACGTGGTGCGCATCGCGCGCGAGGTCGGGCGGCTGCTGCGCGGGATCGGGCTCTCGCCGGCGCTCAAGACCTCGGGCTCGAGCGGGCTGCACGTCTTCGTGGGCCTCGCGCCGGGCTACACCTACGCCCAGTCCGAGATGTTCGCCGAGACCGTGGCGCGCCTCGTCGCGCGCGAGCTGCCCGAGATCGCCACGGTCGAGCGCAGCGTGGCCGAGCGCGGCGGCAAGGTCTACGTCGACTTCGGCCAGAACCGCAAGGGCCAGACGGTGGTGCCGCCCTACGTCGTGCGGCCCGTGCGCGGGGCCACGGTCTCGACGCCGCTGGCCTGGGACGAGCTCGAGGGCGATCTGGCCATGGCGCACTTCACGCTGCAGAACGTGCCCGAGCGCCTGGAGCGGATCGGAGATCTCTTCCGACCCGTGCTGAGTGCGCCGCAGGACCTCGCGCAGGCCGCGGCCGCGCTGCGCGCACGCTTCGCGCCGGACGCGCGCTGACCCGCGCGGCGCGTGCGCCGTCGCGTGCTCGGGAAAATCGTTCCGCTTCGCGCCGATTCCGCGCGCGTGTGCGTCGGACGATTTCACTCCCATAGGACAGCGCATTTCTCTGGAGCGCATATCCTTGGAGCGTCGGACCCCAGGCGGTGGCCCCCGGGCCAGGGTCCGCACCCCCGATCCCAGCCCGCCCGTTCCCCGAATTGGAGCTTCCCCCAATGCGTCTCTCGAAGTCCCTCCTGGGGGCCGCGTCGATCGCTGCCCTCGTCCCCGCCGGTCTCGCCAGCGCCCAGGGCCTGGCGGCCGTGGGGCCCACCAGTGCCGACAACGGCTTTCCCGAGTGGTACGCGGACAACAACGGCCTGCAGCTCGACCTGTGCCTGACCGACCCGGTCCTGTGCCTGCTCGAGACGGGCGCGGTGTCGCTCGTCGACCCGAACCAGCCCTTCCCGGCCAACTACGGCGGCACCTTCCCCGACGAGGCCTTCTGGAACGTGTGCGAGGCCAGCATGCCGACCAACGGCGGCGGCCAGGCCCTGCTGGTGATCGCGCTCGAGGCGGCCTTCGCCAACGAGGTTGCGGCGGCCGGCGACCAGGTGGCCTTCGCGCGCGTGCGCATCCGCGTCGACAACCTGATCGCGGGCTCGAACTACACCGTGACGACGCCGGTCGGCATCTTCAACTTCGTCGCCGCCAACGCGGGCGTGCGCGGCATCAACTTCACGGACGACGTCGGCGTGGATACGCCGGGCGTCTTCACGACCGCTCTGGGCGGCGCGATCGGGCCCTTCCTCACCTGGGACTCGGACCTCCCGATCCTCGACGCCCAGGGGCGCGAGTACGTCGGCAACCCCTCGATCGACCACACGATCACGGGCGGCCAGAACGGCATCAACCTCTTCCGCATCCAGGGCCCCTCGGTGGGCGGTCCGGGCGTCAACTCGATCGAGACCAACCTGTTCGCTGTGCTGGGCCTCAAGAGCGTCCCGCCGGAGCCCCCGGCGACGCCCGTGGCGGCCTTCAACTCGGCGCCCAACGCGGGCACCGCGCCGCTGCTCGTCTCCTTCACCGACACCTCGACGGGCGACATCACCGCGCGCCTGTGGGACTTCGGTGACGGCGCGACCTCGGCCCTGCAGAACCCGACGCACTCCTACGCCGCCGGCACCTACACCGTCAGCCTGACGGTCACCGGTCCGGGCGGCTCCGACACGGAGACCAAGGTCAACCTGATCGCGGTGGCCGACGCGCCGCCGCCGGGCAACCAGCTCGTGCTGGCGAACCCGGTGCCGGGCACGGCCGGAGTCCCGAACTCCTACGTGATCACGGGCTGCACGCCCGGCCGCGTGGTGGGGGTCTACACGGGCCTCCAGCTCGGGGCCAGCCTGGTGAACCTCGGCAACTGCGGCGGCATCCCGCTCGGGCTGGCGCGGCCCTTCCGCCTGATCGGGCGCGCCAACGCCAACGCCAGCGGCATCGCGACGATCGTCGCGGGCGTGCCGGCCGGCGCCGCGGGACGCACGTTCCACGCGCAGGCCGTCGAGCCCTTCTCCTGCCGCACGAGCAACCTCGTCAGCGAGCAGTTCTAGGGCCAGGAGGCTGCGCCACGGATCGCCGAGCGGGCTGGCGCCCGCCCGGTGAACCGTGGCGGTCACGCTGACGGCGGAACCCGTGGGCGATCCTCGATCGCCTAGCCCGGCCGCGAGCCGGAACCGGCCCCCTCCGGGCGCTCTGCGCGTCCGGAGGGGGTCTCGCTTTCCGGGACCAGCGCCCGCGGCCGGCCCCGGTCGGTGCGGCGCAGGCGCGCGCGCACCTCGGCCGCCCAGCGCGAGTCGGGGTCGTGCTCGAGGTACGCGCGCCAGTGGGCGCGGGCCGGCTCGAGCTCGCCGGCGGCCGCCAGGGTCTCGGCCAGGTTGAAGTGGGCGTCGGCGTAGCCCGGCTCGAGCGCCAGGGCGCGCTCGAGCGCGGCGCGTGCCTCCGCGTGCCGGCCGAGGAGCGAGAGCGCGTTGCCCAGGTTGTTCCAGGCCTCGACGTACTCGGGGTCGAGCTCGGTGGCCAGGCCGAAGGCCGCGCAGGCCTCCTCGCGGCGTTCCAGGGCGTAGAGCGCGTTGCCGAGGTTGAAGGCGATCTCCGGGCGCGGGTGCGCCGGGTCCAGGGCGCGCGCGTAGGCCTGGGTGGCCTCGTCCAGGCGCTCCTCCTGCTCCAGGCGCAGGCCGCGCTGGAACCACAGCTCCTCGGCCCCGACGGGCTCGGCCGGCTCCGCCCCGGCGGACGCGAAGTCGAAGCGCAGCTGACCGCTGGCCTCGGCCAGCGCGCCGCTCGGCGTGCGCACGCACAGCTCGGGCCGGCCCTCCAGGACGTCGAGCTGCGCCAGCGAGGCGCGCGCGTCCGGCCACCAGCGCTCGAGCGCCTCCAGGCTGGCGCGGATGCGGCGCGGCGTGGCCCCGCGCGCCGTCAGGCGCACGAGCGCGCGCGCCTGCGCCACGGCGCGGAACTCGAAGTGCGCCAGGCGCCGCGCCGTGCGCGCCGGCCGGATCAGCCCGGCGCGCACCCAGGCGGCGATGCGCCGGGGCGAGACGTCGAGGATGCGCGCGAGCTGCGCGCTGGTGTAGAGCCGCCGCAGGCTGGCCCCGCCGTCCGCCGGGCCGAGGCGCTGCAGGAACTCCGCCTCGCCCAGGAACTCCAGCGGCTCGCCGCGCTCGACGCGCGCGCGCGCCTCCTCGAGCGCTCCAGGCAGGGCTCCGTCGTCGCCGAGCGGGACGCCGTCGTCCGCCAGCACGACCCAGGCCGTGCGCGCGCCGATGCGCTCGCCCAGTCGGCCGCCCGCCGCCGCCACCCGCGCGTGGGCCTCCGCCAGCGAGCAGGCGCGCAGCCTCCCGAGCACGACCACCTCGCGCCCCTCCAGCAGGGACGCACCCGCTGCGCTCGTCCGCGCGGTTCCGGTGGGCATGAGGGCCGAGGATACGCCGCCGCGCGCGTGGGAGCACGGGCCGCCGGGCATTGGCGCCGCGCCGCGGGAGCGCTAGGATTCGCAGCCCTTTTTCGCGCCCCGACCGGCCCGAAGCACCCGAGGAAGACCGACATGAAGATCGAAGACGTCATGACGCGGCGCGTGGTCGCCGCCCGAGCCGACACCGACCTCGCGCACGTGGCGCGCCTGATGTGGGACAACGATTGCGGCTCCGTCCCGGTGGTCGACGCCGAGGACCGGCTGGTCGGGATCGTCACCGACCGCGACGCCTTCGTGCACGCCAGCCACCAGGGGCGCACGCTGCGCGAGCTGCGCGCCGCGGGCTGCATGGCCAGCGAGGTCCTGAGCTGCCGCCCGGGCGACTCGGTGGTCGCCGTCCTGGCGGAGATGGGGCTGCGCAAGGTGCGCCGCGTGCCCGTCACGGACCAGGGCGGGCGCCTGGTCGGGCTGGTCTCGCTGGGGGATCTGGTGTGCGCCGCCATCACGGCCAAGGCCGGCGAGAAGAAGGCCGTCCACGGCGCCCTGCTCGCGGCCCTGACCTCGATCTGCGCGCGGGAATCGCGCGAGGAGGTCGCGCCGACCGTGCCGGCCAAGAAAAGGGCCGCCCCCGCCGGGAAGGCCGCCAAGGGTGCCAAGGGCGGAGGCAAGAAGCGCGCGCGCGTCTAGCGGCGAGGCGCCGGCCACGCCGCGCCGCCGGGCGGCGCGGCCCGCGCCCGCCGCCCGCACCCTCTCCCAGCTACCCCTCTTCGAGGAGCTCGACGAAGACCGGCGCGCGTAGGCCGTT
>DASVAP010000083.1:0-2460 GCA_036376275.1 Planctomycetota bacterium | reverse complement strand
TCGCTGCGGGGGGAGCGCTGTGCGGGCACGATCCAGTCGCGCCACTCGGCCGCCGGGGCGAGCACCCCGTGATAGGTCAGGAGGTGGGTCCTGGGCCGCGGGACCAGGGCCGCGAGGCGGGCGATGAAGTCGAGCGGCTGGAAGACCACGGCCGAGGTTCCGTCCTTCCAGTGTCGGCGGAGGCGATAGACCACGCGGCCGTCCTCGGCCAGCGAGAGGCGCTCGCTCGCGACGGGAGGTCGGGCGAGGTAGCGAGTGAGGCGCTCGCGCCCATCGCCATCCTCGGCTTCGAGCGCGACCTTGGCGTGGAGCGAGAAGCCGTCCAGGGAAGCGCACAGCTCCCCCGGGAGGGAGAGCGGCCGCTCGCCGCGCCGGCGCGCGAGGGGCCGGACCCCTTCTCCGCCGCGCTGCGCCAGGACACCCCGTCCCTGGACCGAGGCGGAGTACAGCTCGGCGAGGAGCGGCTCCTCGCCCTCGCTTGCGGCTTCTTCCTCCGGCTCGCGCCGGAGGCGGCCGCAGCGCGCGAGGTAGCGCAGGATGCGGCGCTGGAGGACGGTCAAGAGCTCGGCGACGTCGCGATCGGTGGGCGGCTCGATGGGGTGGAAGACCGGCCGCGCGAGCGGGCCCGGGCTGGAATAGACCCCGTCGAGGACCAGCGCGTGGAAGTGGAGGTTGAGGTTGAGCGCGCTGCCGAAGCGCTGCGCGACGACCACGGCGCCCCCGCGCCCGCTCGGGATGCCGGCGCGCTCGCGCAGCCAGCCGAAGAGCGCGCGCACCAGGATGCGCCGCACGCCCGAGGCGAGGCGCGCGTCGTAGGCGAGATGGAGGCGCACCGGGTAGGGGAAGGAGAGCACCCACTGGCGCAGCGGCGCGGCGGGCAGGACCTCGTCGGCGAGGTGCAGGGCCGTCTCGGCCATGCGCCGGCCGCAGCAGGAGGGACAGAACCCGCGGCCCTTGCAGGAGAAGGCCACCAGCTCGTCCCGGCCGCAGGACGAGCCGTGCACGCGCGCGAAGCCGTTCGAGAGGATCCCGCAGTCGAGGTAGCGGTAGAGCTCGCGCCGCACGAAGCCGGGCAGCCCCGGCCCCGCTCGCTCGTCCGCGCGCGCGAGGAAGGTCTGGAGGTGGGAGCGGAGCACCTGGTGGAGGGCTCCCCGTTCGGGCTCCCGGCGGTGTCGGACCCCCGGGACTCGATCTGGCCGGCAGTGCATGCCGGCCGACGACCGCGGGTCTGGGGCGCGGTGTCGGCACCGCCCGCGCCGGACGTTCGCCCTGGTCCGCGGGCTAGACTCCCCGGTTCCCCATGCCCCCGAGCCCCATCCCCGAGATCCTGGCCGAGCTGAAGGCCGGCCGGATGATCGTGCTGGTCGACGATCCCTCGCGTGAGAACGAGGGCGACCTCGCCATGCTGGCCGAGCACGTCACGCCAGCCGCGATCAACTTCATGGCGCGCGAGGCGCGCGGGCTGATCTGCCTGCCGCTCTCGGGGGAGGTGTGCGACCGGCTGCGGCTCCTGCCGCAGGTCGATCGCAACCGCTCGCGCATGGGCACGGCCTTCACGGTCTCGATCGAGGCCGCGCGCGGGGTCACGACGGGGATCAGCGCGGCGGACCGGGCGCACACGATCCGCGTGGCCTGCGATCCGGCGACGGGGGCCGAGGACCTGGTCAGCCCGGGGCACGTGTTCCCGCTGCGGGCGCGCGACGGGGGCGTGCTGGTGCGCGAGGGGCAGACCGAGGGCGTGGTCGACCTCGCGCGCCTGGCGGGGGCGCGCTCGGCGGCCGGGGTGATCTGCGAGATCATGAACGAGGACGGCTCGATGGCGCGCATGCCCGAGCTGGAGCTCTTCGCGGCACGCCACGGGCTCAAGATCTGCACGATCGAGGACCTGATCGCCTACCGGCGCCGGAACGAGCGCCTGGTCGAGCCTGTGGTGATGGATGTGCCGCTGCCGACGCGCCACGGGCAGTTCAGCTCGCACCTCTTCCGCTCCACGGTCGACGGCGTCGAGCACGTCGCCCTGACGATCGGGATGCCCGGTCCGGGCCTGGACGGGCCGCGCGGGCCGGTCGAGGACGTGGTCCTGGTGCGGGTCCACTCCGAGTGCCTGACGGGCGACGTGTTCGGGTCCGAGCGCTGCGACTGCGAGCCGCAGCTCCACAAGGCCATGGAGCGCCTGGCCCAGGAGCCGCGCGGGGTGCTGCTCTACCTGCGCCAGGAGGGGCGCGGGATCGGCCTCGCCAACAAGCTGAAGGCCTACCGCCTGCAGGACGAGGGGCTCGGCACGGTCGAGGCCAACCAGGCCCTGGGGCTCCCGGCCGACCTGCGCGAGTACGGCATCGGAGCCCAGATCCTCCATTACCTGGGGGTGCGGCGGATGCGCATCCTCACGAACAACCCGAAGAAGATGCACGGGCTGTCGGGCTACGGCCTGGAGCTGGTCGACCAGGTGCCCCTGGAGAC